>JAJYNS010000054.1:0-15346 GCA_021786195.1 Actinomycetes bacterium | reverse complement strand
ACCTCAGCGAGAAGTCGAGGCTCCGGACGGGCCCCGGTGGTGATCGCCGATCATCACCCGATAGATGCGCTCGAGGTCCTCGAGCGTCGCGAAGTCGATCACGATCCGACCCCGTCGCGCTCCGATGTCGACACGCACCCGAGTATCCAGCCGATCGGCAAGCAGCTGCTCCAGCTCGAGCACGCCGGGCGGGCGAATCGGCGCCGCGCTCATCGGCGGGCGCGTGGCGGGCGGCCTGCCACCCCCGGGCACGACGGGTGGTCGCCTGTCGGTAGTCGCCCCGCGCTCGCCCGGCTGCGTCTCCTCGTCGCCACCGCCCGGGCCGGCGGTCGGGCGGGCGGGCGGCGCGACCGGGCCTGCCGGCCCACTCGTCGCGTCGACCGTCACGGCGCCCGTCGACGCCTCCGTGGTGCCCGGCGAGCCCGGACGGCGAGCGGCCGTTGGGTCGCCTTCCCCGTAAAGATAGGCACGCACCAGCTCCTCCAGCGCCCGGACCGACAGGCCCTCGGCGACCGCCTCCTGCGCGAGGCGCTCCTGAAGCTCCCGATCCGGCGTCGACAGGAGGGCGCGTGCGTGCCCCGGGGTGAGCCGGCCGTCGCGGACCAGGTGCTGCACCGCCGGAGGAAGCTGGAAGAGGCGGAGCGCGTTCGTGACCGCGGCGCGGCTCTTGCCGACCCTGCGCGCGACGTCCTCGTGGGTCAGGTGGAAGTCCTCGATCAGCTGCTGGTAGGCAGCCGCCTCGTCGAGGGCATTGAGGTCTTCCCGGTGGAGGTTCTCGACGAGCGCCTGCTCGAGGCTCGAGACGTCGTCGGCGACCTGCACGAGCGCCGGGATGCTGTGCAGCCCCGCCCGCCTCGAGGCTCGCCATCGTCGCTCGCCCGCGATGAGCTCGTACTCGCCATCCCCGATCTCGCGCACGAGCACCGGTTGGAGCACGCCCATCACCCGGATCGAGTCGACGAGGCTCGACAGCGCCTCCTCGTCGAACTGCGTCCTCGGCTGGTGCTGGTTCGGGCGGATGCTCGCGACGGGAAGCTCCCGCAATGCCGAGCCGGAAGAACGGGGGATCTCGGTCGGGATCAGCGCGCCGAGCCCGCGCCCCAGGCCGCTCCGCCTAGCCACCGCTTACCTCCTTCGCAAGCTCTCGGTAGGCGATTGCACCCCGGGAGCTCGGGTCGTGGACCGTTACCGGTTGGCCGAAGGACGGCGCCTCCGAGACTCGCACCGAACGTGGGATCACGGTCCGGCAGACCGCATCGCCGAAGTGGCTTCGGACCTCCGCCACGACCTGATCGGCGAGCTTGGTACGCCCGTCATACATCGTGAGCACGATCGTCGTCACCTCGAGGCCCGGATTGAGGTTCGCACGCACGAGCTCGACGTTCCGGAGCAGCTGGCCGACTCCCTCCAGCGCGTAGTACTCGCACTGGATCGGCACGAGGACCTCGCTTGCCGCCGCAAGTCCGTTCACCGTGATCAGCCCGAGGGACGGAGGACAGTCGATGAGGATGTACTGGAAGTCGTCGCGCACCTGGTCGATCGCCTTCCTCAGTCGCAGCTCGCGGCTGAACGCCGGAACAAGCTCGATCTCGGCACCCGCGAGGTCGATGGTCGCCGGCACGATGAAAAGGTTGCGGATGCTGGTCGGCTCGATGCAGTCCTCGAGCAGGACGTCGTGGAGGATAACGTCGTAGATCGATACGTCGAAGTTCCGGCCGTCGATGCCCAGCCCGGTCGTGGCGTTCCCCTGAGGGTCGAGGTCAACGACGAGCACCTTGTAGCCGAGGTCGGCAAGCGAGGCGCCGAGGTTGACGGTCGTCGTGGTCTTGCCGACGCCACCCTTCTGGTTCGCGAGCGCAAAGACCCGGGGGAGCTCCCGCTTCGAGCGGTTGCCGATCACCCCCGGCATCATCGTCCGCGCAACCCCCCTTGCCGGATCGCCGACGACCGAGCCCTTCCCCGAGGCCTCGACGCCAGGGGCACCTGGGGCCTCGCCCTGGCTCGGCCGGTCACCGGAGAACCTGCCGGCCGACTGATCGGCCGGGTACTCGGCTGGGGTCACTTCGAGCAAGGTCCTGGCAAAAGGAGCTCCTTGGCATCCCGGGGTCACTCATCCTCGCCGCCACGGGATCGTCGGTCAAGCTCGGCCGTCCCAGAGTTCCACGTGATACCCTGCAGTGAAACACTTCTGCAGAAGCGTCGATCCCGGGCGCATCCGCCCGCCCGGCACGGCACCGAGGTAGGAGACGCCATGGCTGAAGACTACGAGGTCGGCGTCCTCGTGGGCCTGCTCGTCGGCGAGGGGCACTTCGGGGGCGACGGCCGCCAACCCCAGGTGACCCTCCGGATGCACGTCCGTCACGAGGCGGTGTTCCGCTGGCTCGAGCAGCACTTCCCCGGCGGGAAGCTCTACGGCCCCTACGACCACGGTGGCCGGCACTACTTCCAGTGGATGGCGCGTGGCGCCTTCCTGAGAGACGAGCTCCTGCCGATCCTCGAGGCGCGGATCAGCCCGGACCTTGACGCCTACAGCCACGCCCGCCTTCAGGAGATGCGCGAGCGGTATGCCGACCGGCTCGCCACCTCCCCACCCGCGAGCCCCGGGCGGGTGCGGCCGGCACGGCGGCAGGGCGCGAGCTCGACGGCGGGCGCGGTGGGCGCGAGCGGTGGGCGGCACGGGGCGGGCGCGGTGGATCGTCTCGACGAGATCTTCAAGAACCTGAAGCGCTCCCGCGGTGGCTGAGCTGCGGGAGGGTGAGCCAGGTCGACGCCGTCCGGCCGGCCCCCTGGCGTGCAGGCTGGCCTCTCGACGTCGCAGCGGACCGAGCCCGCCGTCTGGTGTCCCATCAGAACAGCGGGCGCTTCGCGGGAACCCCGACCCGCCGCGGATACCGGGGCGGGCAGGAGGAGTCCTGCCGGATCACCGCGAAGTGCCAGGGGATGGCATGGCGTGACTCCAGTCGCATGCCGAGGGCACCGAGCCCGTCACCGTCCCACCTGCCGTCGCCCTCGGCAGCCTCAGGCGGCTCGGAGACGACAAGACGCCCTCCGACGCGCAGCAGCCCCGCCGCGCACTCGGCCGTCGGGCCCGGCGAGGCGAAGCCTCGGGCGACGACCACGTCGAAGCGGCCTCGTAGTGACGGGTCGCGGCCGGCTTCTTCGGCACGCCTCGCGACGACATCGACGCGCCGGTCGAGGCCGAGGTACCGGACCGACCGCTGCAGTCGAGCGGCCCGCACCGTGCTCCCCTCGAGCAGCACCACCCGAGCACTCGGGCAGGACTGGGCGATCACCAGGCCGGGGATCCCGGCGCCGCTGCCGAGGTCGAGCACCGTTGCCTTGGCGAACGCACTCGGTTCCAGGGCAACCAGGAACCCGACGGCGTGCTCGACGTGCTGCCCGACCGCCGCAGCGCCGAGGACACCGGCTCGCTGGGCGTCTGCGAGTACCTCGAGCAAGCGGCGGCGCTCGCCGCCGTCCGGCCCGGACTGCCGCGGCGACCCGGGGCCTCGCGCCGGGCCGAGCTCGGTGCCCTCGCCCAGGTCAGCCCTCGTCCGCCGCCTCCCCGCCCTCGAGACCGGCTTCCCCCTCGCGGTCACCGGCGTCCGCCGGGCGGATCACGACATAGCGGTGCGGCTCGGTGCCCTCCGAGGTCGTCTCGACGCCGTCGATCGTGTTCACGACGTCGTGCACGATCTTTCGATCGCTGGCCGTCATCGGCTCGAGCGCCTGGCTCATGCCGGAGGCCCGCACCTCCTCGGCGGTCCTCCTCGCGAAGGCCTCGAGCGCGGCGGCGCGGCGGCACCGGAAGCCGCCCACATCGACGACGATCCGGGTGCGGTGATCCTCGCCGCGACGCTGGACCGCCGTGCGGGTGAGCTCCTGGAGGGCGTCGAGGGTCGCGCCGCGCGGGCCGATCAGCAGGCCAAGGTCCTCGCCGGTCACCGAGACCGTGACCTGCTCGTCGGACATCTCGACCTCGGTGCTCGCGTCGATCCCGAACCGCTCGACCACACCTCGCACGAAGGCCGCGGCCACCTCTGCCTGCTGCTCGACGCTCATCGGTTCCTCCTCAGCTGGCGATACTTCCTCCGACGGCCCCGCGCCGGGGGGCACGGGCTCGGCGGGCGACCGGCGCGAGCGCGCTCGGGGCCCGGGCAGCGACGTTGCCCCCTGTGTGGGCGCCTCCCCCCTCCTCGACTGCGCTCGAGACCCAGGGACGGTCCTGCGAGCACCGTCGGAGGCCTCGTCACCCGAGCTCCGCTCCCGGCGCGATCTGGTGGGCCGCTTCGGGCGGGGCACCGAGGGACGGATCCTCGCCCGCACCCTCGCGCCGGACCGGCCGAAGCCGAGGAACCCCCGGCGCGGCTCGGCAAGGACGACGATCTCGAGCTCCTGCTCGTCGACTCCGAGCTCGTCGAGCGCCGTCTCTACCGCCGCGGCGACGGACGGGCCCGTCGTCTCGACCCACTCCACGCCTAGCGCGGTCTCCGGGGCCGCTTCCCCTGTGCCCGGGACTGCGGGCGCGACGCGCCAACCGTGTTGGTGCTCCCGGCCCTCGCGCCGAGTTTCTCCTTCCCGGCGCCGCCCGAGGCGGCCCCGCCCCGGGGCCGGGATGGCGTGGCACCGGCGCTCCCGCCGTCCTTCTGCGGCTTCGGCGGCGACACGGCCGGCTTCGGCGACGCGCCCCGGCCGGACGGCGCGCCGCCCGAGGCGCCTCGCTGGTCGCTCGGGGCGGCCTGCTGCAGCGCCACCTCCCGAAGCCGCGCGAACAATCCCTTGCTTGCGCCGCCCTGGCCGGGCCCCGCTCCCACCGGCGCCGGCTTCGGGCTCGCCTTGGCACGCTCGTGGAGCGCGGCCAGCGAGGCTCGGAGCTGGGGATCGTGACGATACATGTACTCCTGCTGTCCGATGCGGAACAGGCTCGAGACGATGAAGTAGACGTTGACGCCGGCCGGGATGGCGATGTAGATGACGGCGAAGATCAGCGGCATGATCTTCTGCATCTGTTGCATCTGCGGGTTGGCGGAGGCCGCTGCCGGGTTGCGCCCGCTGAGCTGCTTCATCTGCACGTACTGCAGCGCGATCGCCACGAGGATCAGGGCTATGTAGGGCAGCTTCTCCGGCCAGGTGAGGCCGGCCGACTTCACGGAGTCGGCAAGGTCGATGCCGAAGGCGGGGAGCAGCTTGCCCCCGTGGTGGATCGCCTCGTCCCCATGCTGCACGATGCTCTGGTAGAGCTTCGTCGTGTGGCTGACGTACAGCGGTCGGATGACGTGCTCGATATTGCCTCCGACATGGATCTTCACCTCACGGGTGAGACCGCGGATCGTGTCATAGAGGATGATAAATATCGGGAACTGAAGGAACATCGGCAGGCAGCCGCCCGTCGGGCTGACTCCGTGCTCCTTGTACAGCGCCATCATCTCCTCGTTCAGCTTCTGCCGAAGCTCCTGGCGCTCGGCCGTCGACATCCCGGCCTTGGCCTTGTACTTGTTCTGGATCTGCTTCAGCTCCGGCGCCAGCAGCTGCATGCGCATCATCGAGCGCGTCCCGCGGCGGGTGATGGGGAACACGACGATCATGACGACGATCGTGAGCAGGGCGATCGCCACCGCGTAGTTCGGGATGAGGCTGTAGAACGCCGCGAGCAGCCAGGCAAAGAGGTCGAAGAGCGGCTGGAAGATCTTCCCGATCGTCGAGGCGAGCAGCTCCGGGTGGAGAGTCACAAGTTGCCGCCTCTCATCTTGCGGCCATCTGGCGCAGCTCGTCGCCGTGGCGGTGCCGGCGGGCGGAGCGAGGCGGAACCGGGTCGAAGCCGCGCCCGCCGATCGGGTTGCAGCGCGCCACCCGCCACACCGCGAGCGCACCGCCGTGCAGCACGCCGTGGGTCTCGACGGCCTCGACCGCGTAGTCGGAGCACGAGGGGACGAACCGACAGGGGGAGAGCCGCCCCCGGCGTGTCGCCTGGTAGGCGCGGATCAACCCGACAGCGGCTCGCCGGGCGGCACGGACCGCAGCGTTCATCCTGCTCGCTCGCTCGCTCGCCGCATCGCGTCCGTCACCTGCTTCTTTAGCTCGTCGAAGGCCAGGACGCCGATCCCCGGGCCCGCGACCACGAGGTACGCGCCCGCCGGGAGCGCCGCGCACACCTCACCTGCGATCGCTCGCAGCCGACGGCGCCAGCGGTTGCGCTCGACCGCGCCACCGAGCCTCCGGCCCACGGCGTACGCGACACGCACACCCTCCGTCGGACGCTCGGCTGGAAGGAAGTGTACCGTGACGGGCCCCGCCCGACCACGGCAGCGGCTGCGCGCCAGGGCACGGAACTGCGCGCGTCCGCGGACCGGCGGAGGGGTTCCGCTCAGGCCGACAGGCGGGCCCGCCCGCGCCGACGGCGCGCCTGCAGGATGGCCCGGCCAGCTCTCGTCGCCATGCGGTGACGGAAGCCGTGGCGCTTGGCGCGCTTTCGCGTGTTCGGCTGGTACGTGCGCTTCATCTCGCCCCTCTACAAAGACGGTGCATCCTAGCGCGCCTCCGGGCCCGAAGGGGCCCCGGCACCGGGGCCGGCAACGAGGCAAACTTGTAGGATGCTGGGCTCCGAGGACCGCATCCTGGGGCACGGGTCGTCGGTCCACAGATGTGGACCTGCCTGTGGACAACTTCCGGGCCGAAAGGCAAAGGCAAGAGGTAGTTGACCGACGCGCAGCAGGTGTGGGAGCGGTGTGCCACCGCGATCCAGTCCCAGGTGGCAGAGGCGACCTGGCGAACCTGGTTCGCGAGCGTCGTCCCGGTGGCGATCGCCAACGGCGAGCTCGTCCTCGCAGTCCCGAACTCCCTGGTGAAGGAGCGCCTGGAGAACCGCTTCGACGGTCTGCTCCGGGATGCGGTGCATGACTCGAGCGGCACGGACCTCCCGGTCCGTCTGGACGTGCTGGTCCAGGACCCGGGTCCTGACGAGCTTGCTACGCCGTCCGGCGAGCAGGGCTCGGCGCCACGGACGGTCCCGGCGGTCCAGGCCAGCGCAGCGAGCGAGGTGTGGCGAGAGGGCGCGACCCCCGCAGCGGGCGCGAGCAACCGCCACAGTTTCGACACCTTCGTCATCGGCCCCTCGAACCGCTTCGCCCACGCGGCGGCCCTCTCCGTGGCCGAGGCGCCCGCACGCGCGTACAACCCGCTGTTCATCATTGGTGCCACGGGCCTCGGCAAGACCCACCTCCTGCAGTCGATCCGGGGGTACGTGACGGAGAACTTCCCTCGCTACCACGTGCGCTACGTCTCGACCGAGTGGTTCATGAACGAGTTCGTCGAAGCCCTGCGTGCGAACGCCACCACCGCGTTCAAGCGGCGGTATCGGGAGTGCGACGTGCTGTTGATCGACGACATCCAGTTCATCGAGGGCAAGGAGTCCTTCCAGGAGGAGTTCTTCCACACCTTCAACTCCCTCTATGAAGCCTCCCGCCAGCTCGTGCTGACCTCGGACCGCCCTCCGGGCTCGATCGCGACCTTGGAGAGCCGGCTTCGCAGCCGTTTCCTCTCCGGGCTGATCGCGGACATCCAGCCGCCGGAGCTGGAGACCCGCATCGCCATCCTGCGCACCAAAGCCGAGCACGAGCGGATGATCGTCGGCGACGAAGTGCTCGAGCTGATCGCGAGCAACATCAAGGACAACATCCGGGAGCTCGAGGGCGCGCTCACCCGTGTCACGGCCTATGCCAGCTTGAACCGCCAGCCTCTTACCCGTGAGGTGGCAGAGCGGGTGCTCGCCGACGTCATCGGCGCACGCCAGCCTCGCAGGATCACCGCGCAGCAGATCTTGTCGAGCACCGCCGAGTACTTCGGCTTCGGTGTCGACGAGCTGTGCGGGCCCAGCCGTCGCCGGCCGCTCGTCATCGCCCGCCAGATCGGCATGTACGTCTTCCGAGAGCTGACCGACTTCTCCTACCCCGCGATCGCCAGGGAGTTCGGCGGGCGCGACCACACCACCGTCATCCACGCCGTCGAGAAGATCGCCGCGCTCATGAAGGAGCGCCGCCACATCTACGACCAGGTCACCGAGCTGATCGTGCGCATCCGCAGCGGCGGGTGACCACCTCACGGGTCTCTCGGAACCACCACCTCGACCGAGCCGACGATCCTGAGCCGCCCGCTCCTGTGGAGCCTCGCCGTGGAAAGGGAGTGGAAAACGCGCCCGTCCTGTGGAGCACCTCCTGCTCCTCCACAGCCCCCGAGCACCTCGGCCCGACACCTGTGCACGCCGGAGCCGATCCTGTGGAAGGACATAGGGCCCACCACCTCGGGCTCGGCGGCTTCGTCCCCAATCCCCAGCACCTATCACAACTACTCTTCTTCTCCATCACACCTTCTATGACAGGAGCAGAGCAGCGGTGAAGTTCCGAACCGAACGTGACGGGCTGCTCGAGGCGCTGGCCACGGCCAGCAGGGCCGCCTCAGCCCGCACGGCCGCGGGGTCGGCGTCGCCGAGCCTGCAGCTTGTCCTCCACGGGAACCAGCTCATCGTGACCGGAGCGGACCCCGATCTTGTGATCGAGGTGCGCACGAGCGTCGCCGGCGACGCGGACGGGGCGGTGCTCGTGCCCGCGCGCCTGCTTGTCGACATCGTGCGCTCCTTCGAGCCGGGCGCGGTCACGGTGACGAGCGACGAGGAGGAGGCCCGGGTCCTCTCGGGACGGGCCGAGTTCAGCGTCCGGGTCCCGGTCGCCGCGGAGGTGTCCCGGCTGTCGCCGGCAGGGGGGGAGGGCGTGAGCTTGCCGGCCCGACGCTTCGCCGAGGGTCTTCGGCAGGTCGTGAGGGCCGCCCTGACCGACGACACGAGGGCTCCGCAGCTGACAGGCGTGCTCATGCTCACGACGGGCACCGGGCTTCGGCTGGTCGCGACCGACTCCTACCGTCTCGCGTTCAAGGACCTCGCGGGGATGAGCGGCCCGAGCGGGGGGAATGAGGTGCTGGTACCCGCCCGGGCGCTGGCCGAGGTGCAGCGCCTCGTGGGCGCGCTGGCCGACGGCAAGGAGAGCGACGACACCTCGCCGCTCGTCTTCCGCTGCGGCGAGCTCGACGCGGCCTTCGACCTCGGGCACGTCCAGCTGACGACGCGCCTGCTGCGAGGGCCCTTCCCGGACTACGAGCGGCTCTTGCCCCCCTCCTACCCGAACAGCTTCACGGCCGCCAAGGAGGAGCTCGCCGCGGCCCTGCGCCGGGTGCGTCTCATGGTCCGGGACACGAAGGACGTGACGACGCCGGTCCGGATCAGCTTCACCGAGGGAGGTGTCGAGCTGACGGTGCTCACCGCCGAGACGGGGCGTGCCTCCGAGCGGGTAGACGGGAGCTATGTGGGGGAGGAGACGACGATCGCGTTCAACCCCGGCTACCTCCTCGACGGCATCGACGCGATCCGTGCTGACGTCGTGACCCTCGAGGTGATCGACTCGAGCAAGCCCGCCACCGTGCGAGGCGAGGGCGAGGACGACTACCGCTATCTCTTGATGCCCGTGAGGGTCTCCTGACCGAGGTCGTCTGGGTCGAGGTTCGCGACTTCAGGAACCTCGGCCGCGTGGAGCTCCGACCCCTCGCAGGCGGGCTCACCGTCGTCACCGGCGAGAATGGCTCGGGCAAGACGAGCCTGCTCGAGGCGATCGCCTATGCCGGCTCCCTGCGCTCGATGCGAGACAGCCCCCGGGAGTCCCTCGTCCGCATCGGCGCCGAGCGCGCCGTCGTCCGGCTCGAGGCCGCCGACGGCGCCCGGCGAACGCTCCTCGAGATCGAGCTGGCCCCGAGAGGGCGCGACCGGGTGCTGCGCAACCGCCAGAGAGTGGGGCGGGTGCAGGAGCTTGTCGAGACCCTGCGGACCACCGTCTTCTCCCCGGACGATCTCGAGATCGTGAAGGGTGGCCCCGAGCGGCGACGAGCGCTCCTCGACGACGTCGTGGTGGCCGCCCGCCCGGGCCTTGCCAGCACCCGCCAGGTCGTGGAACGGGTCCTACGGCAGCGCAACACGCTGCTCAAGAGCGCGGGCGGGAGGCTCTCGGCGGAGGTCGCGGCGACCCTCGACGTCTGGGACGCGCAGCTCGCGGGCGCGGGCACGCAGCTCACCGAGGCTCGCGAGGCGCTGCTCGAGGAGATGGGCCCGGCGGCGAGCGCGGCGTTCTCCCAGCTGGCGGGGACCGAGGCCGGCCTGGAGCTCAGCTACCGACGCTCCTACGAGGGCGACCTCGGAAGCGCGCTCGCCACCGGCCGCACCTCCGACCTGCGGCGCGAGGCCACGACGGTGGGCCCGCACCGCGACGAGCTGCTGATCAGCTCGGCGGGTCTCGACGCTCGGACCCGCCTCTCTCAGGGCCGCCAGCGGTGCGTGACCCTCGCCCTGCGGCTCGCGGCCCACGAGGTGGTCGCTCGCTACGCGGGGACGACGCCGGTGCTGCTGCTCGACGACGCCTTTTCCGAGCTCGACGAACGCACAGCCCGGGCGCTGCTGGAGGAGCTGCCCCCGGGCCAGGCGATCCTGACGACAGCAGGGGGGCTGCCCCCGGGCGCGAAGGCGTCCGGCGTCGTGCACCTCGAGGGGGGCAGGATTGTCCGGTGAGCGAGGAGCGGAGCCTGGGCGAGGCGATCGGTGCCTACCTGAGGGCCATGGGCCACGAGGAGGTCTCGCTGCTCGGCGAGGTCGCCCGTTGCTGGGAGGACGTCGTCGGCCCGAAGGTGGCCGAGCACGCCTCGCCCGCGGGGTTTGTCGGGGGCGACCTCGTGGTCGCCGTCGACGATCCCGGCTGGGCAACCCAGCTCGGGTTCCTCGCCGAGACGATACTCGGGGGCCTCGAGGCCGAGCTCGGGCGCTCGGTCGCCCTGGGGCTGAAAGTCACCGTGCGTCGCTGACCGGACGGTAGAATGTCCTCGTCAGCACGTCCGGTCCGCGAGCGCGGCGACGACCGAGCTCGGGCAGGTCCGGCGGTTCATCTTTCGCTGCCGAAGGGGCGCGCGCGTGTTCACGAGGACCGAGCCGGCCGATGAGTGAGTCCGAGCAGGGGCGCCTGCCGCTCGAGGAGGAGCCGACCCGAGACTCGACGGCCTCCTACGAGGCCGAGGACATCACGATCCTCGAGGGTCTCGAGCCGGTGCGCATGCGTCCGGGCATGTTCATCGGGTCGACATCCTCGAGTGGCCTGCACCACCTCGTCTGGGAGGTGGTCGACAACTCCGTCGACGAGGCGATGCAGGGCTCGGCGTCTCGCATCGAGGTGACCCTGCTGAAAGACGGGGCCTGCCGCGTGCGCGACAACGGCCGGGGCATCCCCGTCGACCCGCATCCGAGCGACCCGAGCAAGTCGACGGTGGAGATCGTGCTCACGGTGCTGCACGCCGGCGGGAAGTTCGGAGGGTCGGGCTACAAGGTGTCCGGCGGCCTGCACGGCGTCGGAGTCTCGGTCGTGAACGCGCTCTCCAGCCGCCTTGAGGTCGAGGTCGACCGTGGCGGGCTCCACCACGAGCAGGTCTTCGTCGACGGCGGGAAGCCCATGGGGCCGCTCGTCGCGACGGGCCCGTCGCCTCGGGGCAGGACGGGCACGACGGTGACGTTCTGGCCGGACCCGACGATCTTCGAGGAGACCGAGTTCCGGGCGCAGACGATCCTCGAGCGGCTCCAGATGATGGCGTTCCTCCAGCGCGGCCTCGAGATGGTCTTCCGGGACGAGCGCCCCGGTCACGAGCAGGAGGAGACCTTCCGCTACACCGGCGGCATCGTCGACTTCGTGCGGCACCTCAACGAGACGAAGGAGCCGTTGTTCCGAAAGGTCGCCTACTTCTCCCAGGCGGAGGAGAACCAGGAGGCGGAGCTCGCGTTCCAGTGGAACACGAGCTACTACGAGAGCATCCACTCCTTCGCCAACGGGATCGCGACCCTCGAGGGCGGCATGCACGAAGAGGGCCTGAAGAAAGCGCTCACGAATGTCGTCAACCGCTACGCCAAGGGCCGCGGCCTCATCAAGGAGGCAGATCCGAACCTCGCCGGCGAGGACATCCGGGAGGGGCTCACGGCGATCGTCTCGGTGCGGCTGCGCGAGCCGCAGTTCGAGGGCCAGACCAAGGCGAAGCTGGGCAATGTGTCGATCCGGTCGCTCGTAGAGCGGGCGACGAACGACAAGCTCGCCGAGTGGCTCGAGGAGAACCCCCGCGAGGCGGGCCAGATCGTGCAGAAGGCGCTCCTCGCGCAGCGCGCCCGTGCGGCGGCGCGCCACGCTCGGGACCTGACGAGGCGCAAGTCGGCCCTCGACGGCGCCGGGCTCCCCGGGAAGCTCGTCGACTGCTCGTCACGCGAGGCTCGCAACTGCGAGCTGTTCATCGTCGAGGGCAACTCCGCGGCGGCCTCGGCGCGGGACGCCCGCGACCCGCGTGTGCAGGCGATCCTCCCGATCCGGGGCAAGATCCTCAACGTCGAGAAGGCCCGCGTCGACAAGATGCTGAAGAACGCCGAGATACAGGCGCTGATCATGGCGATCGGCGCCGGCGTCGCCGACGACTTCGACATCTCGAGGATCCGCTACCACAAGGTGATCATCCTCGCCGACGCCGACGTCGACGGCTCGCACATCCGGACCCTGCTGCTCACCTTCTTCCTCCGCCAGATGAAGCAGCTCGTCGACGCCGGACACGTCTACGCCGCCCAGCCGCCGCTGTACTCGACCCTCGTCGGGAGCTCGAAGATCTACCTGAAGGACGACGCCGACCGGGCGCGGTTCCTCGAGGAGCACCCCAACCACAAGCAGGAGTTCCAGCGCCTCAAGGGCCTCGGGGAGATGGACTTCGCGGAGCTGCGCGACACGACGATGGACCCGGCGAAGCGGTCCCTGCTGCAGATCACCATGGAGGAGGCGAGCATCGCGGACCAGGTGTGCTCGGTGCTGATGGGCGACGACGTGGAGGTGCGCCGGCGCTTCATCCAGATGAACGCCAAGGACGTCCGTTTCCTCGACTTCTAGCTTTCCGGCTCCACCCAGGAGCCTCCGCCCCCAGGAGAGGGAATGGCACGACGTAGCTCAGCAAGGCCGCCGTCGGGCGGCGACGGCGGCGAGCCGGTCGTCGAGACGATCGAGCCGATCGAGATCCAGGAGGAGATGGAGCGCTCGTTCCTCGAGTATTCCATGTCCGTCATCGTCGCCCGCGCGCTTCCGGACGTGCGGGACGGCCTGAAGCCCGTCCATCGTCGAATCCTCTACGGGATGTGGGACGTCGGCCTGCGACCGGACCGCCCCCACGTCAAGTGCGCCAAGGTCGTCGGGGACGTGATGGGGCGGTTCCACCCGCACGGCGACGCGGCGATCTACGACGCGCTGGCCCGCATGGTCCAGCCCTTCAGCCTGCGCCACCCCCTGATCGACGGGCACGGGAACTTCGGCGCGCCGGGGCCGGAGGCCGGTCCTGCGGCGATGCGCTACACCGAGTGCCGGCTCGCGCCGATCGCCATGAGCCTGCTCGAAGGGATCGACGAGGACACCGTCGACTTCGTCGCCAACTACGACGCCTCGGCGAGCGAGCCGGTCGTCCTCCCGGCCCGCATGCCCAACCTGCTCGTCAACGGCTCCCAGGGGATCGCCGTCGGCATGGCGACGAACATCCCGCCGCACAACCTCGGCGAGGTGATCGACGCGACCCGCTATCTCATCGACCACCCCGAGGCCACCTCGGACGAGCTGATGCAGTTCGTGAAGGGCCCCGACTTCCCGACCGGCGCGCTGATCCTCGGCCGTTCCGGGATCGTCGAGGCCTACCGGACCGGACGCGGGTCGGTCAAGCTCCGGGCGGTCGCCGAGATCGTCGAGGGGCGCGGCGGCCAGACCCAGATCGTCGTCTCCGAGATCCCCTACCAGACGGCGGTGGAGGTGATCGAGAAGCAGATCGCCGAGGCGCTCGACTCCGGGAACCTCTCCGGGATCTCCGAGGCCCAGAACGACTCGGCCGGCGGTGAGCCGAGGCTCGTGCTCACCTTGAAACGCGACGCCAACGCCAACGTCGTGCTCAACAACCTCTACAAGCACACCCAGCTCCAGACGAGCTTCGGGGTGCACATGCTCGCCCTCGTCGACGGAGTGCCCCGCCTCGTCAACCTCGCCCAGGCGCTCTCGGCATACGTCGCCCACCAGCAGGAGGTCGTGACGAGGCGGTCGGAGTACCGCCTCGACCGGGCTCGCAAGCGTGCGCACATCGTCGAGGGCCTGCTGCGCGCCCTCGACATGATCGACGCCCTGATCGCGACGATCCGGGCTTCCGCCGACCGGTCCGCGGCGCGTGCCGCGCTCATGGAGGAGCCCTTCTCCTTCTCCGAGGAGCAGGCGACGCACATCCTCGACATGCAGCTCGGGCGGCTGACCCGTCTCGGCCGGGCGGAGCTGGACGAGGAGATGGCCCAGCTGCGCGAGACGATCGCCGAGCTCGAGGCGATCCTGGGCGACCCGGCCCGCCTCCGAGCGGTCATCTCAGGCGAGCTCGCCGAGGTGAAGGAGCGCTTCGCGACCGAGAGGCGCAGCAGGATCGTCCACGACCCCGGCGACCTCGACGCGGAGGACCTCATCGAGGACGAGCCGATCGTCGTCACCCTGACCCGGGCCGGCTACGTGAAGGCGGTCCCCGCCGCTTCGTTCCGCACCCAGTCCCGAGGCGGGCGCGGGGTCCAGGGGACTCGGCTCAAGGAGGAGGACCTCGTCTCCCAGGTCGTCCACACGAGCTCGCACGCCCACGTCCTGCTCTTCTCGAACCTGGGCAAGGTGTACCGGCTGCGCGCCTACGAGATCCCCCTGAAGGAGCGCACGGCCCGGGGCACCCCGATCGTCAACCTGGTCTCGCTCGAGCCCGGTGAGCACGTGCAGGCCCTCGTCGAGACGAGGGAGTTCCCCTCCGACCGGTACCTGCTGTTCGCCACGCGCTCGGGCCAGGTGAAGAAGACGCCCTTCAGCGAGTACGACAAGTCGAGGCGGGAGGGCTTCATCGCGCTCAACCTCCACGCCGGGGACGAGCTCGTCGGCGTGCTCCCGACGACTGGCTCCGACGACGTGTTCATGGTGACCCGCAACGGGATGACGATCCGCTTCGCCGAGTCCGACGTCCGGCCGATGGGAAGGAGCGCCGCCGGGGTGCGGGGCATGCGCCTGCGCCCGGGCGACGAGGTCGTCTCCTGCGACGTCACCAGGGCCGACGCCGACCTGCTGATCGTGACCGACGCCGGGTACGGCAAGCGGACGAAGCTCGAGCACTTCAACGTCCAGCAGCGCGGCGGGCAGGGTGTGCGCGGCATCAGGCTCACCCAGTCCCGGGGCTACGTGGTCGCGGCGCTCATGGTCTC
>JAJYNS010000102.1 GCA_021786195.1 Actinomycetes bacterium | reverse complement strand
TGAGGACGGCCTGGCCGTGGACCACCTTGTAGCCGACGGGGTGCTGCATCCAGGCGTTGGCCGCGAGGATGAACAGGGCGGAGAGGATCGTGCCGAGGCTCGTCAGCCAGATCGTCGCGAGGTGCACACGGGGCGAGAGCTTGCCCCGCCCGAACATCCACAGCCCGACGAACGTCGACTCGAGGAAAAAGGCGAGCAGGCCCTCGATGGCGAGCGGGGCGCCGAAGATGTTGCCGACGAAGACCGAGTACGCCGACCAGTTCAGCCCGAACTGGAACTCGAGGACGATGCCCGTCACGACCCCAACGGCGAGGTTGACGAGGAACAGCCGGCCGAAGTAGCGGCTCAGCCGGTCCCACTCGAGGTCACGGCGGCGGAGGCCGAGCGTCTGCATCACGGCGACGAGGAAGCCGAGGCCGATCGTCACCGGGACGAAGAAGAAGTGGAACACCGTGACGACGGCGAACTGCCACCTCGCCAGCTCGAGCGTCATGTCGGCCCCACCTCTCGGCACGTGCGCCCGGCCCTGCGCCGGGCTCGCACGAAGCCGCGGGCAGCCGCAACGTAGGCCGGCACCGCCCGGGCGCTCTAGGGCCTAAGGTCACATGGGCGCCACTCGGGCTTCACCTGCGCCGAGGTGCTCAGCCGGCGACGGCTGCCTCGTCCTCGGCGTGCGCCTTGTCGCCGCTGTGCGCCTCGATCTGGCGCCGCACCTCGTCCATGTCGAGCTCCTTCACCTTCGTGATGAGCTCCTCGAGCACCGCCCCGGGGAGCGCGCCCGGCTGCGCGTAGAGCAGCACCTGGTCCCGGAAGACCATGAGCGTGGGGATCGACATGATCCCGAAGCTCGCCGCGAGCTGCTGCTCGGCCTCGGTGTCGACCTTGCCGAACACCACGTCCGGGTGCTCCTCCGACGCAGCCTCGAACACGGGTGCGAACATGCGGCACGGACCGCACCAGGACGCCCAGAAGTCCACGAGCACGATGCCGTTCGAGCTCACCACCTCGTCGAAGTTGCCCTGACCGAGCTTCACGGTCGCCACGTCGAGCCCACCTCCGTCTCATGCCGGCACCACGTCTGCGCCGGGACCACCGAGCCAACTGCCTCGGACCTTCGAACACTCATACCCTAGTGGGTATTCCCCGCCGGTGCCGCCTACACACGGGCCAAGCCACCGGGCCCGTTCGCAACGGTTGGCGGCGGTCGGCATCGGCTGGCGGTGGTGCTCAAATACCCCATAAGGTATAGCAGGCCCTGTCGAGGAGGAGCACGATGGCAGCTGTGAGGTCCGAGCCGCCGCGCCCTGAGGCGCCGAGCCGCCGCCTGGCCGGGGGCAGCCCGCCGGAGGCAGGGGCGTCGGTCGACCCGTCATGCCAAGAGCTCGGTGCGGCCGAGCTGGCTCGCGTGCTCGGCACCTCCGAGGAGCCGGTCCTGCTCGACGTGCGCGAGCCCGACGAGGTCGCCACCTGGTCGATCCCCCGCATCCTCAACATCCCCCTGGGCGAGCTCGCCGATCGGTGGCGAGAGCTCCCGGACGACCGGACGGTGGTGGTCATCTGCGCGAGCGGCCAGCGCTCGTGGCGGGCGACTCGGTTCCTGCGCTCGATGGGGCGAGACGCGCGCAACCTCGCAGGCGGCATGGCCGCGTGGGGCCGCGTCTACGACACGGCGAGCTTCGAGGCGGGCGGCGCGACCGTCATCCAGGTCCGCCGCCGTGCCAAGGGATGCCTCTCCTACGTCGTCGCGGCCGGCGACGAGGCCTTCGTGGTCGACCCCTCCGTCGAGGTCGAGGTCTACACCCGCCTGGGCTCGGCCCTCGGATGGCGCATCACTCGGGTCTTCGACACGCACCTGCACGCCGACCACCTCTCGGGTGCGAGGGAGCTGAGCGCTCGGACGGGCGCCAGCTTGCACCTCAACCCCGCCGATCACTTCGAGTTCGACTACCTCCCGCTCGCCGACGGGGAGTCGTTCCCCCTTCCCGGCGGTGCCGAGATGTCCGTCGCGGTCCTCCACACGCCCGGCCACACGGAGGGCTCGACGATCTACTTCGTCGGCCCCGACGCGATGCTGAGCGGCGACACGCTGTTCGTCGACGGGGTGGGACGTCCCGACCTGGCCGAGCGGGCCGAGGAGTTCGCCCGGAGCCTCCACAGCTCGTTGCACGAGAAGGTGCTCGTGCTGGACGACAGCGTCCAGGTGCTGCCCGCCCACTACGGCGAGTCCGTCGACGTCCTCCCCGACGTGCCGGTCGGCGCCTCTCTCGGGGAGCTGCGCACCGCCCTCCCGCCGCTCGCGCTCTCTCGGGAGGGCTTCGTCGAGTGGGCCTGCTCGCGGGTGATCGACAAGCCACCGCACTACGTCGAGATCATCAAGACGAACATGGGGCGCTCGGCCATCTCGCCCGAGGCGGTCCACCGCCTCGAGGCCGGTCCCAACCGCTGCTCGGCGTAGTCCCAGCCCGCCAGGGCGCCGGCACGAGGCCGGCTCGGGCGGCCCCGGGGCTCGGGGCCGGGTTGGGCGCGCCCGCCAGGTGGCGCCGGGGCCGGCTGTCAGCCCCTGGCGGGGGGCGGCGGCAGGTCCTCGAGCAGGTCCACCGAGGGGGCGAAGAACAGCGTGCCGGTCACCGGCCTCGAGTAGTCGAGGATGCGGTCCGAGCTGCCCTCGGGCCGACCGCGGAACATGTTCGCGATCATCTCCTCGAGCACCCTCGGCGTCCTGCAGTAGCCGATGAAATAGGTCCCGAGCTCGCCGGAGCCGAGCCGGCCGAAGGGCATGTTCGCCCGGACGATCTGGGCCGGGCGGCCGTCGACGTCGGCGAGGGTGTTGAGCGCCACGTGGGAGTCGGCGGGCTTGGCCCCCTCGCCGAGCTCGACGTTCGAGAGCTTGGTCCGCCCGACGGCACGCTCCTGCTCCTCGACGGGGATTGCGTTCCACGCCGAGAGGTCGTGGAGGTACTTCTGCACGAGGACGTAGCTCCCTCCGGCGAAGGGTGCGTCCTCGGCGCCGACCAGGGCGGCCTCGAGCGCCGCAGCGCCCGTCGGGTTCTCCGTCCCGTCGACGAAGCCGAGAAGGTCCCGCTCGTCGAAGTACCGGAAGCCGTGGACCTCGTCGACGACCGCCGCCGAGCCCTCGAGCCCGGCCACGACGAGGGAGGCGAGCTCGAAGCAGACGTCCATTTCCTCGCCCCGGACGTGGAAGAGGAGGTCGCCCGGCGTCGAGACCGCTCGGTGGCGCCTGCCGACGACCTCCTCGAAGGGGTGCAGCTCGGCGGGCTGGGGCCCGGCGAACAGCCTCGGCCAGGCCGATGCGCCGATCCCGGCGACGCAGCTCAGCCGGGCTGCGGGCGACCTGAAGCCGACGGACCTCACCAGGCCGGCGAGGCCGGCGAGCAGGTCCCGGGCCGCCGCCTCGCCGCCGGGTGAGACGTCGAGGACGAGGAAGATCGCCGATCGAGTCAGCGGGGCGCAGACGTCCTGAGGGGTCGCCCGGCGCGCCGCGTCCTCCTCTGGCACGGTCCCACGGTACCTTGACGCCGGTGCCGGAGCTACCGGAGGTCCAGGCGCTCGCCGAGCGGCTCGCCCCGGTGCTCGTCGGCGACAGGGTCGAGCGCGTCGTTGCGCTCTCCTTCTCGGGCCTGAAGACGGTCGCGCCCCGGCCCGAGGAGCTCGTCGCCAAGACGGTGGCCCGGGTCGGCCGCCGGGGGAAGTTCCTGGTGATCGAGGTCGAGGACGGCCTCCGCCTCCTCGTCCATCTCGGCCAGGCGGGCCGCCTCGACCTCGAGTCGCCGCCGCGCTCGACAAGGCCCAAGGGCGGGCTCTTCCGCCTCGGCCTCTCCGGCGGCGTCGCCCTGCTCGTCCGGGAGCACGGCAGGGAGCGAAAGGCCGGCTGGTGGGTCCTCGCGCCGGGCGAGGACGGGCCGCTCGCGGCCCTCGGTCCCGAGGCGGGGTCGCAGGCCTTCGCCGAGCTCGTCATGCGAGCCGCGGGCAAGGAGCGGCTCCACACCTGGCTTCGCGACCAGCGGGTCGTCGCCGGGCTCGGGAGGGGCCACACCGACGACGTGCTGAACCGAGCCGGGCTGTCGCCCTTCGCGACGCCGGGGAGGCTCGACGCGGGCGAGCGCGACCGCCTCGTCTCGAGCGTGCGCGAGGTTCTCGCCGAGGCACTGGCGCGCGAGCGGCGCAGGACCGGCGGGCTGTCGGCGGCGAGCCTCGGCGACCGCTTCGCCGTGCACAACCGCAAGGGCGAGCCCTGCCCCCGCTGCGGCACGCCCATCGCCTCGGTGTCCTTCTCGACCTACGAGATCGACTACTGCAGCCGCTGCCAGACCGGAGGGCGCGTGCTCGCGGACCGTCGGCTGAGCCGCCTGTTGCGCTGAGCGGGCTCGTCGTTCACGCCGGGGTGGCTCGGCTGCGAAGATGGAACCGTGGCCGGCGCCAGGGTGGCTCTGCAGACGCGGCTCGAAGCCGCCTTCTCGACCTTCGAGCCGGACGCCGATCCCCTCGTCCGTCCGTCGGCCCACGCCGACTACCAGGCGAACGGCGCGCTCCCCCTCGCCAAGCGGCTCGGGCGCGACCCGCGAGAGCTCGCTTGCGAGATCGTCGGCTCAGCTTCGCTCGACGACCTCTGCGAGCGGGTCGAGGTGAGCGGCCCGGGCTTCGTCAACCTCTGGTTGTCCGACGCCTTCCTCGCCGGGTCGGTCGCCTCGATGGCCGGCGACGAGCGGCTCGGCGTCGCGACCCGGGCGGACCCGGCTCGCACCGTCGTCGACTACTCGGCACCGAACGTCGCGAAGGAGATGCACGTCGGCCATCTCCGCTCCACGATCATCGGCGACGCGCTGTGCCGGGTGCTCGCCTTCCTCGGCGACGAGGTGCTGCGGGAGAACCACGTCGGCGACTGGGGGACGCCGTTCGGGATGCTCATCGAGCACCTGCTCGACGTCGGGGAGCACGAGGCCGCCGACGAGCTCTCCGTGGGCGACCTCGACCGCTTCTACCGGGCCGCAAGAGCCTCCTTCGACGCCGACGAGGCCTTCCGCGCGCGCAGCCGTCGCAGGGTCGTCCTGCTGCAGTCGGGCGACGAGGAGACGAGGAGGCTCTGGCGGCTGCTCGTCGCCGAGAGCACCCGCTACTTCGACGAGGTCTACGCGAAGCTCGGGGTGCTGCTCACCCCGGACGACATCGTCGGGGAGAGCTTCTACAACCCCATGCTCCAAGGCGTGGTCGACGACCTCGACGCGCTCGGGCTGCTCCGGGACAGCGAGGGGGCTCGCTGCGTGTTCCCTCCAGGGTTCACCAACCGCGAAGGGGAGCCCCTGCCGCTCATCGTGCAGAAGTCCGACGGGGGCTTCGGCTACGCGGCCACGGACCTCGCCTGCATTCGCGACCGAATCGAGCGCCTCGGCGCGAGGCGCATCCTCTACGTCGTCGGCAGCCCTCAGGCGCAACACCTCGAGATGTGCTTCGCCGTCGCCCGCATGGCCGGCTGGCTGCCCGAAGGCGTCGAGGCGGTGCACGTCGCGTTCGGCAGCGTGCTCGGCGCCGACCACAAGATGCTTCGCAGCCGGGCGGGAGCGACCGTCAAGCTCGTGGACCTGCTCGACGAGGCGGTCGAGCGCGCCCGGTCGGCCATCGCCGAGCGCGCCCGCCCCGAGGTCCTGGCCCCGACCGGGGGCCCCGGGCTCGGCGGGGCGCCCCAGGCGGCCGGTGCGAGAGCGGTCGATGCCCACCTGTCCCGAGCCCTTGGCATCGGCGCCGTGAAGTACGCGGACCTGTCGAGCGACCGCACCCGCGACTACGTCTTCGACTGGGACCGCATGCTCTCCTTCGACGGCAACACCGCGCCCTACCTGCAGTACGCCCACGCCCGGATCCGCTCGGTGTTCCGCCGAGCCGCCGCGGACGGGCTGCAGGACAGACCCGGAGGTCCGGCGGCCCCGCCCCTGCTCGAAGGCCCGGCCGACCGGGCGCTCGCCCTCGCGCTCCTCGGTTTCGAGGAGGCCGTGACCGACACCGCCGAGTCCTGCGCCCCGAGCCGCCTGTGCGCCTACCTCTACGACCTCGCGACGACGTTCACCGGCTTCTACGAGAAGAGCCCAATCCTCAGGGCCCCGAGCGCCGAGCTTCGCCGGAGCCGGCTCCTGCTCGCCCGGCTCAGCGCAGACGTCCTCGCCCTCGGCCTCGACCTGCTCGGCATCGAGGCGCCCGAGGAGATGTGAGCACCGACTTCCCCCACCTCGACCAGCACGGCCATGCCCGCATGGTCGACGTGACCGGCAAGGCGACGACCGACCGCCGCGCCTCGGCATGCGCCCGGGTCTTCATGCAGCCCGCGACCGCGAAGCGGGTGGCGGCCGGTGACCTGCCGGCGGGTGACGTGCTCGCCGCGGCGAGGACCGCCGGCGTGCTCGCGGCCAAACGCGTTCCCGAGCTCCTGCCGCTGTGCCATCCCGTGCTCATCGGCGCGGTGACCCTCGACTTCGGCGTCGGGGAGGGGTTCGTCGAGGTGACCGCCCAGGTCGAGGCGCTCGACCGCACGGGTGTGGAGATGGAGGCCCTGACCGCGTGCTCGGCGGCGACACTGACCATCTACGCGGCGTGCAAGTCGGCCGACCGCACCATGGCGATCGGCGAGCTCTCGGTCCTCGAGAAGTCCGGGGGCCGAAGCGGCACCTGGGTGCGCGAACCGTCCGGCGCCGTCCGGCACCTGCCGGCTCCCTCGGGGGGTGGCGAGCCGGGATGAGGCGCCGCCAGCTCTCGGGGATCCTGCTCACCGGCGGGTCGAGCAGGAGGATGGGGTTCGACAAGGCCGGGCTGCTCGTCGACGGAGAGGCATGTGCCGAGCGCCTCGCCCGTCTGCTCTCGGACCTTGCCGCCCCGGTCGTCGAGGTCGGTCCCGGCCACACCGGTCTCCCGGCGGTGCTGGAGTCGCCCCCGGGCTCCGGCCCCCTTGCCGCCGTCGCCGCCGGGCGCTCGGCCCTCCTCCTCGCGGGCCACGACGGTCCGGCGCTCGTCCTCGCCTGCGACCTGCCCTTCGTCACGAAGGCGCTCCTCGAGGTGCTCGCCGACCACCCGGGGGACGCGAGCGTGGTCCCGACGGTCGGGGGGGTTGACCAGCCGCTGCTCGCCCGATGGTCGGCGAGAGACCTCGACGCCGCTGCAAAGCACCTCGCGACCGGCGAGCGCTCGCTGCGCCGGCTCCCGGACCGGGCCGCGGCCACCCGCCTCGACGAGGCCGGCTGGGGCGCCGTCGCCGACGCCCGCGCGTTCGCCGACGCCGACACCCCGGCCGACCTCGCGGCCCTGGGTCTCGGGCCGGGCTGAGGGCCGTCGGCGCGTCGTCACGGTGCCTGCGCGTGTCGTCCATCACGCGGGACGCCTCGCCGTGCGCGTCGGGCCCGAGCACCGCGCCGGGCGCCCCCTAGTGACGGGAGAGATCCGGTCCCAGGAGGATTCGGAGCTGAAGACGTCTCCTTCACGTCACCCCCTTCAGCGTTCGTGAAGCCCGCGGAACGGAGGGACAACGCCGACGCGTTCAGGTCGTTCGGGTCGACAAGTAGCGGATGTCAAGTATCGGAGCGTTGAGGCTTCGAGCGTAGGAGAGCTCTTCCGCGTTCAAGACGCTGACGTCCACGCTCCCCACGCCTGGCACGTCGGGGACCAGGGTCGCGGCGGGCTGTACCCAGCACTCGGCAAGTGCCGTCCAAGCCTCTCGGACCGCGATGGGCTGGGTCGCAGCCTCGACCGCTTCCGCCGAAGCCTGAGGACCGTTCCGCCGCAGCTCATCAATCCGGTCGTCGTCAACCTGCTGTCCCGCGGCCAGCTTGGGTAGGTACTTCTCCTCGAGGATCATCAGCACGTTGAGGGCGGGCTCCGCATGGTCGAGGTCGGGCGCCGCTTCGACACGCATCTCCGACACACGATTGGCACAACGTCCCTCGGCTGAGTTGCGGTCGTGCTTCTCACCGATGCGCCTAACGAGCGGAGAGAGGACCGTGTTGATGGCGTCTGGCAAGGCCGGACGGGTCAGATACCGACTTACCGCCTCGGCGAATTGCAGCCGCTCGCGAGGCGTTCTCGGGCGTCCGAGGCTCGGAGCGCCGAGCAGCACGCTCCGCTCGATCGTCGTGATGCGCGCGAGGTCGGCAACGCTCTGGTCATCGACCCAGGGCAATCCTGCAAGAGCTGGGCGTCGACCGCGCCATGCCTCGTGGGCTATTCGCCGCTCGACAAGCCTTACGGGCGTCACGAGGCAGAAGCATTCCTCCGCCGTCGTCTCCTGAAGATCGCAGGTCTGGGTGATGAGAACAACTTGATCCACGGCGTGTGGCACAACGATGAGGCCGGAGGTCACCTCGCTTGCACGAGCCACTTCGAGCGACTCGAGCGAGAGGGGAGCGGACGCATCTGCCAGGACGACGCAGGCATCGGCGATCTCGAGAACTTCACCCTGGATGAATCGGGACGCGGCACCCGCGCGTCGCAGTGCGGCCTGGAGCACCTCGAACTGCATCATGTGTCGCTTCGAGGCCTCCTCGGGATCGGCCCACCTTGCAGCGAGCTCGGCCGCCGGACGCGCACCGTGCTGCCTTCGACGGGCCCTTGGGCCGGGCCGAGGAGATCGCCTAGAGACACGCTCGAGATCGGCCGATGTCGAGCGCTCGATGCAAGCCCGAGGTCGTCGAGCAGTGAGCGTCCGTTCGCCTTTGGGCGCAGCAGACGGGCTCGCGTGGCGTCAGGAGCACCCTCCGCCGCGGCATTGACGATGGACTCGAGGCGGGACAGGCAGATGAGGTGCACGCGAGCGATGTGAGCCCCAGAGAGCCAGTTGTGGATCGTTCGTCGGGAAACGCCAACGGCGGACGCCAGTTCTCCCCAGTTCAGGCCAGATGTCTTGCGAAGACGCCGTAGCAGGGCCGGAACCGCTGCCGATGGGTCGGCCGTCGGGAGCTCAGCCGCTCCGGCTGGAAGGGTGTGGGACTCGATTACCGGGGCTTGCATCGCGGCGGCCTCGGCGGGCGTCACGATCCCCAAGGTGCCGATCGTCGTCATGCCGGCCATTACGAAGGCGCTCAGGTACTTTCGAGGTGTCGCCCAGGAGGCGCTAGGAGGGGTGGTAACAGGGCCAGTGAACGGTGCCTCGTCCTCCAGGACGAACGGTGAGACCTCTACGGCGCTCACCGGGCATCTCCGGCGGCAGGAGCCGGGTTGCCCTGGTGCTCGTTCTGGAAGGCGTCTGTCGTCGCGAACCTGAAGAAGGAGTAGGCGGCCTCTGCGAAGCGTCGCAGCCGCGCCGTCAGCTCATCCGCATCAAAGGCGAAGCCAGCCTGAACTGTGAAGACGTCCATGTCGAGCAGCCAGCTAGGCTCCTGAAGTGGTGGCAACGCCGGGTCGAACGCAGCACCAGGCGGCAGCTGTCCGCTTCGGACCCGAAGGTGCTCGGCGGGCGATAGCTCGATAAGGGAGTCGGTGATGCTATGGCGGAGGTACAGCGACTCCTCGACGCATCCGGACAACGCCTGCAGCTGAGGGATCACGAGCCGTGATACGCGAGAGAGGCGCTCGCCGGAGAGGCGGTCGATGTAGCGAAGGCCCACCCGATCCACGACCGGCGGAAGCGCCGCGCTTGTGATCGCTCGGAAGATCTCGAGCGAGCGCTCGCAGAAATCGTCTCTGGTGGAGTACTCGGTCGTCTCCAATGAGACGGCCGTCTCGGTCACGCTGACCTGCCACGACGCCGAGGGATTCGTGAACTGGCACATCGTCCCAGGTGGGTTTCCCGCTGGGAGCGGGAGCGGCTGCCCATTGACGACGATCGATGGGAACACACCTGCGGCGAGTTGCCGTCGGCGCACCGGGTAGCGGCCAAGGGATTCGGCGATGCCGGTTTCCGCTGCGTCGGTCACAAGCTGCGGCGTGCGGCTGTACTGGACCTGCATCAGGACCTTCGCGAGCGGCGCATGCTTGAGATGCACTTCGCCGATCGGCGTGAGGCTGAACTTGCGCACGGGACGGGCCTCCATCGCTCACGACTCGACTTCACACTCTACTTCACACCTACGGCGCGCGACAGGAGCACCTTGCGGTGCTGAGCGTCTGCTCGCGTACCCCCGCCGGATGAGACGAACGGCCTGGCGGCGCCTCGAGCCCGGTCCGGAGAGACTCGCCCGGACATTCCGAGATCGCCGGGTCCGCGTTCTGGAGCGGCGCGAAGACGACGTCCTGACCAGGACCTCCGAGGTCATTCTCAGCCACCGCGCTGCGACCCCCCGCTCGGACCGGTCGGCACGGCACGGCACTAGGATCGGCCCGTGCCGGATGCCGTCGGCCCCGCCGGGCGCGACTGGGTGCTCGTCGGCGACGGTCCGCTCCCCGCCGCGGAGGCGATGGCCTGGGCGGTGCTGCCGAGCTGCGGCGCGATCGTGACATTCTGCGGGACGGCGCGCGACCATTCGGATGGACGCCAGGGCATCACCGCCCTGCGCTATGAGTGCTACGAGGAGCACACCGCCCGCCGGCTCGCCGAGGTCGCCGCCCGAGCGAGGCAGCGCTGGCCGGTCCTCGGCCGGCTCGCGCTCCTCCACCGCCTCGGTCGGCTCGAGCTGTGCGAGACCTCGGTCGTCGTGGTCGCCTCTGCGCCGCATCGCGCGGAGGCCTTCGAGGCCGCGAGATGGTGCATCGACACGATCAAGGCGACCGTGCCGATCTGGAAGCTCGAGGAGTGGGACGGAGGGTCCGCCTGGGCGAGCTGCGCCCACGACCTGCTCGAGGTGAGCGATGTCGACGCCTGATCCTCCGGCCTCCCCGCCGCAAGTGCCGAGCCCCTCGCCCACGGGCACGCTGCCCGGGGAGCGGCTCGTCCCCGTCGGCGAGGTGCGGGCCGCGGTCCTCGCGTCCCGACGTGCGCTCCCGCCTCGGCTCGTGCCAATCCAGGACGCACTGGGCTGCGTGCTCGCCCGGCGGGTCGTCGCTGGCGAGGACGTCCCGCCGTTCGCGAACTCCGGCGTCGACGGCTACGCCCTCCACTCCGGGGACACCGCACGGCCGCCGGCGGCGCTCGCCGTCGACGGCACCGTGCTCGCCGGCTCGACGCACGACCGGCGCGTCGAGCCGGGGCATGCCGTACGGATCATGACCGGGGCCCCGTTGCCTCCCGGCTGCGACGCCGTCTGCATGGTCGAGCGCACCCGCAGCGCCCCCGACGGTGCCGGCGTCGTCATCGAGACCTCCCTGCGGCCCGGAGAGAACGTCCGGCACGCGGGGGAGGACGTGAGGTCGGGGGCCGAGGTGTTCCCGGCGGGCACGCCGGTCTCGCCGGGGGTGATCGGCGTGCTCGCCGGGCTGGGCCTGCTCGAGGTCGAGGTCCATCCGCGGCCGGTGGTCGGCGTGCTGTCGACCGGGGACGAGCTCGTCGAGGGCCCGGCTGCGCTCTCGCCGGGGAAGATCCGTGACGCCAACCGCTACGCCGTGCTCGCCCTCGTCGCCGAGTCCGGCTGCGTCCCCGTCGACCTCGGGATCGTCGGTGACGACGAGGACCGGGTCGCCGCCGCGCTGGAGGACGGGGCGAGCCGCTGTGACGCCCTCGTCACCTCCGGGGGCGTGAGCGTCGGCGACCGAGACGTCGTGCGTGCCGTGCTCGGCGAGCTCTCCGGCGGCACGATGCGCTGGGTGCAGGTCGCGGTGCGCCCGGGCAAGCCCTTCGCCTTCGGGGAGATCGGGCCGGGCCGGACCCCGGTCTTCGGGCTGCCGGGCAACCCGGTCTCGGCCATGGTGTCCTTCGAGCTGTTCGCCAGGCCGGCCCTCAGGCTCCTCGCCGGCCACCCGCTGGCGGACCGCCCCTTCGTGCGGGCGGTTGCCGACGAGGGCTTCTTGCGCCGGGCCGACGGGAAGCTCCACCTCGTCCGGGCTCGCGCTCGTGGCGGCAAGGACGGGCTCGTCCACGTGCGCTCGGCGGGTGGCCAGGGCTCCCACCAGCTGCACGCGATGGCCTCGGCCAACGCCCTCGTCCTGCTGCCCGACGGGCCCGGGGCGGCGGCGGGGGCGAGCGTCGACGCGATGCTGCTGGACGACCGGGCGGCAGGGCTCGAGGTGCCGGCGGAGGCGTTCGCGTGGGCGCCGTGACCCCGGTCCCCGTCCGGCTCGGCCGGCCCGGGCGGAGCGGCGCGGCAGCCCACGTCGCCGGCTCGCCTCCCGGGAACCCGCCGGCGCCGGGCATGCCGCTTCGCGGGCCGCTCGTCGACTCCTTCGGCCGAGTCCACACCGACCTCCGCATCTCGGTCACGGACCGCTGCAACCTCCGCTGCGTCTACTGCATGCCCGAGGACGGCATGAAGTTCCTGCCGCCGGACCGGCTGCTCGGATTCGAGGAGATCGCGAGGGTCGCGCGGGTCGCGCGCTCGCTCGGCGTCACCTCCGTCCGCATCACGGGCGGAGAGCCCCTCGTGCGCCGAGGGGTCGTCGACCTCGTCGCCCGGCTGGCGGGCATCGGCTTCGAGGACATCGCCCTCACGACCAACGGCACCGGGCTCGGCCGCCTGGCCGCGCCCCTCGCCCGGGCCGGCCTGAGGAGGGTGAACGTGAGCTGCGACTCGCTGCGAGAGGAGCGCTTCGCGCGCATCCGCCGCCGAGGCGATCTCCGGCAGGTGCTCGAGTCGATGGACGCCGCCGAGGAGTCCGGGCTCGCGCCCTTGAAGGTCAACGTCGTGCTGGTCGCCGGGGTGAACGACGACGAGGTGCTCGACTTCGCCGGGTTCGCGAGGAACACCGGCCGTATCGTCCGCTTCATCGAGTACATGCCGCTCGACGCCGACGCCTCCTGGAGAAGGGACCAGGTCGTGCCCGCCGACCTGGTGCTCTCCCGGATCGGCGAGCGCTGGCCCGTCGCGCCCCTCGACCAGGGCGGCGACCCCGCGCCGGCCACCCGCTACCGCTTCCTCGACGGCTCCGGCGAGATCGGCGTGGTCGCGAGCGTCACTCGCCCCTTCTGCGGGTCCTGCAACAGGCTGCGGCTCACCGCGGAGGGCTCGATCCGAAACTGCCTGTTCTCCGACGACGAGCTGAGCGTGCGCCAGGTGCTCGAGCGCGGCGAGGACGAGGCGCTGGCGCTCCTTCTCCGGAGGGCGGTCTGGGGGAAGCGAGCCGGCCACGGGATGGACCAGCCAGGGTTCGTCCGCCCTTCTCGCTCGATGTCGATGATCGGCGGCTGACCTGCGGTGGCTCGCCTTCGCCTGCTCGGGCCGGCAAGGGAAGCCGCCGGGGTCGCCGAGGTCGAGCTGGAGGGCGAGGACGTCGCCGCCGTCCTCGACGGGGCTCGGGCCCGCTTCGGCCCCGGCTTCGCCGAGCTGCTCGGGCGCTCGGCGATCTGGCTCAACGGGTCCCCGGCGACCGCGGGCCAGCCCGTCGGCGCGGGGGACGAGCTCGCGGTGCTCCCGCCGGTCTCCGGCGGCTGAGACTCCCCGCCCGCCGTCAGTGCGGGGTGCCCCCGGCGAGCAGCTCCAGGGCGTGGGGGAGCACGTCGGCCACGGCCTCGAAGGACTGGAGCGCACCCCGGGGAGAGCCGGGGACGTTGACGACGAGGCAGCGGCCGACGGTCCCGGCGATGCCCCGCGAGAGCGGGCCACGCGGGCTCGAGGCCCGCATCGCCTCGCCGATGCCGGGCGCCTCCCGCTCGATCACCCGGCGAGTCGCCTCGGGCGTGAGGTCGAACGGCCCGAAGCCCGTGCCCCCCGTCGTCAGGACGAGCCCGGTGAAGCCCGAGCACAGCTCGTGCAGCGCCTCGGCGACGGACTGGACCCCGTCGGGGACGAGCCTCCGCTCGACGACCACGTAGCCCCGGGCTGAGAGCGCCTGGACGAGCGCCTCGCCGGACCGGTCCTCCCGCACCCCGGCTGCCCCCGAGCTCGACACCGTGAGCACCTTGGCCTCGCGTCCGACCACGGGCCGCACGCTACCGCCCGCCTGACCCGCCCGGTCCGTGGACGGGGCCGTCGCTCGTTGCCTGCCCCGGGCCGAGGGTGGACACTTGGGCCGTGGACAACTCTCACGTGCGGTGGCGGAGCGTCTTCGAGCGAGCCGCCGAGTCCTTCGTAGAGATGACCGAGGCCGTGCCGGAGGACCGCTGGGACTCCCCCGGCCTCGGGGTCTGGTCGCTGCGCGACCTCGCGGGCCACACGAGCCGGGCGCTCACGACGATCGAGACCTACCTCGCCCGCGAACCCGAGCAGACGACCCTCGACGGGCCGCTCGCCTACCTCGCGGCCGTGGCGGCCACGAGCGCGACGGCCGAGGGCGCTGCCGCAATCGCCGCCCGGGGCCGGGAAGCCGGCGAGGCGCTCGGCCCGGACGTCGCCGAGTCGGTCCGGCAGATCGCCGACCGGGTCGTCGCGCTCGTCGACCGCACTGCCGACGACGCGCCGGTCACGACCACGGCGGGCGGGATCGTCCTCGGCGACTACCTGCCGACCCGAGCCCTCGAGCTGACCGTGCACACCCTCGACATCGCGGCGGCGCTCGGCACGGACCCGCCGGACCGCCTGCGCGAGCCGGTGGCCGCCTGCCTCGGCCTCGTCGCCGAGGCGATCGGGGAGACCCCCCAGGCCGCCGGCGTGCTCCTCGCGCTGCTCGGCCGCCGGCCCCTGCCTGCCGACCTCCACGTCATCTGACGCAGCCGACGCAGCCGAGCACGAGCGACGCCGGCCATGCCTCCCCAGCGGCCGGGGCGCTCACCAGCGGTGGTGGACCCCGGGTGCGATCCGCTCGCGGTACAGGGCGGTGATCCGCTCCAGGGTCTTCGCGTCGAGCGGACCCCGCTCGCCCGCCCTCGCGTTCGCCCTCGCCTGCTCAGGGGTCTTCGCGCCGGGGATGACGGTCGAGACGCCCGGGTTCGACAGGCAGAAACGCAGGGCGAGCCCGGCAAGGGTCTCGCCCTCGGGCAGGAGCGACCGCAGCTCCTCCACGGCGGCGAGACCGGTGTCGAGGTCGACCCCCGCGAACGTCTCCCCGACGTCGAAGGCCTCGCCACGACGGTTGAAGTTGCGGTGGTCGTCCTCCGCGAAGCGAGTCTCTCGGGTGAACTTCCCGGTGAGCAGGCCCGACGCGAGGGGGACCCGGGCGATCACGCCGACGCCAGCCGCCGAGGCCGCCGGGAGGAAGCGCTCGGCCGGGCGCTGGCGGAACGCGTTGTAGATGATCTGGACCGTCGAGACGCCGGGATAGTCGAGCGACTTGAGCCCCTCCTCCACACGCTCGACGCTCACGCCGTAGTGCGCGATCCGGCCGCCGGCGACGAGGTCGTCGAGGGCGGCGAAGACCTCCGGGTGGTAGTAGAGGTCGGTCGGCGGGCAGTGGAGCTGGACGAGGTCGAGCGTCTCCATCTCCAGGTTCTCCCGGCTCCGGTCGACCCAGGCGACCAGGTTCTCCGGGCTGTAGTGCTCGACTCGCTGCTCCGGCGCCCGGCGGCCGGCCTTCGTCGCCACGAACAGCGACCCGCCCGCCTCCCGCCGCAGGCGGGCGATGAGCCGCTCGCTCCGGCCGTCGCCGTAGACGTCGGCGGTGTCGAAGAAGTTGACGCCGGACTCGAATGCCGCGACCAGCGCGGCATAGGAGGTGGTGTCCTCGACCTCCCCCCAGGCGCCGCCGATCGCCCAGGCGCCGAAGCCGATGACGCTCGCCTCGAAACCCGTCTTTCCCAGCCTGCGACGTTCCATGCAGCCGACGCTACCCCCACTCGGGCGGTCGCGCGCCGGAGGATCCCGAGTGGCGGGTGGCGGAGCCGACCGGACGCTGCCCGCCCTGCCCGGCGGGGCCCCCGGGGCGCGCGGCCGGCGGCGCGGCCGGGCCGGTCGGCCCGTTCACGTCTTTTTGACGCTCGCAGGGGAGATGTTGAGATGACGTTGACGCCGGAGGGAGGAAGATCCCGTCGTGGCAGATCTCCTCGTCGTCATCGGCATCGTCGCCTTCAGCCTGGCGATGCTCGGGTTCATCTGGGGCCTCGACCACGTATGACCGACGTCCAGGGCATCCTCCTCGCCGTCGCCCTGCTGGTCTTCGGCTACGTCTGCGTCGCGCTGGTCAAGCCTGAGCTCTTCTGATGGGCTTTCTCTGGACCATCGTCGCCCTGGTCGTCGCCCTCGGCCTCACCTGGCGCTTCCTCGGCTCCTACATGGAGGCCGTCTTCGACGGCAGGGTCCGCTACCTGGCATGGCTCGAGCAGCCCTTCTACCGCCTGCTCGGGACCGGACCCGACAACGAGCAGTCCTGGCGGCGCTACGCCGGATCGGCGGTGGTGTTCTCCGGGGCGTTCCTCGCCTTCGGCTACCTGCTGCTCAGGATCCAGGGCCACCTGCCGCTGAACCCGCAGCACCTCGGCGCGGTTCCCCCGGCGCTCAGCTTCAACACGATCACCTCGTTCGTGACCAACACGAACTGGCAGAACTACGGCGGCGAGACCACGATGTCGTACTTCTCCCAGATCGGCGTGCTGACCGTGCAGCAGTTCGTCAGCGCGGCCGTGGGCATCGCCGTGGCGATCGCGCTCGTCCGGGGGTTCTCCAGGCGGAGCTCGCCGACGATCGGCAACTTCTGGGTCGACATGACCCGCTGCCTTCTCTACGTCCTCCTCCCGATCGCGTTCCTCGCAGGGGTCGTGCTCGTGAGCCAGGGCGCCGTGCAGACCCTCGCGGGACCGGCGAGGATCCACGACCCCCTCAACCACGTCACCCAGACGATCCCCCGCGGCCCCGTCGGGTTCATGGGCGCGATCATGCAGCTCGGGACCAACGGCGGGGGCGCCTTCAACGCCGACCTGGCCCACCCCCTGGAGAACCCTACGGGGCTGACCAACTTCCTCTACATCTGGCTCACCCTCTCCATCCCGGTCTCGCTCACCTACACCTTCGGCAAGATGGTGCACAGCGTCCGCCAGGGCGCCGCGCTGCTGACGGCGATGGCCCTCATATTCGGCATCTGGGTCGGCTTCACGAGCTACGCCGAGCACCAGCCCAACCCTGCCGTCGCCGCCGCCGGCGTCGTCCACCAGCCCGGCGGCAACATGGAGGGCAAGGAGGTCCGCTTCGGGGACACCTCGAGCGCCTTGTTCAACGTGTCGATGACCCAGACCTCCGACGGCGCCGTGGACAGCGCGACCGACTCCTACAACCCGATGGGCGTCTTCGGCACCCTCACCGGGATGATGCTCGGGGAGGTCACTCCCGGAGGCGTCGGCAGCGGCCTGTACACGATCCTCATCGACGCGGTGATCGCCGTGTTCATCGGTGGCCTGATGATCGGCCGAACACCGGAGTACCTCGGGAAGAAGATCCAGGCGAGGGAGGTCAAGCTCGCCGGGATCGGGCTGCTCGTGATGCCGATCACCGTGCTCGTCCTCACCGCGATCGCCGTCTCGGTCCACGCGGGGCGGGTCGGACCGCTCAACCACGGGCCCCACGGCTTCACCGAGATCCTCTACGCGATGACCTCGCAGGGCAACAACAACGGGTCGGCGATGGCGGGACTGAACGGCAACACGGCCTTCTACAACGTCGTCGGCGCCATCGACATGCTCCTCGGGCGCTTCGGCGTCCTGATCCCGGCCGTCGCCCTCGGCGGGTCGCTCGCGTCGAAGAACGTCGTCCCTGCCTCGCTCGGGACCTTCCGGACCGACAACGCGATGTTCATCGGGCTCGTCGTCGGCGTCATCGTGGTCGTCGGCGGCCTCACCTTCTTCCCCGCCGTCGCGCTCGGACCGATCGTCGAGCAGCTCAGCCACGGGCGGTTCTTCTGATGGCCCGCTCGACTGCCCGGCCCCGGCCCAGGGCGCAGCCCGCGCCCCGAGGTGTGGCGGAGGCGAGGAGCCTCTTCGACCGCGAGATCCTGCGGCAGGCGCTCGTCGACGCCTTCAAGAAGCTCGATCCCCGCGTCCAGGTCAAGAACCCGGTCATGTTCGTCGTGCTGGTCGGCACGGTCGTAACCTTCGCCGAGTCGATCACCCACCCCGGCAAGTTCGACTGGTCCATCACCGTCTGGCTGTTCCTGACGGTCCTCTTCGCCAACTTCGCCGAGGCGATGGCCGAGGGCCGCGGCAAGGCCCAGGCCGACACCCTGAGGCGCATGCGCTCCGAGGTCGAGGCCCGCAGGCTCCGGCCGGACGGCACGGAGGAGCGAGTGGCGGCGGCGGACCTGGTGAGGGGCGACCTCGTCTGCTGCGAGGCGGGCGACCTGGTCCCCTCCGACGGCGAGATCGTCGAGGGCGTCGCCTCGGTCGACGAGTCGGCGATCACGGGTGAGTCGGCCCCGGTGATCCGGGAGTCCGGCGGCGACCGCTCAGCCGTCACGGGCGGCACGAAGGTGCTCTCGGACCGCATCGTCGTGCGCATCACCGCCGAGCGAGGGAAGACCTTCCTCGACCGGATGATCCACCTCGTAGAGGGTGCCAACCGGCAGAAGACGCCGAACGAGATCGCCCTCACGATCCTGCTCTCGGTGCTCACGATCATCTTCATCCCCGTCGTCGTCGTGCTCCAGCCCTTCGGCCGCTACGCGGGGGCGACCGTGTCGGTCGTCATCCTCGTGTCGCTCATGGTCTGCCTCATCCCGACGACGATCGGCGCCCTGCTGTCTGCGATCGGGATCGCAGGGATGGACCGGCTGGTCCAGAAGAACGTGCTCGCGATGAGCGGCCGGGCCGTCGAGGCCGCGGGCGACGTGCAGACGCTCCTGCTCGACAAGACCGGCACGATCACGCTCGGCAACCGTATGGCGGCAGGGTTCCTGCCCGTCGGCGGCCACACCGAGCAGGAGGTCGCCGGCGCGGCCCAGCTCGCCTCGCTCGCCGACGAGACCCCCGAGGGCCGCTCCATCGTCGTGCTCGCCAAGGAGCGCTTCAACCTTCGAGAGCGAGACCTCGGATCGGGTCACGTCTTCGTGCCCTTCAGCGCCACCACCCGCATGTCGGGACTCGACGTCGACCACCGCAGGATCCGCAAGGGCGCCGCCGACTCGGTGAAGCGCTGGGTGGCGCAGCTCGGCGGGCGGGTCCCCGACGAGCTCGACGCCATCGTCGAACGAGTCGCTCGAGCAGGGTCGACGCCCCTGGTGGTGGCCGAGGAGGCGACGATCCTCGGCGTGATCGAGTTGAAAGACGTGGTGAAGCAGGGCATCCGGGAGCGCTTCGACGACATGCGCTCGCTCGGGATCCGCACGGTGATGATCACCGGCGACAACCCCCTCACCGCAGCGGCGATCGCCGAGGAGGCCGGCGTGGACGACTACCTCGCCGAGGCGACTCCGGAGACGAAGCTCGCGCTCATCAAGTCCGAGCAGGAGGGAGGAAAGCTCGTCGCGATGACGGGCGACGGCACGAACGACGCGCCGGCGCTCGCTCAGGCCGACGTCGGCGTGGCCATGAACACCGGCACGACGGCGGCCAAGGAGGCCGGCAACATGGTCGACCTCGACTCCAACCCGACCAAGCTGCTCGAGATCGTGGAGGTTGGCAAGCAGCTGCTCATCACCCGTGGCTCGCTCACGACCTTCTCGATCGCGAACGACATTGCGAAGTACTTCGCCATCATCCCGGCGCTGTTCGTCGCCACCTACCCGCAGCTCGGCGCGCTCGACGTCATGAGGCTGCACAGCCCGTCGAGCGCGGTGCTCTCCGCGGTGATCTTCAACGCCCTCGTGATCGTGGCGCTCATCCCCCTGGCGCTGCGAGGGGTCCGCTTCCGTCCGTCGAGCTCGGCCGCGATCTTGCGCCGCAACGTCCTGATCTACGGCGTCGGCGGGATCGTCGCCCCGTTCGTCTTCATCAAGCTCATCGACCTCCTCCTCGTCGCCCTGCACGCCTACTGATCGCGAGCCCCCTTGATCGCCCACCTCCGCCGCTCGGTCGTATCGATCCTCGTCTTCACCGCCGTCTTCGGCTTCCTCTACGCCCTCGCCGGCACCGGGGTCGCCCAGCTGCTCTTCCGGCACCAAGCCGACGGCTCGCTCACCTCCTACGGGTCAACCCTGATCGGGCAGAACTGGGCGGGCACGCCCTGCCCGGGGCACCCGCTCGGGAGCTGCGTGTTCCACGGCCGACCCGACGACACCGGGCCCTACGCCGCGGACTTGAAGGCCCGGGTCGCCGGAGGCGACAACCCGCTCGTGGCGAACGGCGTCCCGGGAGAGTCCGGGGCGACCGACCTCGGCCCGCGGTCGAAGGTGCTGCTCGAGGACACGAGGGCGCTCGTCGCCTACTGGCACCGCATGGGCGTGCACCCCACCCCGGACCTCGTGACGACCTCGGGCAGCGGCCTCGACCCCGACATCTCCGTGCAGGACGCGCTCGTGCAGGTCCCCATGGTCTCGAGGGCCACCGGGATCGCCCCGTCGAGGCTGAGGGCGCTCGTCGCCCGTGAGCGCCAGGGCGCCGAGCTCGGCTTCCTCGGCTCGCCCTACATCGACGTCCTGCGGCTGAACGAGGCGCTGGCCCGCCTCGTCGCAGCCTCCGGGCGCTGAGGCACCGGGGGGTCCGGTGGACCGCCCACCCTCAGGGGGAGACGAGCTGGTAGCCGATCCCCGGGTGGGTGCGCAGCAAGGCCCCCTCGTCGTCACCGAGCTTGCGGCGCAGGCGGTGGGCGTAGACCCGCAGGTAGTGGGTCTCCCCCCCGTACTGAGGGCCCCAGACCTCCTTCAGGATCATGTGGTGCGTGCAGACCTTCCCCGCGTTGCGGGCGAGGTAGGTGAGGAAGGCGAGCTCGCGGGCCGTGAGCTCGAGCTCCCGGCCCCGATAGCTCGCGCCCTGGTGCACGAGGTCGACCCTCAGGTCGCCGACCACGAGCTCGGTCCGCTCGTCCTTGCGAGCGGCTCCGGCGTGGCGTAGCGCCACCCTGAGGCGGGCCTCGAGCTCCGCCATGCCGAAGGGCTTCGTCACGTAGTCGTCGGCGCCGGCGTCGAGCGCCGCCACCTTGCGGCCCTCGGCGTCGGCAGCGGAGAGCACGAGGATCGGGACCTTGGACCACTCCCTAAGGCGGCGGCAGACGTCGACGCCGTCGAGGTCGGGAAGCCCGAGGTCGAGGACGACGACGTCGGGCGCGCCAAGGGCGACCTGGCTGATGCCCTCGCCGCCCGTGCCGGCGACCGAGACCTCGTAGCCCCGAGCGGTGAGGCCGATCCGCAGCGCTCGGAGCAGCGACGGGTCGTCGTCGACGACGAGGATGCTGGGCACCTAGCCGACCTCTGGCAGCGCCGGCGCCGCCGGGAGGCCGAGGGCGAAGCGGGCGCCGCCCCCGCTCGCCTCCTCGACCCGGATCGTCCCGCCGTGGGCCTCGACGAACGCCTTGGCGATCGCCAAGCCGAGGCCGCTCCGGCCTCCCGGGCCCTCGCGGGTGAACATCGTGAAGATCCGCTCCCGCTCCTCGGCCGGCACGCCCGGGCCGTGGTCCTCGACCCAGATCTCGACCGAGGCGCCGCCGCCCGCAGCGCCCGCGCGCGCCCGCGCGCCGACTATGACCTTGGTGCCCCGTGGGGCGTGCCGCTCGGCGTTCTCGAGGAGGTTGACGAGGGCGTGACCGATGAGCACGTGGTCGACCTCCACCGGCGGCAGGCCGCTCGGGACCTCCGAGACGATCCGGTCGGCGGCCTCCGAGCGGCCGAGCAACGCCAGGGACTCGGCGACCAGGTCCTCGACGCTCGTCACCTCGAGGTGCCGCTCGAGCGCGCCCGCCTCGATCCGTGTCATGTCGAGGAGGTTCGTGATCATCCGGGCGAGGCGGTCCGCCTGCCCCTCGACCAGGCCGAGCAGCTCTTTCGCGTCCGGCTCGCTCAGCGCGAGGCCGGGCTGGCGGAGGTCGGAGACGGCGGCCTTCAGGGAGGCGAGCGGGGTCCGAAGGTCGTGGGACACGGCGCCGAGCAGCGCCGAGCGCATCCGGTCCGCCTCCTCGAGCAGCTCGTTGCGCACGGCCTGGTCCCGGAGGCGGGCACGCTCGAGCGCCAGCGCGAGCTGGTTGACGTAGGTGCGCAGCGGCGCCCACTCGCCGGGCTCCAACCTGCCGGGCGCGACGAGCACGACCAGCCCGAAGGGCCTGCCGGCGGCCGACAGGGGCAGGGCGACCACGCTGCCACCGCCGAGCGCGGCGCTCCTCGCCCGGCCGCCGGAGGGGAGGACCTGGGCGAGCTCGATCTCCGACAGGGGCTCGCCGGCGGCGGCGGCAGGGCTGAGCGACTCGCCGTCGGCCAGCAGCAGGCTCACCGACCGCAGGGAGAGCTGCTCCTTGAGGGCCGTCGCGACTCGCTGCAGGAGCTCGGCGAGGGGGCGGTCGCCGACCAGGGCGTCGGAGAGCTCGTAGAGGCGGCGCGCGTCGGCCTCGCGCCTCGCCGACTCGACCCGTGCACGTTGCTGGCTCGAGACGACCCGGGCGACCATCGAGACGACGACGACGTAGACGGCGAGCGCCACCCAGTTCTGGGCGGAGCCCACCCTCAAGGTCCCGTAAGGGGGGATGAACAGCAGGTCGTAGGCGAGGAAGCCGGCGGCGAGGGCGGCGACGCCGGCCGGGAACCCGCCGAGCACGACGCCGAGCACGACGGGCACGACGAGCACGAGCGCCGCAGTCGCCACGCTCAGGTGGGACCGGACCGGGACCATCCCCGCGCTCAGCACCCCCACGCCCGCGAGGGCGGCGACCGCGCCGAGGACGGTGCGCCTCACCGGGACGAGACTAGGGCGAGCGACGCCACGAAGACCGCGTAGGCGCAGATGATCCCGGCCCCCCACCCGCGCCGGATGCCTCGGTGCCCCCAGGCGAGCGCGAGCGACGCCGCCGTCAGCCCGGCGTACCAGGCGGCGACGAAGCTCCCTTGGCCGGAGCGGACGGTCCCCACGACCGCCGCCGGCAGGAGGAAGCCGGCGAGCGCGTTGACCGTGTTGCTGTTGAGCGCGGTCGACAGCACCGCGGTTCCTCGCCGCCGGCGCGCCAGGTAGACGGCGGCGACGGCGTTCGGGACGCTCGTCACCGCCGCGAGCACGATGCCGCCGAGAACGATGTCCGGCACCGCGAGCCGCCGGCCGAGCACGGAGGCGGCACGCTCCATCTCGACGCTCGCGATGACGACGACCGCCAGGGCGAGCGCGGCGACGGGCACGTCGCGCCGGCCGTGGCGCGGCAGGTGGAAGCCCTCCTGGGCCTCGGCGTCCTCCTCGGCCACGGCGCGCCCCAGCCAGCGGCCGACCGGTCCGGGCAGCGGCAGGCGGCGAAGCCGGGGGGCCCCTGCGCCGAGGACGTAGCCGTAGGGGAGGACGATCGCGGCGGACAGTACGAGCGCGGTGGCGGCCTGCAGGGCGCCGACGACCGACAGGAGGCAGACGAGGCCGACCGCCAGCGCGACCGCCCCGCTCAGCTCGACGACACTGCGGTGGAGCACCACGGAGCCTGCGACGACGGCGCCGAGGCCGAGGAGGGCGGCGAGGTTGAAGACGTTCGAGCCGAGCACCACGCCCGCGCCGACGAGCCGTTGGTGGTGCACGAGCGCGGTCACCGCCGAGGTGAGCTCCGGGCCGTCCCCGGCGAGCGCGGCGAGGAGCCCGAGCAGCGCGTCGGAGATGCCGAAGCGGCGCCCGACACGCTCGATGCGGGCGACGAGCACCCAGCTCGCCGAGAGGCTCAGGGCCACGCCGAGCACGAACAGCGTCGAGGCGGCCAGGTTGCCCACGTCGGCTCCCTTCCCCACGGCCCGCCCCTTCGGACGGGTCCGGGGACGTCTTGCCGACCAGGCTTCCCGGCGCTCCCCGACGATCCTAGGCCGGGACGAGCACCTGCCGCTCGGCCATGATGGTCGGGTGAGCGAGGTGCGCGGCCTGCCGCCAACGGAGGAGGTCGCCGGGGAGGTCCGCCCGGCCGGCCGCTTCCGCCTGTACATGGGCGCGGCCGCCGGGGTGGGCAAGACCTGCGCCATGCTCGACGAGGGCTGGCGGCGTCACCTGCGCGGCAGCGACGTCGTCGTCGGCTTCGTCGAGACCCACGGCCGGGCGCACACCGCGGAGCTGGTGCGCGACCTCGAGATCGTGCCCCGCAAGAAGGTGGAGCACCGGGGCGCCGTCTTCGAGGAGATGGACCTCGACGCCGTCCTCGCCCGCCATCCCGAGGTCGCGCTCGTGGACGAGCTCGCCCACACCAACGTCCCCGGCTCCGGCCGCAACGACAAGCGCTGGAAGGACGTGCTCGAGCTGCTCGACGAGGGGATCGCCGTCATCAGCACCGTGAACGTCCAGCACCTCGAGAGCATCGCCGACGCCGTCGAGAAGATCACCGGGGTCCCCGTGCGCGAACGGGTCCCGGACTGGGTGGTCCGCAAGGCGGACCAGCTCGAGCTCATCGACTCCTCGCCCCAGCAGCTACGGCGGAGGATCCTGCACGGCAACGTCTACCCGACCGAGCAGGTCCCCTCCGCGCTCTCCGGGTTCTTCCGCACGGAGAACCTCGTCGCGCTCCGCGAGCTCGCGCTCCGCTTCGTGGCCGACGAGACCGAGGAGGAGCTGCTCGCCTTCCTCGCGAGCCATGCCCAGCCCGAGGTCTGGGAGACCAGGGAGCGGATCATGGTCGCCGTGACCGGCGCGCCGGGCACGCCAGGCGTCGTCCGGCGCGCCGCGCGCATCGCGGCCCGGGCGAAGGGCGAGCTGCACGTCCTGCACGTCCGGGGCGAGGAGACGGGGCGCTCCGGGGAGCGCACGATCGCCGAGGTGCGCGAGCTCGCCGAGGCGCTCGGGGCCACCTGGCACGAGGTCGCCGGCGACGACCCCGCGCGCACGATCGTGCGCTTCGCCAGCGAGCACCAGATCACCCAGATCGTCCTCGGCTCCAGCCGGCGCAGCCGCATCGAGGAGCTCACCCGAGGCTCGGTGGTGAGCCGAGTCCTGCGCTTCGCCGGCGAGCAGGCGATCGACGTGCACGTGATCGCCCGTCGCGACCGCCCGGCCGGCGAGCCCCCGGCCGAGCCGCTCACCTGAGCGGCGGCACCGGGCGGACCGCCCACCGGTGCCTCCCGGCCCGGCTCACGCTCACCACGAGGGCGCGGCGGTCGCCTGCCACCTGCCGGAGCGACGCTCGACGCGCACCTCGAGCCCGTAGCACTCGCTGAGGTGCCCCTCGGTCAGGACCTCGGCGACCTGGCCCTCGGCGACGAGGCGGCCCGCCCTCAGCAGGGCGGCGTGGGAGGTCGACGCAGGGAGCTCCTCGAGGGTGTGGGCGACGTGCACGGTCGCCGGCGCATCGGGTGCGGCGGCCAGCGCGTCGAGGGCGGCGACGAGGGCCTCCCGGCCGGGCAGGTCGACGCCGGCGGCCGGCTCGTCGAGCAGGAGGAGGCGATGGCGTCCATAGAGCGAGCGGGCGATGAGCACCCGCTGGCGCTCGCCCTGCGAGGTCGCTCCCAGCGCCCGGTCGGCGAGGTGGCCACAGCCGAGCCGGGAGAGCAGCTCGAGCGCTGCCTCCCGGCCCCCTCCGTCGCCCCGAGTCCACCACGGCGCGAGCGTCCCGTCGCGGCCGGTCAGGACCACCTCCAGAGCCGTCGCCTGCGGGGGGAGCCGCTCGGCGACTCGCTGACCGGCGACCCCGATGCGGGCTCGCAGGTCCCTCAGGTCGACGCGGCCGAGGCGCCCGCCGAGCACGGTGACGCTGCCGGTCGTCGGGTGCCGCTCGGCCCCCAGCAGCTCGAGCAGGGTGGTCTTGCCCGCGCCGTTCGGCCCGAGCAGCGCCCAGTGCTCCCCGGCGCCGACCCGGAGCGTCACCGGGCCGAGGACACGGCGCCCGCCGGCGGTCACGGTGGCGGCTTCGACGACCGCCACCGGCATCAGGCCTGGAGCGTAGCCTCGCCGTCGATCTCGATCTTCACCTGCTTCGCGACGACGAACCCGCCGGTCTCGAGCGCGGCGTTGAAGCTCACCCCGAACTCGTCACGGTCGATCTCGGTCGTCGCGCTGAAGCCGAAGCGCACCCCGCCCCAGGGGTCTCGGGTCGCCCCGTTCCACTCCACCTCCAGCTGCACGGGTCGGGTGACGTCCCTGATCGTGAGGTCGCCGAGGACCTTCCAGCGCTCTGCGCCCGCCGCCTGGACGCTCGTGCTCGCGAAGCGGATCGTCGGGAACTTCTCGACGTCGAGGAAGTCCGCCGAGCGGATGTGCTTGTCACGGGTCTCGTCGCGAGTGTCGACCGAGGCCGCCTGGATCGTCGCGGCGATGCTCGAGGACCCGGCGTCCTTGCCGACGGTGATCGTCCCCTCGAACTCCTCGAAGTGCCCCCGCACCTTCGCCACCATGAGGTGCCTCGCGACGAAGGCCACCGTCGTGTGCGCCTTGTCGAGCACGTAGGTCCCCTCGAGCGGCGCGGCGGCACCGTCGAGCGTCCTCCATACCTGCTGCGTCGCCGTCTCGGTCATCGGGCTCCTCCATCTCCGGCGGCTGGCCGGGCTTGTCGGGTCGACATGCGCCGCTCCTCGGCGGCGCAACTTTGCAAACTAATTCTATCACTCAACTATTTCGCTCGCAACGAGCTCACCGCCGGCGCTACACTCGGGGCATGACGCCCGAGGAGGAGGGCAGGACGGACCAGGGCTTGGAGGGCGCCAGGCACGCCGGCGCGGCGGGAGAGGACGGCGAGCTCGTCACGCTCGTCGGGCTCGTCCTCGAGGCGGCAGCCGGGCTCCACCGGACGCTCGAGCCCGGGCTGGAGGACCTGCTCGGAGTCGGCGGCCAGTCCTTCGAGATCCTCATCCGCCTGGGGCGAAGCGAGGGGGGGCGGCTGCGCATGAGCGATCTCGCCGCCCAGACCGGCCTGACCCCGAGCGGGCTCACCCGCGCCGTCGACCGCCTCGTGCAGGCGGGCCTGGTCGAGCGCGCCGAGTGCCCGTCCGATCGCCGGGGCGCGTTCGCCATGCTCACCGAGCTCGGCTCCTCCCGGGCCGAGGCCGCGCTCGAGCGCCACGCGAGCGACGTCGCGACGGTGTTCGCCGGCCTCTACTCGCCCGCGGAGCGGGCCGAGATGGCGGCGCTGCTGCGGCGCCTGCGCGACCGGGTCCACCCGCACGCCGCGCTCGTCTCCTGATCGGGCCTTCTCGCCCCTCCCCCGAAGCAGCCTCCGGCGCCGCCCGAGACGGGACCGGTAGCGTGCTCGGGGGACGACACGAGGGAGGCGGCCATGGGACTGAACAGCTTCGGCGCAGCCGGGACGCTCGAGGTCGGGGACTCGCGCTACACGATCCATCGCCTCGACGCCCTGGCCGAGGGGCACGACCTCGAGCGCCTGCCCTGCTCGATCAAGGTGCTGCTGGAGAACCTGCTGCGCAACGAGGACGGCGTCAACGTGCGCGCCGAGGACGCCCAGAGCCTCGCCGGCTACGCCTCGAGCGGGCCGAGCGGCCGGGAGATCGCCTTCTCCCCCGCCCGCATCCTCCTCCAGGACTTCACCGGGGTGCCCTGCGTCGTCGACCTCGCCGGCCTGCGCGACGCCGTCGAGGCGCTGGGCGGCGACCCCGAGCAGGTCAACCCGCAGGTCCCGGTCGATCTCGTCATCGACCACTCGATCATCGCCGAGGTGACGGCCCGCCCGGACGCGCTGCAGCTCAACACCGAGATCGAGTACCGCCGCAACCTCGAGCGCTACCGCTTCCTGCGCTGGGGCCAGCAGGCGTTCTCGAACCTGCGCGTCTTCCCGCCCGGCGTAGGGATCTGCCACCAGGTCAACCTCGAGCTGCTCTCGAGCGTCGTGTTCCGCAACGATGCGGGTGAGGCCTACCCCGACACCCTCGTCGGGACCGACTCCCACACCCCGATGGTCAACGGGCTCGGCATCCTCGCGTGGGGCGTCGGAGGGATCGAGGCCGAGGCGGCGATGCTCGGCCAGCCGATCCCGCTGCTCGTGCCCCCGGTCGTGGGGCTGCGCCTCGACGGCGAGCTCCCCGAGGGCACGACGGCGACCGACCTCGTGCTCACCATCGCCGAGCTGCTCAGGCGCCACGGCGTGGTCGGCAAGTTCGTCGAGGTCTACGGCCCCGGACTCGCACACGTGCCCGTCGAGCACCGGGCGACCATCGGCAACATGTCCCCCGAGTACGGCTCCACCGTGACCTTCTTCCCGGTCGACGCCGACACCCTGCGCTACCTCCGCCTCACCGGGCGCTCCGAGGAGCAGGTCGCGCTCGTCGAGGCCTACGCCAAGGAGCAGGGCCTCTGGCACGACCCTTCGGTCGAGCCCGCCTGCTCCGAGCGGATCGCCCTCGACCTCTCGAGCGTCGTCCCGAGCCTCGCCGGGCCTTCGCGCCCCCAGGACCGGGTGCCGCTCGACCGGGCGAAGCCGATGTTCCGGGAGGCGCTCGCTCGCAGCGTCCCTCCGACAGCGGACGAGGCGCGCCGAGCGGAGGTGAAGCTCGCCGAAGGGGAGGCGTTCGAGCTGAGGGACGGCCACGTCGTCATCGCCGCCATCACGAGCTGCACGAACACCTCGAACCCGCAGGTGATGATCGCAGCCGGGCTGCTCGCGAAGCGCGCCGTCGAGCTCGGGCTCCAGGCGAGGCCCTGGGTGAAGACCTCGCTCGCCCCCGGCTCCCGGGTCGTCGTCGACTACCTCGAGCAGGCCGGGCTCATGCCCTACCTCGAGAAGCTCGGCTTCGGTCTCGTCGGCTTCGGCTGCACGACCTGCATCGGGAACTCCGGACCGCTCCGGCCCGAGATCTCCCGAGCCATCGCCGAGGCCGGCCTGTCCTGCGCCGCGGTGCTCTCGGGCAACCGGAACTTCGAGGGGAGGGTCCACCCCGACGCGCGCATGAACTACCTGGCCTCCCCCCCGCTCGTCGTCGCCTACGCGATCGCCGGGACGATGGACCTCGACCTCTACGCCGAGCCCCTCGGCCTCGGCCCGACCGGGACGCCGGTCTTCCTCCGGGACGTCTGGCCGGAGGACCGGGAGGTCCTCGAGGTGACGGCGAAAGCGGTGCGCTCCTCGATGTTCTCGGCCGACTACTCCGGGGTCTCCCAGGGCGACGAGCGCTGGCGGCAGATCGAGACGCCGTCGGGGAGCCGCTACACCTGGGACGAGTCGACCTACGTCCGGCGCCCGCCCTTCCTCGAGGGGATCGAGGCCGCCGCGCCGCCGCTCCGGGACGTCGAGGGAGCCCGCGCGCTGCTCGTCCTCGGCGACAGCGTCACGACGGACCACATCTCGCCGGCCGGCTCGATCCGGCCGTCGAGCCCCGCCGGGTCCTGGCTGTCGGCCCAGGGCGTCGCTCCGGACGACTTCAACTCGCTCGGCTCCCGCCGGGGCAACCACGAGGTGATGATGCGCGGCACCTTCGCCAACCCCCGCATCCGCAACGCCATGCTCCCGGGGACCGAGGGCGGCGTGAGCCTCCACCTCCCCGACGGCGAGCAGGGGAGCGTCTACGACGTCGCGATGCGCTACGCCGAAGAGGGCGTCCCGCTCGTCGTGGTCGCCGGGAAGGAGTACGGGTCGGGCTCCTCGCGCGACTGGGCCGCGAAGGGGCCGGCGCTGCTCGGCGTGCGGGCCGTGATCGCCGAGAGCTTCGAGCGCATCCACCGCTCGAACCTCGTCGGAATGGGCGTCGCGCCGTTGCAGTTCCTCGAGGGCAACGCCGCCTCCTACGGCCTCACCGGCCGCGAGACCTTCTCGGTCGTCGGGATCGGGCGGACCGAGCCCGCACAGCTCGTGCGCCGCCGGCTCACCGTGCTCGCCGACGGCAAGGAGATCCCCGTCCTGCTCCGGATCGACACCCCCACCGAAGCCGCCTACTTCGCGGCCGGCGGCGTGCTGCCCTACGTCGCTCGCCGCCTCGCCGGGGTCGGCTGAGCGCCTCCGGGCAGGGAGTCAGCCGGCAGTCTTCAGCCCGCCCAGCCCCACGAAGGACATCCAGCGCTCGAGCTCGAGGGTCAGCCACGGCAGCCGGTCGAGCAGGAGCAGCACCCCGAAGGCGCAGAGCAGGGTGCTCGAGACGACGGTGATGGCCCGCACGTGCGCCCGGACCCACCGCAGGGCGCCCGCGAGGCGCCCGAAGCCACAGCCGACCACGAGGAAGGGCACGCCGAGGCCGGCCGCGTACACGGCAAGCAGCAACGCGCCCTGGCCGACACCGCGCTCGGACAGCGACACGGCGAGCACGGCGCTTAGGACCGGGCCGATGCAGGGGGTCCAGCCGAACCCGAAGGCGGCGCCGGCGACGGGGGCGTAGAGGGGCCCGAGGCGCGAGGCGCTCGGGTGGAAGCGCGCCTCGCGGTAGAGGAAGGGCGCGCGCAGGCCGAGCGAGCCGACGAGGAACAACGCCATCGCGATCACGACGCCCCCGGAGACGCGCCCGAGCAGGACCTTGTCGCGGGTCACCGCCCCGCCGACGGCCGTCGCCGCCATGCCGGCGAGGACGAAGACCGCGCCGAAGCCGGCGATGAACAGCAGGGTGTGGCGGACGATGCGCCCGAGCTGGCGGCTCCCTCCGCGCTCGGCCTCGGTGAGGTCGAGCCCCGTGACCAGGGACAGGTAGGCGGGCACGACCGGCAGCACGCAGGGCGACGCGAACGACGCGACCCCGCCGCCGAAGGCGACGACATAGCTCACTCCGGCGACGCTCACGACCTCGCTCCCACCCGGCTCCCTTCGCCCTACAGCGTCGCACGGCGACGAGCTGGGGTCGAGCGCGGGCCGGTGCCGGCCGGGCAACCTGGGCGCGGCGGGGAATGCTTGCTTCGGAGGCGGCCCGTTGGCATTGTCGAGGTGGTGGAGGCGTGCCGATGGACCTGACACCTCCCGAGCGGGCCCTCCTGGACTTCGAGCGCAGCTGGTGGCTGGGCCCCGCCGGCAAGACGAAAGCCCAGGCGATCCGTGACCGGCTCGGGATCTCCCCCTCCGCCTACCGGGGACGTCTCGCCCGGCTCGTCGACTCCGAGGCCGCGCTCGCCTACGACCCGCTGCTCGTCGGCCGCCTCCGACGTCGGCGCCTGGCCCGGCTCCGCCGGCGCTTCGAGGGCGAGGCGGTCCGGGGCAGCAGGCCGCGCTGAGCCGGCCCCTGCCCGCCGGGGCGCTCGAGCTCGTCGAGAGGCTTGCCCAGGCGGCGCCGGCGGCCTGCCTGGTCAGCGACTTCGACGGCACGATCGCCCCGATCGTCGCCGACCCGAGGTGTGCCGCCGCCGATCCGAGGGCGCTTCGAGCGCTCCACCGGCTGGCGACCCGGCTCGAGGCCGTGGCCGTCGTCTCCGGCCGCCCTGCCGCCTTCCTCGCCAGGGCGCTCGAGCTCGACCGGCACCGCAGCCCCCTTCGCGCCTACGGCCTCTACGGCGCAGAGGAGGCGCTCGCCGACGGCTCCGTGCGCGCCCTCGAGGGCCTCGCGAGCTGGCAGGAGGCCGTGGCCTCGGCGGTCGAGGAGCTGAGATCGGGGCTGGCGGCGCCCGTCGAGGTCGAGGACAAGCGCCTCGCGGCCGGCGTCCACTGGCGAAAGGCCCCCGAGGCGGCCGAGGCGGCGCTTGCGGCGGCCGGTGCCGCAGCGGCACGCCACGGCCTCGAGCTCCGGCCGGGAAGGATGTCGGTGGAGCTGCTCCCTGCCGGGGCGCCGGACAAGGGCGGCGTCGTCCGGCGCCTCTCGGCCGGCTGCTCGGTGGCCTGCTGCCTCGGCGACGACCTCGGCGACCTGCCCGCCTTCGACGCCCTGGCGCAGCTCGGCCGGCGCCGGGGGGTCTTGGCGGTGCGCGTGGCGGTCGGCAGCGACGAGCTGCCGGCCGAGCTCGCCGCCTCGGCCGACCTCCTGCTCGACGGCCCCCCGGCGGTGGCGGACTTCCTCGTCGAGCTCGCGGCCCGGACCTGAGCGCACGGCGCCCGGCCCCGACCGGCCCCCTAACGGGACCGGGGCGGGCGTGCCCGGGCGACGACGTCGTCGAGCCAGCGTCTCGGCGGCCTCGCCCCGGCGAGGCGCTCGAGCGCCTCGTGCCGGCGGGCCCGCTCGTCCTCGGGCATCTCGAGCGCCCGCTCGAGCGTGGCCGCCGTGCCGCTCACGTCGAACGGCTCGACGGCGACGACCTGGGGGCCGAGCTCCTCGAAGGCACCGGCCTCCGGGGAGAGAACGACGACGCCGTGGCGGCGGTTGACGACCGGGCCCTCCTTCGCGACGAGGTTCATCCCGTCGCGCACCGGGTTGACGAGCAGGACGTCGTAGCAGCTGAGGGCGGCGACCGAGGAGAGCAGGTCGTCCGCGACCTCGAGCTCGACCGGGAGGTGGTCGCCCGTGCCGAAGCGCTCGTTCACCCGCTCGGCGACCGCCTCGACCTCCCGGCGGTAGGCGAGGTAGCCGGGGACGTCCTCCCGGCTGGGGTAGGTCCGGGCGAGGAAGGTGACCCTCCCCCGCAGCTCCGGGCGCCTCTCGAGCAGCTCCTCGTAGGCGAGGAAGCCCCGGACGAGGTTCTTCGCCATCTCGACCCGGTCGCTGCGCAAAAGGAGCGCACGGCCGCCGAGCCGGTCCAGCAGCGCCGCCCGGCGCTCGGCGCACCCCGGCGTCTCCGCGATCGCGCGCAGCCCCTCCGCGTCGGGGCCGAGGGGCGCCGAGAACACCGGAGGGGGCTCCATGCCCGCCGAGGAGGCGCACGCCCGGAAACGAGCCGCCCAACGCTCCGTGTGGAACCCGCAGGCCCCGAAGGAGGAGAGGCCGGCGATGAGCTCCCCCGCCACCGCCCGGGGGAGGACCCGGAGCTCCTCGGCGTCGCAGAAGGGGGTGTGGTGGAAGTGGACCGTGCGCAGGTCCGGCCGGCGCTCGGCGAGGTAGCGCCCGACGAGGACGAGGTGGTAGTCGTTGACGACCACGGTCGCGCCGTCGTCGGCCTCGGAGGCGACAGCGTCGGCGATCACCCGGTTGAGCTCGCGAAAGCCGTCCCACGCGGCATGCCAGGCTCGGTCGCAGACCGGCTCGCGCACCCGGTCGAACAGGCCGTGGTGGAGGAGCCACAGCGTCCCGTTGGCGACGACCCGGTAGGCGGCGGCCTGGACCTCGGGGTCGAGCTCGACGAGCCTGACCAAGGTGCCGCCGGCGACGCCCGCCGCCGCCCCCTCGGCGGCCGCCCGGCGGTCGGCCGCGCCCGTCGCCACGGCCACCCAGGCCGCGCCTGCTCCTTCCAGGGCGCTGAGCAGGCTCGGCGCGAGCCCCCCGGCCGCCGGCCGCGCCGCCAGGGTCCCGTCGGGCTCGACGGCGAAGCTCGCCGGGCCGCGGTAGGAGGCGACGACGAGCCCGCTCAACGGGCCAGGATGCCGGCTCGAGCCAGGGCCACGGCGATCACCTCCCGAGCCATCGGCGAGAGCTCCTCGAGGCTCCGGTTCCGATGCGCCCTCGTGCCCAGGTCCACCTGGGCGATCGACGCCGCGCCGTAGCGCTGCGCGACGTCGAGCAGCAGCGCCATCTCCACGCCGTAGCCGTCTGCGAGCCCGACCTCCTCGAGGACGCTCCGCCAGGCGGCCGTCTCGCCGGCAAGGGGCTGCTCGACGGGAGCGAGGTGCGGGAAGAGCAACGAGAGCAGCGGGCGGGCGACGAGCTCGGTGACCCGCCCCCCACCGGTCGGCCGCCCGTGGATCGGGCGGGTGTAGAAGCCCTTGACGAGCGCGGTCCCCGGCCGGCCGAGCAGGGCCCCGACGAGACCGGAGACGTAGTGGGGCCGGACGCTCGTCACGTCCGCGTCGAGGAAGACGACGACCTCTGCCGCCGTCGCCTCGACCCCCACAGCCATGGCGCCCCCCTTGCCCCGCGGCCCGCCGCCGGGCGGGGAGCTCGGCACCACCCGGGCACCGGCGCGCTCGGCGACGAGCGCCGTCGCGTCGAGCGAGCCGTCGTCGACCACGACGAGCTCGTCGACGAGCCCGCCGTCGCCCATCAGGGCCGCTCGGACGGTCCCGACCACCTGGCCGACGGTCGCCGCCTCGTCTCGCGCCGGTATGCAGACGGCCACCCGCGCCTCGCCCTTCAGGCGGCGCACCTCCGCCATGGGGAGCCCCCGGTGGTCGAACGTGGCGATCGACCCGTCCGAGCCCGTCACCCGGCCATCTTCGCCGCTCGCCCCCGGGGCGGCAACGTCCGAGGTTGACGAGCCCTGCCGCGTCGACCACACTGGTCGCACCATCAAGAGCGGCTGAGGGACGGGCCCTGCGACGCCGCGGCAACCAGTGGGTCCCGGGACGGGAGCCTCCACGGGCTCGGTCGGCCGGACGGCCGCCGGGTCGGGACCACCAGGTGCCAATGCCCGACCGATGAGCAAGGAGGCACCCTCGTGGGACGGATCGACGCGCTGCGCTGCCGGGAGTGCGGCCGCACCCATCCGGCGACGGCCGCGCACGTCTGCGACTTCTGCTTCGGCCCCCTGGAGGTCGTCTACGACTACCCGGCCGTCGCGGCGGTCATGACCCGGGAGCGGGTCGCCGCCGGCCCGGCGACGATCTGGCGCTACGCCGACCTGCTGCCGGCCGGTGCCGAGGCGCCCGTGGACCTCGGCGCGGGGCTCACCCCGCTGGTGCGTGCCGACCGCCTCGCCGCCGAGCTCGGGCTCGGCGAGCTGTACGTCAAGGACGACACCCGAAACCCCACGGGGTCGTTCAAGGACCGGGTGGTCTCGGTGGCCCTGACCAGGGCGCGAGAGCTCGGGTTCAAGGTCGCCGCCTGCGCCTCGACGGGCAACCTCGCGAACTCGGTCGCGGCGCACTCGGCTCGGGCCGGGATGGAGGCCTACGTCTTCGTCCCGAGCGACCTCGAGCGGGTGAAGATCCAGACCACCGCCGTCTTCGGCGCGAAGCTCGTCGCCGTCGAGGGCAGCTACGACGACGTCAACCGGCTCTGCGCCGAGCTCGCGAGCGAGCGCCCGGACTGGGCCTTCGTGAACGTCAACATCCGCCCCTACTACTCGGAGGGCTCGAAGACGCTCGCGTTCGAGGTCGCCGAGCAGCTCGGATGGAGCCTCCCGGACCACGTCGTCGTCCCGGTGGGCTCGGGGAGCCAGCTCACCAAGGTCCACAAGGGCTTCGGCGAGCTCGCCGAGGTCGGCCTGGTGGAGCGCGGCCTCGTGCGCGTCTCGGGAGCCCAGGCGGCCGGGTGCGCCCCGGTCGCGACCGCCTTCGCCGAGGGCTCGGACCTCGTCCGGCCTGTCAAGCCCTCGACGATCGCCAAGTCGATCGCCATCGGCAACCCTGCCGACGGCTGGTACGCGCTCGAGGCGGTCCGCTCGAGCGGCGGCGCCGTCGCGGCGGTGACCGACGAGGAGATCGTCGCCGGCATCCGCCTGCTCGCCCGCACGGAGGGGATCTTCGCCGAGACCGCTGGCGGCGTGACTATCGCCGCGCTGGCACGCCTCGCCGCCTCGGGCGTCGTCCGGCCCGACGAGCGCGTCGTCGCCTACGTGACCGGGACCGGCCTGAAGACCGTCGAGGCCCTCGGCGACGGGGCCGGCCCGTCGGCGGTCATCGCACCGAACCTCGGCGCGTTCGTCGACGCCGAGCGGCGTCTCGAGGAGGAAGGACACCGATGAGCGTCACCATCCGCATCCCGACCCAGCTCCGCCAGCTGACCGGCGGCGCCGGCGAGGTCCCGGTCGAGGCGACGACCGTGCGCCAGGCCCTGTCGTCGCTCGAGGCCGCCCACCCCGGGATCGGCGAGCGGATCCTCGACGAGCGGGGCTCGCTGCGCCGGTTCGTCAACGTCTTCCTCGCCGACGAGGACGTCCGGTTCCTCCAGGGGCTCGACACCCCGGTCGCCGACGGTCAGACGCTCTCGGTCGTGCCGGCGGTCGCCGGCGGCTAGCGGGCCCTGGCGGCGACCAGGAGCGAGGCAAGCACCGCAGCCGAGCCGAGCCCGAGGCCGAGGCCCGCGACCGCGGACCAGCCGTAGAGCCCGTAGAGGGCGGCGGACGCCCCCGACGCGGCCGTCCCGCCGAGGAAGTAGGCCATCATGTACAGGCTGTTCAGCCGGGTGCGCACCTCGCCGCGGAGCCGGTAGATCTCGCTCTGGTTCGTGATGTGCATCCCCTGGCAGCCGACGTCGAGCACGACGATCCCGCCGACGAGCACCGGGAGCGAGCGCGCCCCGAGCAGGATCGCCGCGTAGGCCCCGGCGATGCAGGTCGCGGAGAGGACCGTCAGCCCCACCACGCGGCCGCGGTCGGCATGGCGCCCGGCCGCGCTCGCCATCACCGCCCCGGCCGCCCCGACGAGCCCGAAGAGCCCGATCCTGTCCGAGCCGTAGTGGTAGGGAGGGCCGGCGAGCAGGAAGGCGATCGAGGTCCAAAGGGCGCTGAAGGCGCCCATCGACAACGCCCCGAGCCCCGCCCGTCGCCGCAGCACGGGCTCGGTCCGGAGGATCTGCCACAGCGAGGCGAGCAGACGCGGGTAGCTCAGCTCGACCCCGGCACGTGAGACCGGCAGCAGCCGGCGAAGCGCCAGGGAGACCGCCGCCATCATCCCGGCCGCCAGGTAGAACATCACCCGCCAGCCCGCCGCCGCGGCGACGAGCCCTGAGAGGGTCCGAGCCAGCAGGATCCCGACGAGCAGCCCGCTCATCACCATGCCGACCACCCGGCCCCGCTCCCTGGCCGGGGCAAGGGTGGCGGCGAGCGGCACGACGAGCTGGGTGACGACCGCGGTGACCCCGACGAGCACCATCGCCGCGAGCAGGAGGGCAAGGTCGGGCGCGAGGCCGGTGAGCAGGAGCGACGCGGCGCACGCCAGGGCCGTCGTCGAGATGAGCCCCCGGCGCTCGAGCAGGTCGCCGAGAGGCAGGACGAGGGCGAGGCCGATCACGAACCCGAGCTGGCCGAGCGTCGTGGCGAGGGCGACGACGCCGTCGCCGGCGCGAAAGTCGTGCCGGAGCATCGGCAGCAGCGGCTGGACGTAGTAGAGATTGGCGACCGATACGGCGACGGCGACGGCGAGGAGCAGGACGAGCCGCCGGTCGAGCCGCTCGTCGCCGACCTCGCCCGGCTCGGCGGCGCGCAGGGTCGTCGGGGTCGGGTCCATCCTCGCCGACACGCTAGCGACGACCGCCCGGCCGCCTGCCCCGCCGGCTCCCTCGCCATCGGGCGCCGCCCGGGGCCGTGGCGCGCCCGGGGCCTGACCGGCGGTGTTGCGCGCCGCCCTGCGGCGTGGTTTGCTATTGGCACTCGACACACGAGAGTGCTAACGCTCGGCGTCGCCGAGCAGCCAGGAGGACACCGCAAGATGCCGAAGTTGATCAGCTTCGACGAGCAGGCAAGGCGGGCGCTCGAGCGCGGGATGAACCAGCTCGTCGACGCCGTCAAGGTGACGCTCGGCCCGAAGGGCCGCAACGTCGTGCTCGAGAAGAAGTGGGGCGCGCCGACCATCACGAACGACGGCGTGTCGATCGCGAAAGAGATCGAGCTCGAGGACCCTTGGGAGAAGGTCGGGGCCGATCTCGTCAAGGAGGTCGCGAAGAAGACCGACGACGTGGCCGGTGACGGCACGACCACCGCCACGGTGCTCGCCGGTGCCCTGGTGCGCGAAGGCCTGCGCAACGTCGCCGCCGGAGCCAACCCGATGTCGCTGAAGAAGGGCATCGAGACAGCGGTCGAGACGGCGGTCGCCAGCCTGAAGGACATCGCCAAGGAGACCGATTCGAAGGACCAGATCGCTCAGGTCGCGGCCATCTCCGCCGCCGACGGCGAGATCGGCGCGATGATCGCCGAGGCGATCGACAAGGTGGGCAAGGACGGCGTCATCACCGTCGAGGAGTCCCAGACCTTCGGGATGGAGATGGACCTCGTCGAGGGGATGCGCTTCGACAAGGGCTACATCTCTCCCTACTTCGCGACCGACACCGAGCGCATGGAGGCCTCCCTCGAGGACGCCTACGTGCTCCTGCACGGCTCGAAGATCTCCGCCGTGCGCGACCTGCTCCCGGTGCTCGAGAAGGTCATGCAGACGGGCAAGCCGCTCGTGGTCATCGCCGAGGACGTCGAGGGTGAGGCGCTCGCCACCCTCGTCGTCAACAAGATCCGTGGGACCTTCAAGAGCGCGGCCGTCAAGGCGCCGGGGTTCGGCGAGCGGCGCAAGGCGATGCTCCAGGACATCGCGATCCTCACCGGCGGCCAGGTCGTGAGCGAGGACGTCGGGCTGAAGCTCGAGAACGTGACGCTGGACCTGCTCGGACAGGCTCGCAAGGTCGTCATCACCAAGGACGAGACGACCATCGTCGAGGGCGCCGGCTCCGAGGCCGACATCAAGGGCCGGATCACCCAGATCAAGAACGAGATCGAGAACACCGACTCCGACTACGACCGGGAGAAGCTGCAGGAGCGCCTCGCCAAGCTCTCCGGAGGTGTCGCGGTGATCAAGGTCGGCGCGGCCACCGAGGTCGAGCTCAAGGAGAAGAAGCACCGGATCGAGGACGCCGTGTCGACGACGAAGGCGGCGATCGAGGAGGGCGTGGTGCCCGGCGGCGGCGTCGCCCTGCTGCGCTCGCAGAAGTCCGTGCTCGAGCGCGCCGAGAAGCTCGAGGGCGACGAGGCGACCGGCGCGAGGATCGTCGCGAAGGCGCTCGAGGAGCCGCTCAAGCAGATCGCCGTGAACGCCGGCCTCGAGGGTGGCGTCGTCGTCGAGAAGGTCCGCGGCCTCAAAGGCGCCGCAGAGGGGCTCAACGCGGCGACTGGCGAGTACGAGGACCTGTTCAAGGCGGGAGTGATCGATGCCGCGAAGGTGACCCGCTCGGCCCTGCAGAACGCCGCGTCGATCGCGGCGCTGTTCCTCACGACCGAGGCGGTCGTGGTCGACAAGCCCGAGGAGAAGCAGCCTGCACCGGCGCCCGGGGGCGGCGGCATGGACGACTTCTAGTCGGGCCTCGTTCCCTCGGGCCCACCTTGGCCCCCCACCGGCCCCGCGCGCACGGCGTGCGGGGCCGGTGCGCGCCCGGCTCTCGCCTTGCGGCCGGCCGGGTAGCATCGCCTCGTGGCCGACGAGGGGTCGAGGGCGAGCGGCTGGGGCGTCCTCCACCTGTTCTGCAAGGTCTCCGACGCGACGAGCGCCGAAGCGCTCGAGCTCGCGGCCGCCAAGTGCGAGGCCGACGGTCACCAGGTCGTCACCGCGGCGATGCTCGGCCACAAGGCCGACCTCGGCATCATGGCGCTCGGCCCCTCGCCCGAGCGGCTGCGCGAGCTCCAGACCGACGTCCGGCGCGCCGGCTGCGCCGTCGAGTACTCCTACGTCTCGCTGACCGAGGTCTCCGAGTACGCGGCCGGAGCGCCCGAGCAGCTGCGCAACGCCCGCCTGCGCCCGGTGCTCCCGCCGGCAGGCATGCCGGCGTACTGCTTCTACCCGATGTCCAAGCGCCGGGGTGAAGCCGACAACTGGTACCGGCTCGGCTACGAGGAGCGGCTCGGCCTGATGCTCGCGCACGGCGCCGTCGGGCGGAAGTTCCACGGCCGGGTCCTCCAGCTGGTCACGGGCTCGACGGGCCTCGACGACTTCGAGTGGGGGGTCACCCTCTTCGCCACCAGCCTCGACGAGATCAAGGCCTGCGTGTACTCGATGCGCTTCGACGAGGCCTCGGCGCGCTTCGCGGACTTCGGCCCCTTCCTCGTGGGCACCGTCGCGCCGATCGCCGAGGTGCTCGACGCGATCGGCGCGGGCTCGGGCGCCCGCCGGCGGTGAGCGACGCCCTGGGCGCCGCGGAGGAGCTCCGGGCGGGCACCGCCGGGGACCCACGGCTGGCTCGGCTCTGCAGGGAGCTCGAGTCGCTCGAACGGGTCGTCGTCGCCTTCTCCGGCGGTGCGGACTCCGGCCTCCTCGCCGCCGCCTCCACTCGCCTGCTCGGCGCCGACCGGGTGCGCTGCGTGACGGCGGTGTCACCCTCCCTCGCGCCCGAGGAGCTCGAGGACTGCGCCGCGCTCGCGGCGGAGTGGGGGCTGCGCTGGGGCACCGTCGAGACCCACGAGCTCGAGGTCGGCGACTACGCGGCGAACGGGCTCGACCGCTGCTTCCACTGCAAGGTCCAGCTGATGGACGCGCTCACGCCCCTCGCCTCAGCCGAGGGCGCCGTCGTCGCCCTCGGCGTCAACCTGGACGACCTCGGCGACCACCGTCCCGGCCAGGTCGCCGCCCGCTCGGCCGGCGCGGTCTTCCCGCTCGTCGACGCAGGCCTCTCGAAGGCCGCCGTGCGCGAGCTGTCCCGTGCCCTCGGCCTGCGCACCTGGGACAAGCCCCAGGCGGCCTGCCTCGCCTCACGCGTCCCCCACGGCACGAGGATCTCGGCCGACCTGCTCGGCCGGCTGGCCCGCGCGGAGTCGGCGCTGAGGAGGATCGGCTTCAGGGCGCTTCGCGTCCGCCACTACGGCGACCTCGCCCGGGTGGAGCTGCCCGAGGCCGACCTAGCCCTCGCCGTCGAGCGCCGGGAGGAGGTCGTCGCCGCCCTGCACGGCGCCGGCTACCGCTACGTCACGCTGGACCTCGAGGGGCTCCGGCCGGGCAACCTGTCGCGTGCCGCGCTCGAGGCTCGAAGGAGCCCCCGTCCGTGAAGGCCCGGGTGCGCCTCGTCTTCCCGGACTCCCTCGTTCGCGAGCCCGTCCTCGCCCGGCTCGTCCGGCGCTTCGACGTCGAGCCGAACATCCGGAGGGCGGCCGTCGAGGAGGGGGCGGGATGGGTCGTCTGCGAGCTCGACGGCGACACGAACGCAGTCGAGGATGCCGTCGTCTGGCTGGAGGAGGCAGGCGTCAGCGTCGAGCGTCTCGGCGACGTGCTCGAGAGCTGACCCGGGCCGCAGCCAGGCCTCAGGGGCGGGGCTCCGGGCCGGCGTGCCCGCCCGGCTCGCGCCGCTGCCCCTCCCCGCGCACCCGCCATCCCGCCGAGGACGTGGCGCGCGCCTCGAACAGCACACAGCCGTCGGGGCAGGCGAAGGGCGCGTGCCCGCCGGCGCCGACCCGGCACTGCTCGACGCGATCCCCGGACCCGACGCTGCGCATCACGTAGTGACGGCAGTCGGCGCGCACCCCCATCAGCCGAGCTGCCTGCCGCGCAGGTAGCGCTGGATCTCCTCGGCGAGCCCCTCCGCGGAGAGCCCGGCGCCGACGATGTCTTCCATCTCCTCCAGGCGGGCTACGTAGGCGGCGACGTTCTCGTCGTCGCGCACGAGCTCGTCCATCCGCCGCTCGTACTCGGCGGCCTCCTCCTCGAGCCCGGACGTCTCGACCGGCCGACCGACGATCTGGGCGGCGATGCGCACGAGCGCGAGCGCCGCCTTCGCCGACACCGGGGTTGAGTAGTAGGGCACGCTCGCCCAGATAGACGTCGCGGCGATCCCGGCCCGGGCGAGCGCGGGGCCGAGCACGCCGACGATCCCGGTCGGCCCCTCGTAGAGCGTCGGGCCGAGGCCGTGCCGTGCGAGCAGCCCCCCGTCGCTCGAGACCCCGCTCAGCGGGACCGGCCGGGCGTGGGACACCTCGGACAGGTAGGCACCGAGCATCACGACCCTCGCCGCTCGCGCCCGGCGCGCGAGCGCGACCACCGCGTCGCAGTAGTGACCCCAGCGCAGGTGCGGCTCGGGCCCCTCGAGGAGCACGACGTCGGGCCCCTCGGGATCCCCACCGGCAAAGGACACCGTCGTCGCGGGCCAGGAGACCTCGCGCTGCTCTCCTTCGACGATGGAGACCTCCGGCCGCAGGTCGGTGAAGTCGAAGAACTCCTCGGGATCGATCTCGGCGACCGGCACCGCGCCCCAGGCAAGCCCGAGATGGCCGACCGCCCGGGAGGCCGCCTCCCCCGCGTCGTTCCACCCGTCGAAGGCAGCCACGACGACGCTCGCCCGGCGCCCGGCGCGCGACTGACGCCCCCACGGCCAGGCGCGCCTGCTCCGCCCGAGCGACACGGCGAAGCGCTCCGCTTTGCCCCTGCGCCCCACTCGCATCCCTGCTCCTCCCTCGCCTCCCGCCAGACTACCGGCAGGCAGGGGCCTGCCCCGACGCACCCGGACGCTGCTGCGAGACCACTGGGCAGGGCACCGCCCGAACGCCGCCGACGCAAGCACGTGCCGGCCGCGGGACCCTCGAGACGGTTACGCTCGGCGGGTGGACGAGCCACCCGTCGTCGTCGAGCGCGTTCTCGAGCCGGCGCCCGAGGAGGTCGCCGCGGTCGCTCGCCTGATGCCCCAGCTGTCCTCCGCCCCGCCCCCCGATCCGGCGACGCTCTCGGCGATCGCGGCGAGCCCGGGGACGTCGCTGTTCCTCGCGAGGATCGGCGAGGAGGTCGTCGGGATGCTCACGCTCGTCGTGTTCCGGATCCCGACAGGGGTGCGGGCGATCGTCGAGGACGTCGTCGTCGACGAGGCGAGCCGGGGGCGTGGCATCGGCGCGGCGCTCGTGGCCGAGGCCCTCGAGACGGCGCGCTCAGCCGGGGCGCGCACCGTCGACCTCACCTCGCGACCGAGCCGAGGCGAGGCGAACCGGTTGTACGAGCGCTGCGGGTTCGTCCGCCGGGACACCAACGTCTGGCGGCGGGAGCTCGGGGGCGGCTGAGCTCCCGGCCGGCGGCCGAAGCCGCTCGCCGCCCTTCGGCCCCGGGGCCCCGGGCAGGCGCGATCCTTCGTTACGCTAAGGACAATGCGCCCGGCCCCCAGGACCTCCCCAGGCTCCCCCGCGGCCGAGGACCGCTACAAGTGGACGGCGCTGTTCAACGTCACCCTCGGCGTCCTCATGGCGACGATCGACGGCTCGATCACGCTCATCGCCATGCCGGACATCTTCGACGGGATCCACCTCGACCCGCTCCAGCCCGGGAACAGCTTCTACCTGCTCTGGATGCTCCTCGGCTTCCTCGTCGTGACGAGCGTGCTCGTCGTCAACTTCGGCCGCCTGGGCGACATCTACGGGCGTGTCCGGCTGTACAACCTCGGCTTCGTCGTCTACACCTTGTT
>JAJYNS010000078.1:7364-9456 GCA_021786195.1 Actinomycetes bacterium | reverse complement strand
GCTCCTGAGCAGCCCTCTCAGGAACCCGGCGCCCCAGGAGAAGTGCATGGTCGGCAGCGCCACCGCCATCGCCGGGGCCGCTGGCGGGTCCCGGCGGACCTCGTAGAGGGCTCGGCCGGTGACCAGGGCGAGGTAGGCGCCGAGCACCTTGCGCCGCCACGGGCTGAGCAACCCGAGCATGAGCGCCGGGACGGCGAGCTGGCGGGGGGCGAGCGAGCTCGGGTGCTTGCGGATCGTCCCCGCCCGGGCTCGGCCGTAGCGGTAGTACTGGGACGCCAGCGCCCGCAGGCCGCCCCTCACGGCATAGCCGGAGCGGATCTCGGGGTCGAGCCAGACGCCGCCGGCGCCCCGGGCCCGATAGGCCAGCTCGGCGTCCTCGTTCCCGCCGAAGTGCTCGTCGTAGCCGCCGAGGGCGACCAGCTCGTCCTTGTAGAAGGCGCCGAGGTAGACGGTGTCGACGAAGCGGGGCGCCCCCGAGGCGCGCCGGAACTCCGCCGGACCGCCGCCGATGCGGGAGGTCATCGCCGCGACGACACCCCGCTCGAAGGCCGTGGCGCCCTCGATCCGCATCGGGCCGCCGACGATCGTGGCCCCCGAGCTGCGGAGGGCCTCGACGCAGCGAGCGACGTAGTCCGGCGCGATCAGCGTGCGGGCGTCGACCCGGACGACGACCTCTCCCGCCGCCTCGGCCAGCGCCACGTTCATCGCCGCCGGGCGGATGCGGCGGGGGTTGTCGACGATCCGCACCCTCGGGTGGCCCGCCGCGAGCTCCCTCGTCCGGTCCCTCGAGCCGCCGTCGACGACGAGCACCTCACAAAGGCGCGGGTAGTCCTGCGCGTCGATCGCCGACAGGCACCGCTCGATCCGCTCCTCCTCGTCGAGGACCGGCAGGGCGACCGTGACGCTCGGCAGCTCCTCGCCGCGTCGAGGGCGGGCGACGCCCCGGCCCTCAGCCACGGGCGAGCACCCAGCGGTTCTCCCTGCTCGTCCGCGCCGCCGCCGTCGCTTTGACCTTCCCGTCGGCCTCGAGGAGCCGGAGCCAGCGCAGCACCGCCTCGCGGCTGATCCCGAACGACTCGGCGAGCTCGTGCGCCGAGGCCGGCCCTTGGCCGAGCCGCTCGAGGATCTCTCCTCGCCGGTCCCTTCGCATCGGCAGGCGCTCGCCCCTCCTGAGCTGGGCACGGGGGCTCGTCGACCTCGCCCGCCGCCAAGCCCCTCCTCCGCACGCTGCGCCCGCGGACTGCGGCGCCGCCTCGGCCGAGGCGGCGAGCACCGCCTGGCGGCGGACCTCGTCGAGCATCCCGTAGCGGGCGAGGAAGGCCGGCGAGACCGGAGGGGGCACGGGCGCGCCGGGCCCCGGCGCGCCGTCCTGCCCCTGGAGAGAGGCCGAGTCGATGCCGGAGGGCGCTCGCAACCGCCGGTCCCGTCGACGACGCATCGCTCCCGCACCTCGCGTCCCGACCTGCAAGCTCGGGCAGCTCCGCGCCACCCCAATGAGCTATCCTACAAGATAGGACCATGCGGGCCCGCGCGCTGCGAGGTGGCCCGGCGTCGGGCGGCACGGGCCCGCGCCCGGCGACTGCGGGGCGCCCTCGGCCGCGCTAGGGACGCCGAGCGGCCAGCTGGGCGACGACCCGGTCCGGGACGTCCAGGTCCCCGGTCCCCGTGCCGACCGAGAGGTCCGGCTTGTAGGTCCCGTGGAAGTCCGACCCGCCCGTCGCGACCAGCCCGACCTCCTCGGCCATCGAGGCGAGCTCGGCCCGAGTCGCCGGGTCGTACCTGCCGTAGTGGCACTCCACGCCGGCGAGGCCGAGCTCGGCAAGGCGCTGCAGCTCCCGTCGCAGCTGCGCCGGCTCGAGCCCGAGCGAGAGGGGGTGGGCGAGCGACGTCACCCCTCCCGAGCGGGTGGCCAGGTCGACGACCGTCGCCGGCTCCACCCGGGCCTTGCTCACGTAGGCGGGGGAGCCCTTGGCGAGGTAGGTGTCGAAGGCCTCCTGGACCGAGCCGACGACGCCCTTGCGGACGAGCACGGCGGCGAAGTGGGGGCGCCCGACGCCCTGGCCCCGGGCCTCCTCGAGGACCTCCTCGTAGG
>JAJYNS010000078.1:3549-6723 GCA_021786195.1 Actinomycetes bacterium | reverse complement strand
CTGCTGTCGCTCCAGGGCCACCTCGCCCTCGGGCACGTCCGGTACTCGACGAGCGGGCCGAGCACCTGGCACAACGCCCAGCCCGTCTACCGCTCGGTCGGCAGCGCCGGCTTCGCCCTCGGGCACAACGGCAACCTCACGAACCTCGAGGCGCTCTCCGACGCAGCGGGCATGCTGCCCGGCGTCGTGGCCTCCGACAGCGAGCTCCTCGGCGAGCTGCTCGCACGGGCCTTCCCGAGCGCGGCCCGCCCCGGAGACGAGGCCGACCTCGACCTCGAGCAGGCGCTGCTGGAGGTGCTCCCGAGCCTCGAGGGCGCCTTCTCCCTCGGCCTGCTCGACGCTCGCCACCTCGTCGGCGTGCGAGACCCGAACGGCTTCCGCCCGCTGTGCCTCGGGCGGATCGAGCCGAGCCACGCCGCACCGGAGGGCGGCTGGGCGATCGCCTCGGAGACCCCTGCCCTCGACATCGTCGGGGCCGAGCTCCTGAGAGAGATCGAGCCGGGCGAGATGGTCGTCGTCGACTCCTCGGGCCCCCGCTCGCTGCGGCCCTTCCCGCCAGGACGGGTCGAGCCGAGGCTTTGCATCTTCGAGTTCGTCTACTTCGCCCGGCCCGACAGCCGCCTGCTCGGCCGGGAGGTTCACGCCGCGCGCCGCCGCATGGGCGAGCGGCTCGCCGAGGAGGGGCCGGCGAGCGCCGACCTCGTCATCGGGGTGCCCGACTCCGGCTCGCCCGCCGCCGAGGGCTTCGCCGCCCGCAGCGGCATCCCCTTCGGCCAGGGCCTCGTGAAGAACCGCTACATCGGCCGGACCTTCATCGCCCCGACCCAGCAGGCGCGGGTCGAAGGGGTGCGCCGCAAGCTGAACCCGCTGCGCGAGAGCGTCGCCGGCCGCCGCCTCGTCGTCGTCGACGACTCGATCGTGAGAGGCACGACGACCCGCCAGATCGTGCGGATGCTGAAGGAGGCCGGCGCGTCCGAGGTCCACCTGAGGATCTCCTCGCCGCCGTTCCGCTGGCCCTGCTTCTACGGCATCGCCACCCCCGACCGAGCCGAGCTCATCGCGGCGGGCATGCCCGTCGAGGAGATCGCCGGCCACCTCGGCGCCGACTCGGCCGCCTACCTCTCCCTCGAGGGCCTCGTCTCGGCGATCGGTGCGCCGGGCGGGGGCTTCTGCTCGGCGTGCCTCACCGGTCGCTACCCGACCCCGGTCCCGGCGGCCCGAGGCTCGGCGGCACCCGGCGCGGAGCTCGTGACGGAGGCGAACGAGCAGACGGGGGAGGCAGCGCCGGCGGACGGCGCCGAGCTCGCGGCCCTGCCGACCTGAGCCGGCGGCCCTGCCAGGGCGCCGTCTCGCGGGCGCCGGTGCGACAGCCTCCGGCCAACGAGCGTCATCTTCAGTAGAGATTGAACATATCGAAAAGAACTGTTGGACAGATCGCCCAGCTACGCCGATACTCGTATCGGGAACGAAACCTCCGGCCCGGCAAGCGAGGCGGGCCCGAGGACGGGAGCCCTGAGGAGACGGAGATGCTGAGCAGCTTCACAGACGACCTGATCGACGAAGAGGCAGGACAGTCGACGAACTGGTACGTGGCACGCCGGGTCGACCTTCCGGCGGCGGAGCTCCCCGAGGTCGAGCTGCCGTCCAGGGTCGTCGCCGACAACGGCGTCACCCTCAGCATCGGGCGGCCGATCTACGTCGACGACCCGAGCTACCGCAGCTTCGAGGCGGTGCTGAGCTACCCCGGCCGCGTCCCGGCCCGACTGAGGGTCGAGCTCGACCTCAACCCCTACTCCTCCGAGCGCGGCGAGCTCGGGCTGCGGCCGGCCCAGCGCCTGCCGAGGATCCTCCTGAGCGCCCAGCGCTACTTCGACGGCGCCTGGTCGGTGCTCGACGCCCTGGCCGACGACCTCGTCGCCCGCAGGTCGGGTACGAGGCAGGGAGCCGGCCAGGCGGCATGAGCCCAGGCCCTGCCGGGCCGTCGCTCAGTGCTCGCGCAGGCGGTCGAGAAGGCGCCGGTCGCGCTTGGTCGGCCGCCCGCTGCCAGGCTCGCGGAGAAAGGGCCTGACGAGCTCGTCCCGGGGCGGCGTCGGCGGGCTGCGGTCCAGGTAGCACTCTGCGGCGACCGGGGCGCTCACCCGCCGCTCGACGAGGCGGGCGACCTCGAGGACGCGCTCGGAGCCGGCGAGGCGCAGGCGGACCTCGTCGCCCACCCGAAGCGGCGAGGCGGCCTTGGCCGGCGAGCCGTTGACGCGGACGTGCCCGGCTCGACAGGCCTCGGTCGCCGCGGTCCTGGTCTTGAACGCGCGCACCGACCACAGCCAGCGATCTAGCCTCGTCGTGTCCGTGCCGGAATCCTGGCACGGAGGGGCGGCGGGAGGGCAAGGTGACGACGGACCCGGCGTGCAGGCGCCGCGCTCGGATAGCCGGCACGTGCACAGCGGCCAGCCACGTGGTCATGCTCGCGCCCCTCGGCCTCGCTCGAGGCGCGGCGGCGGCCGCTCTCCGGACCGGGGCGGCGAGCGGGGCAGGCGCGGCGGTCCCGGCGGTCCGGCTCGAGGCGATCGTCGCCCGCCGCGGCGGGGCGCACCCCTACCGCGTCGACGTCCACTTCCCCCAGCTCGTCGCGCCGCTGCCGCCCGGCGGCTCGGGCATCGACGCCGGGATCCGCTCGGCGGTGGCGCGAGAGGTGCGCTCCTTCGAGCAGCGGGTGGTCAGGCTCCCTCACCTCGCCCCTCCCGCCGTCCAGGCCGTCTCGGAGCTCGAGGGCGTCGCGACGACCGACCTCGTCTCGAAGGACGCGGCCGCGTTCACGCTCGACGTCTCCACCTACGTCAGCGGTGCGGCCCACGGCGAGGACGACGTCGTCACCTTCGACTTCGACACCGCGACCGGACGCTCCTACCGGCTCGCCGACCTGTTCACCCCGAAGTCGGCCTGGCTGCGGCGGCTCTCGGCGCTGAGCCGGCTGCTGCTGCGCCGCCTGCCGGGCTTCGCGCCGCTCACCGAGCCCCAGTGGCTCGACTCGGGGACCACCCCGGTCGCCTCGAACTTCTCCGCCTGGGCGCTCACGCCCTTCGGGCTCGAGATCACCTTCCAGGACTATCAAGTTGCGGCCTACGCGGCCGGCACGCCCTCGATCCTCGTCCCCTACGGCGACCTCGGCGCGCTGTT
>JAJYNS010000078.1:0-2976 GCA_021786195.1 Actinomycetes bacterium | reverse complement strand
GCGGTCCGTCGAGGGGAGCACCAGGACGAACTCGTCGCCGCCGTAGCGGGCCGCGAGGTCGCAGGCGCGGATCGAGCCCTTGAGCTCGGCGGCGAAACGGCGCAGCAGGCCGTCGCCGGCGAGATGGCCGAGGCTGTCGTTCACGGCCTTCAGCCCGTCGATGTCGAGCACCACGAGCGACAGCGGCCTGCCGTCCCGGGTGGCCCTCGCAACCTCCCGCTCGGCGCCCTGCTCCGCCGCGCCCCGGTTGAGCAGCCCGGTGAGGGGGTCCAGCGTCGCCTCGTCGCGGAAACGGCGGAGCAGCGCGCTGAACACGGCGGCGACGGTGACGACCCCGACGACGAGCAGCGCCGTGTTGCGCGCGCCGGGGTGCAGCTCGCCGAGCCGGAGCGCGATGCCGAGACCGGTCACCGCCGCCAGCCCGTAGACGACGGTCGTCCACAGGTCGAAGAAGATCGCGGCGTACAGCACCGCCAGGAGCACCGCGAGGGAGGCGAGCGCCGCGCCCTGGAAGGTGTGGGCCCGAGCGATCAGCACCTGCAGCGAGACCACGACGACCGCCAGCTCGAAGTGCACGAGGCGCCGGCTGAGGACCCGCCAGTAGATCAGGCTGAGCAGCCCGAGACCGCCAGCCACCACGCCGAAGGCGAGCGTCAGCCGCCTGGGGGCCTCGGGGCTCAGGGGGAAGGCGGTGAGCCGCACGAGCGTCGCGCCCACGGCGAGCTCGTAGAGGACGAGGAACCCGACGTCGAGCGGCAGCCGGCACCTCACTCCAAGGCGTCGGGCCACCCCTCGCCCCCCTTCCCCGTGCCGGCACTCCCGGCCCGTGCTCCAACCGACGGCAGCGGAGGAGGGCCGCTTTAGCCACTCACCGTGGTTCCAGGCGCCGGGCTCGCGCCTGACCGGGGAACGGCGGGGGGAGCACCGGGGGCGACCTCCCGCCACATGACGACATGCGGTCCGATCACCGGCTCGACCCACTCCTCGCCCCAGGTCAGGAAGCCGGCACGGCGGTAGAGCCCGACCGCCGGGACTCGGGCATTGCACCAGAGCAGGCCGCCGCCCTCGGCGGCGACGTGGGCGATCACGGCGTCGAGCACCGCCGAGCCGATCCCCCGCCCTCGCAGGTCCGCACGGGTCGCCATGCCGCGAAGCCGCCACTCGGGCAGGCCCGCTCGGTCGACGGCCTCGACGGCGAAGGGCGCCCGCTCCGGGCCGACCCGGGCGACTGAGAGCACTGCACCGTCCTCGGCCAGGGCGGCGAAGGCCACAGTGGCGGGGTCGTCGTCCCCGGGGAGCACGGCCTCCTCGAGCGCGAGGTGCGGGCGGAGCACCTCCCGGCGAAGGGCGAGGGTCCTTTCGACCGGGACCCGGGCGACCTCGTAACAGGGCTCTTTCGTCACCTCGTCGCCGTCCCGGGCCGCACCGGGCCCGCCTGCGCCCTTCGCCCGCGCCCGGCCAGACTGTCCACCGGCGCCACAATGCCACTGCGGACATGGGCCGGCGCGGGACGTGGGCCGGCGGGCGGGACGGGAGCCGGGAGCGGCCGAGAGGGAGCGAGGAGGTACTAGCGCATGCCGGGGATGGGCTCGGGGCTCAGCAACGACAACCCCACGATCGTCTCCGCCTTCCGGAGCCTCCTCGCCCACGAGGCCCTCGCCGTGATGGCGCTCCTCGTCCTGGTCGCAGTGGCCTGGAGCTGGCTGAAACGCGCCGAGCTGCGCCAGGCGGCGGGTGGCGAGGCCCTCCTCCCCCCGGGGCCGCTGCCCTTCGTGGAGGCACCGGCCCGCAAGCTGCTGCGGATCGGCTTCGGCCTGCTGTGGATCCTCGACGGGATCCTCCAGGCGCAGCCCCAGATGCCGCTCGGCATGACCTCGGGCGTCATCGAGCCGGTCGCCTCGGCCTCGCCGACTTGGGTCCAGCACGTCGCCAACTTCGGGGCGACGATCTGGAGCTACCACCCCATCGCCGCCCCGGCCTCCGCAGTGTGGATCCAGGTCGGGATCGGGATCTGGCTCCTCGTCGCGCCGAGGGGGCTCTGGTCGAGGCTCGGGGGGCTCGCCTCGCTCGGCTGGGGGCTCGCCGTGTGGGTCTTCGGCGAGGCGTTCGGGGGGATGTTCGCCCCCGGGGCCTCCGTGCTGTTCGGCCTGCCGGGCGCGGTCCTCTTCTACGTGGCGGCCGGCGCGCTGATCGCCATGCCCGAGCGGCGCTGGACAAGCCCCCGCCTCGGGCGAGCCCTGCTCGCCGTGATGGGCCTGTTCCTCGTCGGGACGGCCGTGCTGCAGGCCTGGCCGGGACGTGGCTTCTGGTCCGGGCGCCTCCGCCACGGGCACCAGCCGGACGGCACGCGCCTCGGCACCCTCGCCGACATGGCCCACCAGATGGCCTCCACCCCGCAGCCGCGCTTCCTCTCCTCCTGGGTGCACGCCTTCTCGGTGCTCGACGCCGCCCACGGCTTTGCCGTCAACCTGTTCGTCGTCGTCGCCCTGGCGCTTCTCGGCCTTGCCTTCCTCTCCGGCCGGCTGCGCCTGGTCCGCTGGGCGGTGGCCGGCGGCACGGCCTTCTGCCTCGCCGACTGGGTGCTCGTCGAGGACCTCGGGTTCTTCGGCGGCATCGGGACCGACCCGAACAGCATGGTCCCGATGGCGCTTCTCCTCCTCGCCGGGCACCTCGCGCTCGCCCACGTCCCCGAGGCGGTCCCGGCGGTCCTGCCGAGCGCTGAGGGCGCCGTGCCGCTGGCATGGCGCCAGTGGCGCCGATGGCTCGCCGGGAGGATCGACCAGGTGGCACGGCGTCCCGGGTACCTGTTCCGGACGGTCGCCGCCCTCGGCGCCGCCGCCGTCGTGCTGATCGGCGTCGTCCCGATGGCGGTCGCCTCCACCGATCCCAACGCCTCCCCGATCATCGCCGAGGCGACCGACGGCTCGCCGGGCCTCACCGACGTCGCCGCGCCGCCGTTCCGGCTCGTGGACCAGC
>JAJYNS010000028.1 GCA_021786195.1 Actinomycetes bacterium | reverse complement strand
GGATAACAACTGGGGTCTTGTTGCCCCACCCGGGAGGCGCATCGACCTGAAGAGGCTGAAGGGCGCGTCGATCGGGATCTTCACGGACTCCTGGACGCAGGCGATGATGCCCTACGTCCTTCGTGCCGCCGGGCTCAGCGCGGGGGAGATCAGCACGCCGATCTTCACGAGCGACGACATCGCGCCGCTGCTCGCCGGGAAGATCGACTTTGCGACGAACACCCTCAACTACGCCATCGCCGAGGTCATGGGTGCTACCGGCAGGCGGCCGACCACCCTGCTCGCCACGAACTTCGGCGCGCCCAACGTGCCGATCTGGGTCTTCACGGCCATGAGCTCGTGGCTGAAGAGCCACGGTTCGGAGGCCAGGGCGTTCATCGCGGCGACCAGGAAGGCATTCGCCTGGTCGATCGCCCACCCCGCCGCCGCGGTGAAGGACTTCGTCGCCGCCTACCCGAAGAACGGGTCCTCCGAGCAGTACAACCTGAACGGGTGGCGCGCCACGATCCCGGTCCTCGGAGCGACCGGCACGCTGCTGCGCCAGCGAGCCTCGCAGTGGACCGAGGTCGCTCGGGCCTTGCGGGCGGTCAAGCTGCTTGGCAAGGTTCTTCCCGCCTCCTCCTACTTCACGAACGCGTACCTCTGACCTGCGCCGCGTACCCCGTGGCTCGGCGACGGTCGAGGCTCCGCCGGGCGGAGCTAGCCTCCTCGACCATGCCCGATCCGAGGAGGCGGGATGGCCGGGCGCGCCTCGAGCGCGCTCTCGGCACTCCGGGTCGCCGCTTCCGGCAGCGGGGAACCGCCCGAGCGCGGGCAGCGAAGACCGCCGCGCTCCTCGCCGGCGCGGCCTGGGCCGCCTACGCGCTGCCGGCGACGTCTCCGCCCGTCCCGGCTGCGCGGGCCGTTCCCGGCGGGGGCGGGTCCGGCACGAGCTGGACCGTCTACCACGGCGACCCGCTCGGCACGGGCGTGGCGAGGCTTGCCTCCGGGCTGCTCCCGCTTCGCCTCGCCTGGAGGTCTCCGCCGCTCGACGGCCAGCTCTACGGCGAGCCGCTCGCCTCCGCCGGCCGGGTCCTCGTCGCCACGGAGCGCGACACCGTCTACGCGCTCGCCGCGAGCACGGGTCGCATCCTTTGGATGAGGCACCTCGGCGCCCCGGTCCCGTCGCGCGACCTTCCCTGTGGCGACATCGCGCCCGACGTCGGGATCACCGGCACCCCCGTGGTCGACCCCGCCCGCCACGAGGTCTTCGTGGTCGCCGACGAGCTGCGCCGGGGGCTCGCCACGTCGCACCACCTCGTCGGCATCGACCTCTACGACGGCCGCGTCGAGCTCGACGAGGCGGTCGACCCACCGCGCTCGGACCCCTCGGCCCTGCTGCAGCGACCCGGTCTCGCGCTCGACCGGGGCCAGGTGCTCATCGGCTTCGGCGGCAACTACGGAGACTGCGGGAACTACCACGGCACGATCGCCGCCGTGCCCGAGGTCGGCGGGCGGCCCCGCTACTACCTCGTCGACGCGGCGGCCGGCGAGCGGCAGGGGGCGGTGTGGATGGGCGGCGCCGCACCGCTCGTCGACCCCGAGGGCGACGTCTGGTTCGCGGCCGGCAACGGCTCGCAGTCGGGGCCCCCCTACGACGGGAGCGACTCGGTCACGGAGCTGTCGAGCTCACTCCGCCTCGAGCAGCTCTTCGCCCCCTCGACCTGGCCACAGGACAACCGGAGCGACCTCGACCTCGGCTCGACGGCGCCAGCCTTCGTCGGGGCCTACGTGTTCCAAGTCGGCAAGCGCCACGTCGCCTACCTGCTCTCCCGGAGCCACCTCGGCGGGATCGGCCACCCCCTCGTGTCGATGCCCCTTTGCGAACAGGACCCTCACGGGGGCAGCGCGGTCCTCGGGAGCACCGTCTACCTCGCCTGCGGCGAGGGAGTCACCGCCGTCCGGATCTCGAGCCGGCCTCCTCGCATCTCGCTGCTCTGGACGACCGCACCCGGCCCGAGCGGCGCGCCCGTCGACGGGCCGCCGATCATCGCAGCCGGGCTCGTGTGGTCCCTCGACACCGACGGCACGCTCTGGGGGCTGAGCCCTGCGAACGGCCACCACGTGGTCGAGGAGCAGACACACGCCGGCGAGGCCAACCACTTCCCGACTCCGGCGGTGGCGGAGGGGCTCCTGCTCGCTCCGACAACCGACCGGGTCTTCGCCTACTCGGGCCCGGCCGGCCCGCCGCCCGCTCCGGTCGACCGTCGCTCCGGGTCGAGGCGGCAGGCCGGCGTCGCGCCCGGAAGGCGATGGCGCCAGCGGGCGACGGCGCGGTAAAGGAGGGCGGCGATCAGGCTCGTCGGCGGGACGAGCACCACCTGCCCGGCAAGGCCCCGCCATCCACCACCTGCCCGCAGTGCCCTTCCCACCGCTCGATGCCCGCGCTCACGCGCCCCGTCGACCTCGACCCACCATGCGGAACGTGCCGCGTCCTGCAGCCCGAGGCCCAACGACGCCAGCTTCTCCTCGCCGAGCTCCTGCCATGACGCCGCTCGCTCCCCGTGGCGGAACCGCTTCTCCGCCCAGCGGGCAGCCCAGGTGCAAAAGCCGCAGTCTCCGTCGAAGACGAGCAGGGCCTCCTCCGGCAACGACACCTCGAACGCTAACCGCCGATCCGCCCCACGCCCAAAGCTCCGACGGGCGCAGCCTGTCCGCAGGCCCGCGGGCGGCTCAGGCCGGCGCCTCTTCGGCGGCCGACGCCCTCACCGCCGCGGCGACCGCAGGGGCAACCGCCGGGTCGAAGACGCTCGGGATGATGTAGCCAGGGTTGAGCGCATCCGGGGCGACGGTGTCGGCGATCGCCCGGGCCGCGGCCACGAGCATCGAGTCCGGTATCGAACGAGCGCCGGCGTCGAGAAGGCCTCGAAAGACCCCCGGGAAGGCGAGCACGTTGTTGATCTGGTTCGGAAAGTCGGAACGGCCGGTCGCGACGACGGCCGCGTGCCTCCCCGCTTCGATCGGGTCGACCTCCGGATCCGGGTTCGCCAGCGCGAAGACCACGGCACCTTCGGCCATCCGAGCGATGTCGGCACCGGTCAGCAGGTTCGGCGCGGACACACCGATGAACACGTCGGCGTCGACGAGCGCCTCGCTCAAGCTCCCCTCGAACCCCTTCGGGTTCGTCTGCTCGCCGATCCAGGACCGGAACGGGTTGCCCTCGGTGCGGCGCCGGGTGAGCGCGCCGTGACGGTCGCAGGCGATGACGTCGGTGGCGCCGTTCGCGAGGAGGATGCGGATCGTGGCGCTGCCCGCGGCGCCGACGCCGGAGACGACGATCCGGACGTCGCCGACGTCCTTGCCGACCACCCGCAACGCGTTCGTCAACGCCGCGAGCACGACGATCGCGGTGCCGTGCTGGTCGTCGTGGAAGACCGGGATGTCGAGCACCTCGCGAAGCCGGCGCTCGATCTCGAAGCAACGTGGTGCGGAGATGTCCTCGAGGTTGATCCCACCGTAGACGGGCGCGATCACCCTGACCGTCTCCACGATGGTGTCCGGGTCGTGCGTGTCGAGGCAGACCGGCCAGGCGTCGACGTTGCCGAAGCGCTTGAACAGCGCGGCCTTGCCCTCCATCACCGGCAGCGCCGCGGCCGCCCCGAGGTCGCCCAGGCCGAGCACCGCCGATCCGTCGGTCACGACGGCCACGGTGTTCTTCTTGATCGTGAGGTTCCGGGCGCTCTCGGGGTGCTCGGCGATGGCGAGGCAGATGCGCGCCACCCCGGGCGTGTAGGCGCGGGAGAGGTCGTCGCGGTGGCGGAGCGGGACCTTCGGGTTGACCTCGAGCTTGCCGCCCAGGTGCACGAGGAACGTGGTGTCCGAGACGTGCCGCACGACGACGCCGGGCAGCGCGCCGACCGCCTTCTCGATGCGCTCGACATGCGGCGAGTCGACGGCGTTGCACGAGATGTCCACCACGACGCGGTCGCTTCGCGACTCGACCACGTCCAAGGCGGTCACCAGCGCTCCGGCGCGCCCGATGACCCCGGTCAGCTCTCCGGCGGCGCTTGTCGTCGCTGGCGCCTCGACCCTGAGCGTGATCGAATACCCGACGCTCGTGCCGGCCATGGAAACCCCTCCCCGAGCTGCAGGCTCCCGGCCGAAGGTCGGCGCCCCCGCCGACGAGACCGCTGGGCTCGGCTGCGTGAGTTTAGTCCGAGCGCCGGTCGAGCCGGGCCGGCGAGGCTTGGGTCGGCACCGGCGGGGACCGCGGCCGGCCACCCTTCAGCGACGACCCCCCGTGCTACCGTGCGCGTGGACGCCGCGTCACCCGACGTTCACCTGCAGGACGCCTCCTCGCCACCAACAAGTCCAAGTCGCCGGAAGTCACGGATCGTCGCATGGAACCCTTCGCCGTCGCCGAGAGGTCGCCGTCGCCCGGCCCGGCGCCGGACCTCGGAGGAGTCAGGGTGATGCCTCCGAGAAGCCTCAACACCTCGTGGTACCTCGACCTCAACCGCTTCTCGAAGCACACCGCCTGGGCGCACGGCTTCATGCACGCCTATGCGCTCTGGCTCGGCCCGGTCCTGCTCGCGGCCGTCTTCGTCGCGGTCTACGCCCTCGCCTGGTGGAGGCGGGTCCCACGGGCCGGCGCCGCCCTCGTCCTCGGCGGCGTCGGCACGGTCGTTGCGCTCGGGCTCAACCAGCTGGTGGCGCACGCCGCGAGGGAGCTGCGACCGTACGCGAGCCATCCGCAGGCTCTGGTCCTGGTCGCAAGGACCAGCGACTACTCGTTCCCGTCGGACCACTCGATCGTCGCCGGCGGCCTCACCCTGTCGCTCCTCCTGGTGCTCTCTGCGAGGCCCTGGCGACCCGGACGCGAGTGGCAGCCCGGAGAGGCCAGGTCCCGGGCCGGAGCGACGAGGGTCCCCGGGGTCGTCCGTGCGCTCGCCCTCGTCAATGTCGTTCTCGGTCTATTCCTCTGCTTCGCCAGGGTGTACGTCGGCGCCCACTATCCGGGCGACGTCGTGGCCGGCTACCTGCTGGCCTCGGCGGTCGTGCTCGCCGTCTCGCCGCTCCGGCCGATCGCCTACCGGGCCGTCGACCTCCTCGAGCCGACCGTCCTCGGGACCCTGCTTCGCCGACCACTCCGGTGGGAGCAAGACGGGAAGCGACCCGCAAAGCGCGTCCCGGCCAGGTGACGACCATCCCGTTCAACACGGGATGGCTGTTCGGACCGGCTCCGGCCGCGCGCGCGTCGATGACCGCCGGCTCGGGCACGCCGGTCGAGGAGCGCGACCTCGAGGCCGTGACCCTGCCGCACACGGTCGCACCGTTGTCCTGGCGGGAGTGGGACCCGGCGAGCTGGGAGCGGTGCTGGCTCTATCGCAAGCACTTTCCTGATCCCCGTGCCCGTCCGGGACAACGGGTGCTCCTCGAGCTCGACGCGGCGATGACCGGGGTAGAGGTCGTGCTGAACGGCCATGTCCTCTCGAGCGCCCTCGGCGGCTACCGACGGGTCGGCTGCGAGCTCACTCCGTGGCTGGCCGCGGGGGACAACGAGCTCACCGTCCACCTCGACAGCCGCTTCAACCTGCCCGTTCCCCCGAACCGGCCGGCCCCAGCCCGCTCGCGCTCGGTCGACTTCTGGCAGCCGGGAGGACTCTACGGCGAGGCGCGCCTTCGCGTCGTACCCGAGGTGTTCGTCGCCGACGTCTTCGCGAGGGTCGAGGACGTGCTCGACGCGACGAGCCGAAGGGTCGTGCTGCACTGCACGCTCGACGCCGCGCCGACGCCGCCAGACGCTCCGGCGCGCCCGCCGCTCGGGCTCAGGGCGGAGCTGCGCGACGGCCCGAGGACGCTCGCCACCTCGACCGCCCGCGTCGCGCTCCTTCGTCCCGGCCGAATCGAGCGCCGACTCGTACTCCACCCACTCGCCGACATCCGCCTCTGGGACCTCGACGACCCGCACTGCTACGAAGTGGTCGTGACGCTGACCGAACCGGGTCCCGACGGCGAGGGGTGGCACGAACGTCGAGTCCGCATCGGCTTTCGCGAAGCCCGCTTCGAACGGCACGGGTTCTTCTTGAACGGAAGGAGGGTGCAGCTGTTCGGGCTCAACCGCCACCAGCTGTTCCCCTTTGCCGGAGGCGCGATGGCGCCGCGTGTCCAGCGCCGGGACGCCGAGATCCTCCGGCACGAGCTGAACGTCAACGCCGTGCGCTGCTCTCACTACCCGCAGGCCGAAGCGTTCCTCGACGCCTGCGACGACCTCGGCCTGCTCGTCTTCGAGGAGGTCCCGGGCTGGGGCTACCTCGGCGACGCAGCATGGAAGGCGCTGGTCGAGCGCGACGTCGCGGAGATGGTGCAGCGGGACCGCAACCATCCGAGCATCGTGCTCTGGGGGACGAGGCCGAACGAGACCGAGAACGACGTGACCTTGTCGAGGCGGACCGGCGAGATCGCGCGGCACCTCGACGGGAGCCGGCCAACGGCCGGCGCGATGGCAGGCCGGCACTACACGCGCCGCTACCTCGAGGACGTCTTCGCGCAGAACGACTACACCTCGAGCGTCCGGCGCCGCCGGCGGCGCCCCGAGCTCATGCCGCCCCGGAAGGACCGCCCCTACCTCGTGAGCGAGGCGGTCGGGACGCTCTCTGGCCCGGCGCGGGCCTACCGCCGGGTCGACCCGCAGGACGTGCAGCAAGGTCAAGCCGAGGCCCACGCCCGTGTGCACGACCTCGCGGCCGCAGAGGACCGCTACTGCGGGGTCCTCGCCTGGTCCGCGTTCGACTACCCCTCCGGCAACGGGAACCACGACCGGGGCCTCAAGTGCACCGGCGTCGCCGACGTCTTCCGGGTGCTCAAGCCCGGTGCCGCCGTGTACCGCTCCCAGGTCGACCCGGACCGGCGCCCGGTGATCGAACCCGCCTTCTACTGGGACTTCGGGCCCTTCTCCCCTGCCAACCGTCTCCCTCGCGCCCTGATCTGCTCCAACCTGGACCGTGTCGAGGTCTTCGTCGCCGACCGGCACTTCGCGACCGCGTGCCCCGACCGGTCCGAGTACCCGCACCTGCGCCACCCGCCCTCCTACGTCGACCTCCGGCCGGTCGACGGCTCCGGGCTCCCGGAGCTCCGGCTCGACGGGTACCTCGGAGGGCGATGCGTGCTCAGCCGGCGGTTCTCCTCCGACCCGGCAGGGGACCGCCTGCTCCTCGCGCTCGACGACCCGGCACTGGTGGCCGACGGCGTCGACACGACCCGTGCGGTGCTCCAGGCGGTGGACCGTTACGGCGCGCCCCGTCCCTACGTCTCTGGGGAGGTCACCCTCGCCTGCGACGGGCCGGCCAGGCTTATCGGGGACAATCCCTTCCCCTTCGCCCAGACAGGGGGTGTCGGCGCGGTGTGGCTCCGTAGCGTGGCGGAGGAGCCCGGGCAGGTCCTCCTCACCGCCCGTCACCCGCTGCTCGGCGCGGCGACGGCGCGGCTCGCCGTCCAGCCCCCGGCCGATCGAGCCGGTGGCGACCTCCCGCGCAGCGGCTGCTGCGAGCGCTGAGCTTGTCCGTGCCCGAGCCGCCCGTCCTGTTCGTCGTGGGAGACGCGGAGAGTGATCGGCGCGGCCGCCTCGAGCGGCGATGCGCAGATGCCGCGAGCTCCCACGGCCTCGGCCCACGCTTCCTCGAGCGCCCTCGAGGCGCCCAGGACTGGCGCGACCGAATCGTGACCGAGGTCCGCTCCGCCGTCGACGAGGGAGCCCGTCTCGTCGTCGCCGTCGGCGGTGACGGCACGATCGGCGCTGCCGCGCAGGGCCTGTGGGGCACGCAGGCCGCGCTGGGGGTGGTACCGACGGGTGCGGCCAACCTCTTCGCTCGCTCGTTGAGCATCCCCTTCGACCTCGACTCGGCGCTCGAAGCCGCCTTCCTCGGCAGGACCCGCGCCGTGGACCTCGCCGTCGCCGACGGGAGGGCGGTCGTGGCGATGGCCGGCATCGGCGTCGACGCGGCGGTGGTCGCCTCGACCACAACTGCGTCGAAGGAGGCGCTCGGATGGGCGAGCTATGGTCTCGCAACACTGCCGCACCTCTTCGACCGCCCACGGCGCTTCGAGCTCCGGCTCGACGGCGGGCGAGCCACGAAGGTCGAGGCACAGTCGGTCGTCGTGGCGAACACCGGGCAGCTCCCCGCCGGGCTTGCCCTGTCCCCCATGGCCCGCGCCGACGACGGCCTGCTCGACGTCGCCGTCCTCGCCCCACGCGGACCTCTCGGTTGGTTGGTCCTGCTCTTCGAAATGGCCCAGTCGGGCCACCTCCCCGTCGCCGCAGGGCGCCCGGGGCCGCTCCAGGCCCGCTCCGTCGCGATCTCGGCCGAGGCTGCCCTGCCGCGCCAGGTCGACGGCGAGGCACTCCCGCCGGGCCGCGAGCTCGCGGTCCAGGTCCTCGAGGCCGCCCTCTCCGTGAGGGTCCCCCTCGCGCCCCCGCGTCAACGGCCCTGATCTGGTAGAGGCGCACCCGTGCGAGCAACCGAGAGGTCCACTTGGCGCAACCGGGACGTCTGGGCGATCTCGCTCTCCGCGTTCTTCGCCGACACCGGCTACCAGTCGGTGCTGGCCGGCTTCCCGCTGCTCCTCGTGCTCGTCCTCCACGAGCCGGTATGGGAGTTCGGCCTCGCCTCCGCCCTGAGCTATGGGGGCGGTGCGCTCTTCTCCCTCGCCGGCGCCCGCATCGGCGACCGCATCGGCCATCGCCGCCTGGCCCTGATCGGCAACTTGATGATCCCACTGCTTTCCCTGTCGGCGTTGCCGTCAAGCCCGGCGGCGGCGGTAGCGCTCCTGTGCGCCGGGTGGTGGGCGCGGAACCTGCGCACGCCGTCGCGGCGGGTCATGCTGGTCGAGGCCGTCCCTCGCGAGACCGATCGCAACTCCGCCTTCGGCTTCCTCCACGCGCTCGACGTGGGTGGCGGAGCGCTCGCCGGCTTCTACGTCCTGGCCGCCGTCCTCGAAGGTGTCGCTCTCCGCTGGATCTTCCTCGTCACGGTGGGGCCGCTCCTTCTGTCGACCCTGGCCCTCTCCCGCGCCCAGACCGGCCGGGGCGCTCGCTCGACGTCGGAGCCGGCGCCCAGGGCGGCCGATCCCCGAGGCGACCGGCCTCCGCCGGTGCTCCCGGGCGCCCGCCCGCTGCTCGCAGCCGCCGCCCTCTACGGCTTCAGCTACTACAGCGTGGGGTTCCCGGTGCTCACCCTGGCCCAGAAGGGCCACCACCTCGCCTATGGGATCGGCGCGTTCCTCGTCTTCCAAGGTGTCTCAGCCGCCACCGGGTACCTGCTCGGCTCCCGCTTGAGCAGCGGCCTGGCTGCACGCTTCACAAACCTCGGCCTCCTCGGCTACCTGAGCTCCGGGGTCGGCTCTGCCCTGCTCGCCGCGGCCTACGCGGCCGACCTCGGCACCGCGCCCTTGATGCTCGGCGTTGCCCTGCTCGGGTTCGCGCTCGGGGTTGTCGAGACCCTGGAGCCGGCGCTGATGTCGGTGCTGCGCCCCGGACAACGGGCGGGCAGGGCCTTCGGCGCGCTCGGCGCGGCCCGCAGCCTGGGGCTCGTCGTCGCCAACCTGGCGCTCGGCCTCCTCTACGGGCTCGGGCCCGCCTGGTCCTATGGCTATGCCGCCTCGGTCGCCCTCATCGCGGCCGCCGTCGTCCTCTGGGCGGTCCCGACGGTGCGCGCGTACCGACCGTCGGCCGAGTGACCTCCGGCGCGCGGCATCCTCGACACCTCAACGGTGATCCTCTTGGCGCGCATGG
>JAJYNS010000072.1 GCA_021786195.1 Actinomycetes bacterium | reverse complement strand
CGGCTCAGCTCGGCCGGGAGCCGGGCGCCGGGGTGGCACCATGGTCCGGTGGCCGCGATCGACCGCATCCGGAACTTCTCGATCATCAGTCATGTCGACCACGGCAAGTCGACGCTCTCGGACCGGATCCTCGAGCTCACCGGGGCGGTCGACGCCCGGGAGATGCGCGAGCAGTTCCTCGACTCGATGGAGATCGAGCGCGAGCGAGGGATCACGATCAAGGCGCAGAACGTCCGGGTCGCCTGGAGGGGCCACGTGCTCCACCTCATCGACACCCCCGGGCACGTCGACTTCGGCTACGAGGTGAGCCGGAGCCTCGCCGCCTGCGAGGGGGTCGTGCTCCTCGTCGACGCCTCCCAGGGCATCGAGGCACAGACCCTCGCGAACTGCTACCTGGCCCTCGAGAACGACCTCGCGATCGTTCCCGTGCTCAACAAGATCGACCTGCCGGCGGCCGACCCGGACCGCTACGCCGAGGAGATCGAGCGGGTGCTCGGGCTCCCTGCCGAGGGGGTGCTGAGGATCTCGGCGAAGACCGGAGCCGGGGTCGAGCGGCTCCTCGACGAGGTGATCGAGCGGGTGCCCCCGCCGACCGGCGACCCGGAGGCGCCGCTCAGGGCGCTCATCGTCGACTCCTACTACGACCAGTACCGCGGGGTGGTGAGCGCGGTCAGAGTCGTAGACGGAACCCTGCGCTCCGGCGCCAAGGTGAGGTTCTTCCAGGCCAGCACCGTCCACGAGGCGGAGGAGGTCGGCGTGCGCACCCCCTCGCCGACGCCGGTCGAGGCGCTCGGGCCGGGCGAGGTCGGCTACCTGATCGCCGGAGTGCGCAACGTCGGGGAGGCCCGCTCGGGCGAGACGGTCACCGACGCGGCGAACCCGGCCACCGAGGCGCTGCCGGGCTACCGGCATCCCAAGCCGATGGTCTTCTGCGGCCTGTACCCCCTCGACGGGGACGCGCTGCCCGCGCTGCGCGACGCGCTGGAGAAGCTCCAGCTCAACGACGCGAGCGTGACCTTCCAGCCGGAGACCTCGGCGGCGCTCGGCTTCGGGTTTCGCTGTGGTTTCCTCGGCCTGCTCCACATGGAGATCGTCCGGGAGCGGCTCGAGCGGGAGTTCGACCTCTCGCTTATCGCGACGGCGCCCTCCGTCGCCTACGTCGCCCACCTGACCAACGGCTCGACACAGGTCGTCGACAACCCCTCCGAGATGCCCCCGCCCCAGAGCCTCTCCGAGATCGAAGAGCCGCTCTTGCGCATGACGATCCTCACCCCGGCCGAGTACACCGGCACGGTGATCGACCTCTGCCAGTCCCGCCGCGGCCGGCAGGAGCGGATGCAGTACCTGTCGGCGGAGCGGCTCGAGCTCGTCTACCTCCTCCCCCTCGCCGAGGTCGTCGTGGACTTCTTCGACCAGCTGAAGAGCCGCACGAAGGGCTATGCCAGCCTCGACTACGAGGCCGCCGGCTTCGAGGCCTCCCAGCTCGTCAAGGTGGACATCCTGCTGAACGGCCAGCCCGTCGACGCCTTCTCGGCGATCGTCCACCGCTCCAAGGCGGACGACTACGGCCGGGCGATGACCCTGCGGCTGCGCGAGCTGATACCCCGGCAGCTGTTCGACGTGCCGATCCAGGCCGCGGTCGGCGGTCGGGTGATCGCGCGAGAGACGGTCCGCGCGAAGCGCAAGGACGTCCTCGCCAAGTGCTACGGGGGGGACGTGACGCGGAAGAACAAGCTGCTCGAGAAGCAGAAGGCGGGCAAGAAGCGCATGAAGTCGATCGGCCGGGTCGAGGTGCCCCAGGAGGCGTTCGTCTCGGCGCTGCGCCTCGAGGAGTGAGCGCCGAGCTGCGCCGCCAGGTCGCGGGCGCGGTCCGCCGAGTCCTCGGCGAGCCCGGCGGGGGCCTCGACGCCTACGGCGACCCTCCGGGCGACCCCGGGCTGTTCGGCCCGGGCTCGATCGCGTGGCAGGTCCACTCGGATCTCCCCTCGATGCTCGTCGGCGGGATCTCCTCCTTGATGCTCCAGGCGCTGCACCCGCTGGCGATGGCGGGCGTCGCCCAGCACTCCCGCTACCGCGAGGACCCCCTCGGGCGGCTGCAGCGGACGGCTGCGTTCGTCGCGGGGACGACCTTCGGCGGGCGGGAGCTCGCCATGGGCCTGATCGAGCAGGTCCGCCGGGTGCACCTGCACGTTCGCGGCGTGGCTCGCGACGGACGGCCCTACCGCGCGGAGGACCCCGAGCTGCTCACCTGGGTCCACTGCGCCGAGGTCTGGAGCTTCCTCCGCTCCTACCAGCGCTACGGGCCACGCCCGCTGCTCAGGGAGGAGAAGGACCGCTACCTGGCCGAGGTCGCGCAGATCGCGCGGCTGCTCGGGGCGGACGGCGTGCCGGAGTCCGTGGACGACGTGCGCGCCTACCTGCGCAGGACCCGAGGCTCGCTCGAGGTGACGCCCGAGGCGCTCGAGGCCGTCGCGTTCCTCCGGCGGCCGCTCGGCCCGGCCGGCTCGGGAGCGCTCGGCCACCGGGTCGTCGTCGAGGCCGCCGAGGACCTGCTGCCCGAGGTCGCCCGGCGTGCGCTCGGCGCCCGCCCGGCGACGCCGATCGGCAGGGTCCGGGCGCGCCTCGCGATGGCGAGCCTCTCCGGCCTGATCCGCTGGTCCGTCGGGCCCTCCGTCGTGCTCCAGGCGGCGAGCGCCCGTGCCCGCGCCAGGCCGGAGAGCCCGCCGCTGACAGGCCGGGCCCGGCACGCGGCCTGGCGGCCGGGCCGACGCCGCGACGCCCCCGCCCCGCCGGGCACCCGGAGCCGGGCAAGCGCTCGGTAGAATCGAGTGCTGGGCCGATGCAGCCGGGTGGTGGCCCGCGCGGTCCTGCCCGACGGCCGCCAGGCGACATCGAGGTGCGAACGTAGAGCGATGCTCGACGCGAGGAAGTCCGCGATCCTTCGAAGGGTCGTCACCGAGTACATCGAGACGGGCCAGCCCGTCGGGTCGAGCGCCGTCGCCCTCGACCGAGACGTCGACGTCTCGCCCGCCACCGTCCGCGCGGACATGGCCGCGCTCGAGCGCGAGGGTTACCTCACGCATCCCCACACGAGCGCGGGAAGGGTGCCGACGGACAAGGGCTACCGCTTCTTCGTCGACAACCTCGGCAGCGAGCCGCTCCTCGACGCCGCGAGCGCCGAGCAGGTCCAGTCCTTCTTCGCCCGGACCCACGGCGAGCTCGAGCGGATGCTGAGGGACACCTCTCAGCTGCTCTCTCGTCTCACCGACCACGCCGCCGTCGTCGTCGCCCCCGCGCACGAGGCGCTCACGGTGCGCTCGTCGCTGCTCGCACGGCTCGCGCCGCGCATCGCGCTCCAGGTCGTCGTGCTCGCCGACGGTGACGTCGCCCGCCATCCGGTCGAGATCGACGAGGCGACGTCGGACGAGGCGCTCGAGAAGGCGAGCGCGCTCGTCGCCCGCCAGCTCGCCGGTCGCACGCTCGCCGAGGTCGAGGTCCCGCCGCCGACGGGGGACCGCCAGGTCGACGCCATAGTCGAGGCTTGCTGCCGGGTGCTCCGCGGCTCGACCACCGGCGCCGCCGCCACCGAGCCGGCGGAGGTCTATGTCGGAGGCGCCGCCTTGATGGCCCAGCAGTTCTCCGCCGTGGACCAGGTGCGGCAGGTGCTGGACATCCTCGAGCAGTCCTTCGTCGTGGTCTCGCTGCTGCGTGACGTGCTGTCCTCCGGACGGTCCGTGGCCATCGGCGCCGAGACCAGGGTCGAGTCGCTCGCCGACTGCTCGGTCGTCGTCGCCCCCTACGAGGTGGGCGAGAATGTCGCAGGGACTATCGGGGTCCTCGGGCCGACGAGGATGAACTACCCGCAGGCGCTCGCCGCGGTCGCCGTGGTGAGCCAGCGGCTGGGCCGCCAGCTCAGCGCAGGCTGAGGCGGGCGGTCGGATTGGCTATGCCGGCGCAGGTGCGCCGGGCAGGGGACGCCGCGACAGGGACCAGTGATGGCTAACGACTACTACGAGCTGCTCGGCGTCGATCGGGACGCGTCCGAGGAGGAGATCAAGCGCGCCTACCGGCGCCTCGCCAGGCAGCTGCACCCGGACGCCAACGGCGGCGACACCGAGGCCGAGGCGCGCTTCAAGGAGGTCACCGTCGCCTACGAGACGCTCCGGGACCCCGAGCGGCGCCGACGCTACGACACCTTCGGCCCGGACGGGGCGGGCGGGCCGGGCGGGATGGGCGACGTCTTCGGCGCGGGCATCGGCGACCTGTTCGACGCCTTCTTCGGCGGCGGGGCGGGCCGCTTCGGCGGGGGGAGGCATGCCGAGCCGAGACGCGGCGAGGACGTCGAGGTCGTGCTCGACCTGAGGTTCGAGGAGGCGGTCTTCGGCGTCGAGCGCAGCGTGACCTGGCGGGGGCCCGTGACGTGCGCGACCTGCGGCGGCTCGGGGGCCCGTCCGGGCACGAGCCCGACGACCTGCCCCGACTGCCAGGGCACGGGCCAGGTCCGCCGGGTCCGCCAGTCGATCCTCGGCCAGATGGTGACGACCGTGCCCTGTGCGAGGTGCCGGGGCCTCGGCGAGGTCGTGTCCTCGCCGTGCCCGGACTGCCGGGGCGAGGGTCGCCGGACCGCAGAGCGCTCCGAGACGGTCAAGGTGCCGCCGGGCGTCGACGACGGCACGACCCTCCGGGTCTCCGGGGCGGGCGCGCCCCCGCCTCGCGGCGGGCTGCCCGGCGACCTCTACGTCCACCTCAGGGTCTCGCCGCACGAGCGCTTCGAGCGGTCCGGGACGGACCTGCTCACCCGGGTCCACGTGGCCTTCACCCAAGCCGCGCTCGGGGCCGAGCTCGACATCGAGACGCTCGACGGCACCGAGACGGTCTCGATCGCGCCGGGGACCCAGAGCGGCCGAGTCCTCAAGCTGCGCGGCCGCGGGGTGCCGTTCATGCGCGGCCGCGGGCGCGGGGACCTCCACGTCGAGATCGTCGTCGACACGCCGACCGGCCTGGACAAGCACCAGGAGCAGCTGCTGCGGGAGCTCGCCCGGCTGCGGGGGGAGAAGGTGGCCACCAGCGAGGGCGGCCTGTTCTCCCGCATCCGCTCGAGCCTCGGCTGAGCCTGCACCAAAGGTGTGGACGAGCCCTTCGCGGCAGGCCCCCTCGAGCGCCGTGCCGTGCTCCGGCACGCCGCCGCGCTGGTGTTCGTCGACGACCTCGACGAGCTCGGCGTCTCGCCGGACGACGGGCACCACCTGCGAGACGTCCTCAGGTTGCGCCAGGGCGAGGACGTCGTCGCCTCCGACGGCCGGGGCCGCTGGCGCAGCTGCGTGCTGTCGGGGGGACAGGCCACGCGCGTGCTCGAGCCCGCCGGGCCGGTCGCCGTCGAGCCTCCCCCGGCGCGCCCGCTCACGGTCGCCTTCGCGCTGACCAAGCAGGAGCGTCCGGAGTGGACGGTGCAGAAGCTGACCGAGCTCGGGATCGACCGCATCTGGCCGATCCTCACCGGCCGCACCGTCGTGCGGCTCGGACCCGAGGAGCGCCTGCGGCGGGTGGCGCGCCTGCGGCGGGTGGCGCTCGCCGCCGCGGCGCAGTCGAGGCGGGTCCGCCTCCCCGAGGTCGCCGAGCCGGTCGAGCTGGCGACGGCGCTCGAGGCCCTCGGCGATGAGCGGGGTCGCGCGCTGCTCGCCGAGCCGGGCGGAGGGCCGATGCCGCCTGACGCCTCGACCGTGCTCGTCGGCCCTGAGGGCGGCTGGGAGCCCTCGGAGCTCCGCTGCGGGCTTCCGCTGCTCGACCTCGGCCCGCTGCTGCTGCGCTCGGAGACCGCCGCGCTGCTCGCGGGCGGGCTCTTGTCCGCCTTCCGCTCGGGCGTGACGCGCCGGGCAGGCGACGGCGGCGTCTGAGCGGCGCTCTGCCATGCCGCGAGGGCGCCGAGCCGGCCCATTTCGGCCCTCGACCACGCCCCGGCGCTGCGCGACCACCGAGGAGGGGTAACTTATGGCACACGCCGCGGCGAGCACCACGAGCACGGGATGGTTGACGGACCGATGTCAGAGGACGTTCTAGTCGGCGAGGGCGAGCCGAGCGGTTACGCGGCCGTCGTGGGGGCCAGGCTGCGGGCCGTGCGGCGGCAGAAGCGCCTCTCGCTCCAGGCGGTGGAGGCGGCGTCGGCGCACGAGTTCAAGGCGTCGGTCCTCGGCGCCTACGAACGGGGGGAGCGGGCGATCTCGGTCCCCCGGCTCCAGCGCCTGGCGCGGCTGTACGACGTGCCGGTCGACCAGCTTCTGCCGGAGCAGTCGGGCGAGGGCGCTCGCGACGGCGCCCGCTCGACGGCAGGGCTGCTGTCGCCACGCCACGACAAGATCCGCGTCGATCTGAGCAAGCTCAAGGACTCGAACGGCCCCGAGGTCGCCGCGCTCCAGCGCTACCTGGCGACGATCCAGGTCGAGCGCCAGGACTTCAACGGCCAGGTCCTCACGGTGCGCGGCGACGACATGCGGGTGATCGGCGCCACCTTGGGCCTCGGCGTGACCGAGCTCGTCGAGCGGCTCGACGAGCTCGGCCTGCTGTACCGGCCCTGACGCCGGCCTTTGGCTCGGGGCCGCCCGGCGTCGCTCCGTCGCCGCCGGGTCCAGGCCTCGGCGTCTACGTCCATGTGCCCTTCTGCACGCGCCGGTGCGACTACTGCGCGTTCGCCACCTGGTCGGGCCGCGACGAGCTGATGGGCGCCTACGTCGCCGCCTGCAGGTCCGAGATGGCTCGTGCCTACGACGAGGGCCTCGGCCCCGCGGCCACGGTGTTCGTCGGCGGCGGGACGCCCTCGACCCTTCCTCCGGACCTGCTCGTCGAGCTGCTCGAGGGGGTCCGCCGCGTGGAGGGCGCCGAGGTGACCGTCGAGTGCAACCCCGAGAGCACCAGCCAGGCGCTGGTCGCGGCGATGCGGGAGTCCGGGGTTACACGAGTCTCGCTCGGGGTCCAGTCGCTGCAGGAGCACGTCCTCGCCGGCCTCGGGCGTCACCACGGCCCCGGCGACGTCGAGCGTGCCGTCGCGCTCGTGGGAGCGGCCGGTTTCGAGACCTTCAACGTCGACCTCATCTATGGAGGCGCCGGCGAGACCGAAGACGACTGGCGCCGGACCCTCGAAGGGGTGCTCCGCGACCTCGACCCGCCTCCCCCCCACGTCAGCGCCTATGCCCTGACGGTCGAGCCGGGGACGCCGTTGTGGCGCGACGCCGCCCGTCACCCCGACGACGACGTGCAGGCCGACCGCTACCTCCTCGCCGACGCCACGCTGTCGGCCTCCGGGCTCGAGTGGTACGAGATCTCGAACTTCGCCCGACCGGGTCACGAGTGCCGCCACAACCTGTCCTGCTGGCGCCAGGGCGACTACCGCGGCTTCGGCTGCGCGGCGCACAGCCACTCCGCCGGAAGGCGGTGGTGGAACATCCGGTCGATCGAGCGCTACATCACCGCGGCCTCCTCCGGCCGGCCGGCCGTCGCCGGCGAGCAGCGCCTCGGGCCGCGAGCGCGAGCCGTCGAGGCGCTGCGGCTCTCGCTGAGGACTCGAGACGGCGTGCCGGGCTCCGCGCTCCCCGACCTCCCCGAGCTCGAGGACCTCCTCGACCGCCGCGACGGCCGCGCCGTGCTCACCCCGAGGGGCCGGCTGCTCGCCAACGAGGTCGCCCTGCGCCTCCTCGAGCCGGAGGGCGGCGGCCGCCGACGGCCACGCAACGTGGCGGCCCGGCCCGCTGCCCGCAGCGCCGGGGCGGCGCGCTCGACAGGGCGGATCCCCGGCAAGCTGCGTCGTCCCGACTGTTGTCCCGCACCTTGAGCCGCCTCGCGGCCCGAGCGCGTCTGCTACGCTCCGTAGCCGTGGCGGACGTGGTCGCCTGGCTAACCACAAGCGAGGCGTCCCGACGCCTTGGCGTCGACCAGCGCACCGTCTACCGCCTCATCGACGACGGCAAGCTGACCGCGTACAAGTTCGGGCGCCTCATCAGGGTCAGGGAGCCGGACCTGGAACGCTTCCTCGAGTCGGCGCGCATATCTCCGGGGAGCCTCGAGCACCTCCGGCGAGACGGCCGGCGCGGCGAACGCCGGTCCCGGGCGATGGCGGCCGGGTGAGCGGCCCGAGCGGCCCGGCGACCGGCTCGAGCGCCTCCTGCCCGTTCTGCGACATCGTCGCCGGCAGGAGGCCGGCGCGGATCATCGTCGACGGCACCCTGGTGGTCGCCTTCCGCGACATCGCGCCGGTCGCGCCGACCCACGTGCTCCTGGTGCCCCGCGCCCACGTCCCGGACGCGAGCGCCCTCGGCCCCGAGCACGCCGACCTGCTCGCCGAGATGGCGGTCGTCGCACGGAAGGTGGCCGAGGCGGACGGCGTCGCGTCCTCCGGCTACCGGCTCGTCTTCAACGTCGGGCCCGACAGCGGCAACAGCGTCGGGCACCTCCACCTCCACCTCGTCGGCGGGCGCCCGATGGCGTGGCCCCCCGGCTGAGGCCCACCCCGGCGACGGGAGGCCCCCTGGTAGCCTGGAGGGCGGAACGGTGTCGGCCACCCAGGTGAAGATCCGAGTCCCGGGCAACGACCTCATGGTCGGCCTGCTCGGCGAGCGCGACGAGCTGCTGCGGCTCGTCGAGCGCTCCTTCGCCGGGACGGCGATCCACGTCCGGGGCAACGAGATCACGATCGAAGGACCGGACGCGACCCAGGCGGGGCGGGTCTTCGACGAGCTCGTGCTGCTCCTCGAGTCCGGGCAGTGGCTCGACGCGCCGAACGTCGACCGGACCATCGAGATGGTGAGGGCCGACATGAGCCCCTCGGAGGTGACGAGCGCGGAGGTGCTGCGCAACGCGAGGGGCACGACCGTGCGTCCGAAGACCGCCGGGCAGCGCCGCTACGTCGACGCGATCGCCTCGAGCACGATCACCTTCGGGATCGGCCCGGCCGGGACCGGCAAGTCCTACCTCGCCGTCGCCCAGGCGGTCCAGGCCCTCCAGTCGAAGGCCGTCGGGCGCATCATCCTCGCTCGGCCTGCGGTCGAGGCCGGCGAGCGGCTCGGGTTCCTTCCCGGCGACGTGATGGCCAAGGTCGACCCCTACCTGCGCCCGCTCTACGACGCCCTGTACGACATGCTCGGCCCGGAGGGGACCCAGCGGCTGATCGACCGGGGGGCGATCGAGGTGGCGCCGCTCGCGTTCATGCGCGGCCGCACCCTCAACTCGAGCTTCGTGATCCTCGACGAAGCCCAGAACACCACGCCGGAGCAGATGAAGATGTTCCTGACCCGCATCGGCTTCGGCACCAAGGCCGTCGTGACCGGCGACGTCACCCAGATCGACGTCGCCGCGGGCCGCTCGGGGCTCGTCGGCCTGGAGCGGATCCTCGGGGGGATCGAGGGGCTCGCCTTCGTCCGGCTCGACCAGGGAGACGTCGTGCGCAACCGGATCGTGCGCGACATCGTGAGCGCCTACGAGCGCTCCCCGGTCACCGCCCCCGCCTGAGCGGTCGGCTGGAGCAAGGGTCCGGCATGCCGATCGAGGTCGCCGTCGCCGACGAGCAGTCGGCTCGGGAGGTCGACTGCGGCCGCTGGGCGGCGCTCGCCGAAGCGACCGTTCGCGCCGAGCAGGTCGGCGAGGACGTCGAGCTCGCCGTCCGCTTCGTCGACGAGGAGACCATCGCGGAGCTCAACGAGCGGTTCCTCGGCCACCCGGGCCCGACCGACGTGCTGTCCTTCCCGATCGAGGACCCCCTCGAGCCTGCCCCGAGCCCTGCCGCTCTCGGCAGGGGGCGCCAGGCGGGCGGGGGCGGCCAGAGCTCCCCGACCGCCCCGGGCGAGCCACCTTTGCTCCTCGGCGACGTCGTGATCTGCCCGGAGGTCGCCTGGCGCAACGCGCCGGAGCACGCGGGAAGCTACGACGAAGAGCTCGCCCTGCTGCTCGTGCACGGGATCCTCCACCTCCTCGGCATGGACCACGAGCTCGAGGTCGAGGCGCAGGCCATGGAGGCCCGCGAGCAGGAGCTGCTCGCGCGCTGGCGCGCGACGCCGGGCGGCGGGGCCAAGCCGGCGTGAGCCGGGCCGCGGTCCTCGCCTCGGGCCTCGGCGACGCCGAGGCGGGCATCCTGGCCGCCGTCGTCGTGCTGCTCGCCGTGGCGGCCGTGCTCGCCCTCGCCGAGACCGGGCTCGTCCGCATGTCGAAGGCCCGGGCGAGGGCGCTCGAGGAGGCCGGCCGCCGCGGCGCCCGGTCCCTCGTCCGCCTGGTCGCAGAGCCGGAGAGCTTCCTCGCGCCCATCCTGCTCCTCGTGCTCGTCTGCCAGCTCGTCGCCGCCACGCTCGTCGGCGTGCTCGCCTCCCGCCTCTTCGGCCCGCTCGGCGTCGCCGTCGCGACGCTGTTCGAGGTCGTGGTCATCTTCGTGGCCGCCGAGGCCGTGCCGAAGCAGTGGGCCGTGCGCCATGCGGACCGCGCCGCGCTGATCACGGCACCCATCGTCACGGCGCTGGTCAGGTTCCCGCCGATCCGCCTGATCTCCGCTCTCTTGGTCGGCCTCGCCCGCAGGGTCACCCCGGGCGACGCGAGGGAGGACGACTCGGCCGAGGTCACCGAGTCCGAGCTGCTCGCCCTCGCCGACGTCGCCGTCGACGAGCTCGTCATCGAGCGCGAGGAGCGAGCCCTGATCTCCTCGATCATCGACTTCGGCGACACGGTCGTGCGCGAGGTCATGGCGCCCAGGACCGACATCGTCGCGGTCGAGGCGGGCACGAGCGTCGCCTCGGCCCTCGAGACGGCGATGGCGTCGGGGCTGAGCCGCATCCCGGTCTATGCACGGACGGTCGACGACGTCGTCGGGATCGCCTACACCAAGGACCTGATGCGCCTCGTGCGCGCCGGAGAGGACGAGCGGCCGGTCGGAGAGGCCTGCCGGCCGGCCCACTACGTGCCGGAGACGAAGCGGGTCGCCCCGCTGTTGCGGGAGATGCAGGCCGGCCAGTACCACCTCGCCGTCGTCGTGGACGAGTACGGAGGGACGGCCGGGGTCGTCACGCTCGAGGACCTCATCGAGGAGCTCGTCGGAGAGATCGCCGACGAGTTCGACGTCGACGAGCCGCTCGTCGAGCCCCTGTCCGAGCAGGAGTACCGAGTCTCGGGCAAGATGCCCGTCGACGAGGTGAACGACCTGCTCGGAGTGGACCTGCCCGTCGGGGACTGGGACACGGTCGGTGGGCTCGTGCTGCACCTGCGCGGCCAGCTCCCGGCCGAGGGGGAGCGGCTCGCGGCACCCGACGGCACCGTCCTCGTCGCGGAGAAGGTCCAAGGGCGCCGCATCGGCAGCGTCCGCATCGTCCGCTCGAAGGCCCAGCGCGCCGAGCCCGAGCGCGCCGAGCCCGGCGCCGGCGCGGCATGAGCAGGAGCGGCACCACCGGGTCGGGCGGTCACGAAAGGCGCCGGCGATGACCCTCCCCGAGCCCGGCGCCGTGGTGCGCTCCGGCTTCGTCGCCCTCGTCGGGCGGCCGAACGTCGGCAAGTCGTCGCTGCTCAACAGGATCGTCGGCGCGAAGGTCTCGATCACCGCGCCCTCGCCGAACACCACCAGGGGAGCCGTGCGGGGGGTCCTCGAGGGTCCCGGCTTCCAGGCCGTCGTCGTCGACACGCCGGGCCTGCACCGCCCCCGCTCCCTGCTCGGGGAGCGCCTCAACGACTCCGCCAGGCGAGGCGCCGACGAGGCCGACGTCGTCGTCCTCGTCGTCGACGCCTCCTCGGGGATCGGTGCCGGTGACCGCCACGTCGCGGCGCTGCTCGGGCCCGGCAGCGTCGTCGCGCTGAACAAGATCGACCGGACCCCTCGTGCCCGGCTCCTCGAGCGGCTCTCCACCGCCTCCGAGGACCTCGGGCTCGGCGAGGCCGAGCTCTTCCCCGTCTCGGCCCGCACCGGGGAGGGTGTTGCCGCGCTCGTCGAGCACCTCGTCGGCCGGCTCGAGGCCGGCCCGAGGTACTTCCCGCCAGGGACGACGAGCGACGTCGGGGAGGACGAGCGAGTGGCCGAGCTCGTCCGAGAGCAGCTGCTGAAGGCCGTCCGCGACGAGCTGCCGCACTCGATCGCCTGCCGGGTCGTCGAGCGGGACGGCGGCTACGTGCGCTGCGAGATCCTCGTCGAGCGCGAGTCGCAGAAGGCGATCGTCATCGGCCGGAAGGGCGCGGTGCTGAAGGCCGCCGGCACGGCGGCGCGGGCGGCGCTGCCGCCGGGCACCTACCTCGACCTCGTCGTCAAGGTCGAGAAGGACTGGCAGCGCCGAGCCGAGCTGCTCTCGAGACTCGGCTACTGACCCGAGACGCTCCCGGCTCCCGCCCCTTCCACGCCGAGCGCGTTGTCGCGAGCCACCCCGGCGTAGAAGCGGGCGCTCCGCTTCGGAACGCGCCGCTGGGTCCCGTAGTCGACGTAGACGAGGCCGAAGCGCATCGAGTAGCCGTCGGCCCACTCGAAGTTGTCGAGCAGCGACCAGACGAAGTACCCGCGCAGGTCGACACCTCGGGCGATCGCCTCGTGGCACGCGCGCACGTGGCCGGCGAGGTACTCGACCCGCTCGAGGTCGCGCACCTCGCCCTCCGGGTCGACGTAGTCGCAGAAGGCGGCGCCGTTCTCCGTCACGTACAGCGGTGGCACGGGGTACTCGGAAGAGAGCCGGCACAAGAGCGCGGTGAGGCCCTCCGGGTCGATCCTCCAGTTCTTGGCGGTGCGGGCGGCGCCGGGCAGGTCGACGTCGGCGACGCCGAGACCGGCGAAGGAGCCCTCGACCGGCGCGGCGGCGACCGTCCGGGTCGTGTAGTAGTTCACCCCGAGGAAGTCGAGCGGCACGGCGACGAGCGCCTCGTCGCCCTCGACGAGGGGCACCTCGGCCCCCTGCGCGGAGAGCCGCCCGAGCACGTCCGAGGGGTAGCGGCCGCGCAGGAGCGGGTCGAGGAACCAGCGGTTGGTGAGGCCGTCCAGCCGCCCGGCCGCCGCCAGGTCCTCGGGCGCGTCCGAGGCCGGGATCGCCGGCACGAGGTTCAGGCTGATCCCGACCCGAGCCTCGGCGCCAAGGCGCGCCCTCAGCGCCCGGGTGGCGAGGCCGTGGGCGACCAGCAGATGGTGGGACGCGGCGACGGCCGAGGCGAGGTCGGTGGCCCCCGGCGCGTGCTCCCCGGTCCCGTAGCCGAGGAAGGCCGCCACCCAGGGCTCGTTGACCGTCACCCAGAGCCCGACGTCGCTCAGCGCGCCCGCTACGGCCTCGGCGAGGTCGGCGAAGCGAAGGGCCGTCTCGCGGCTGCGCCAACCCCCGGCGTCCTCGAGCGGCTGGGGAAGGTCCCAGTGGTAGAGGGTCACGACCGGCTCGATCCCGTGCTGCCGGAGGAGGTCGACGACCCGCCGGTAGTGGTCCAGGCCCGCCCGGCTCGCCGGCCCGCGCCCTTCGGGCTGGATCCGGGGCCAGGCGACGGAGAACCGGAGCGCCGGTATCTGCAGCTCGGCCATCAGCTCGACGTCCTCGCCGATGCGGTGGTACTGGTCGCACGCGACGTCGCCGGTGTCGCCGTGGAAGGTCCTGCCCGGAGCGTGGCTGAACCGGTCCCAGATCGACTCGCCCCGCCCGTCTTTCGAGACCGCCCCCTCCACCTGGTAGGCGGCCGTCGAGACGCCCCAGAGGAAGCCGTCGGGGAACCTCCTCTCGCCGCCGGGGCCCGGCTGCCCGCCGGCGCCTTCGACCCTGCTCACCCCTGCGCCCCTGCCCTCGGGGCCGTCCCCCCGGCGGCGAGCCTCGAGAGGAGGGTCACCAGGCGCTGCTCGGCGACCTCCTCGGGGAGATCGTGGCCGTGGTAGGGGAGGCGGCGCAGCTCCTTCTCCTCCGAGGAGATCCGGCGGAAGGCGCCGAAGACCGTGCTCGGCGGGCAGATGTCGTCCCAGAGGGCGACGGTCACGACGACGGGGCAGGTGATCCGGTCGGCGAGGCCGAGCACGTCGACGTAGCCGAGGGTCCTCCAGACCTGCGGCTCGAGACGGGGCCAGCGCCTGAGGAACTCGGCGATCTCGAGGTAGGGACCGTCCTGGGCGACCTCGACGCCGCGGCGGATGTCGCAGAGGAAGGGGATGTCCGCCCAGGCGAAGCAGATCCTGCCGGACAGCGCCGCCACGGCGAGGCTCAGGCCGCCTCCCTGGCTGACGCCGGTCACCGCGAGGCGCGCGGGGTCGACGCCCGGGCGGGCGGCGAGCACCTCGACGGCGCGCACCGCATCGGAGTAGACGTGCCGGTAGTAGTAGCGCTCGGGGTCTCGGATCCCCTGGGTCATCCACCCGGCCAGGTGGCCCGAGCCCCGGGCCAGGTCGTCGCCCGACTCGCCGTTCTGGCCCCGGCAGTCCATCGCGAGCACCGCGACGCCCTGCGCCGCGAGCGGGTACAGCTCGAGCGGGGAGGGGGAGCTCCCGGAGTAGCCGTGGAACACGACGACGCCCGGGTACGGCCCCGGACCGGCCGGGCGCAGCTCACGGGCAGCGATGCGCCCGCCCTCGTAGCCGGCGAAGGTCAGGCTTCGGCACTCGACCCCCGAGAGGGCGAGCGGGTACGGCCGCTCCTCGACCTCGAGCGGCTGGTCGAGCGCCGAGCGCAGCGTCCTCGACCAGTACTCGCCGAGGTCCGCCGGCGCCCAGGCCGCCGGCGCGTAGCGCTCGAGCTCCTCGAGCCCCATGTCGATGCCCGGCATCCCACCTCCCGCGGCGCAGGCCGGCCGACCGGCCCTGCCGCCCCGGGACTGTACCGGTTCATGGGGCCGCAGCCGCGGGGGGTGCCACCCAGCCGCCACCGGCGCCTGGCCGGGCGGGAGCGTCGGAGGCCGAGGCCTCCTCGTCGATCGCCCGGAGGAAGGCCTCCGCCTCCGAGCGGTCCCGAGTCCGGCGCATCGGCGGAAGGGCGCGCACGAGCTCCCAGCGGTAGCTCGCCCTCGCGAGGCGAGGATCGAGCACCGCGACCACACCCCGGTCCGACGCGGTGCGGATGAGGCGCCCGGCGCCCTGCGCGAGCAGGCACGCCGCTCTCGGCAGGTCGATCGTCCGGAACGCGTCGCGCCCCGCACGCTCCCGGCGGGCCTCGGCGAGGGGGTCGTCGGGCCGCTGGAAAGGGAGGCGGTCGATCGCGACGAGCGAGAGCGTGGCGCCGGGGACGTCGACCCCCTGCCAGAAGCTCATCGTCGCGAACAGGCACGCCTCGGGCGTCTCGCTGAACGCCTCGAGCAGCGCCGCCTTGGACTGCTCCCCCTGGACGAGGATCGGGTGGGTGAGGCGTCCCCTCAGCGCCCCGGCGGCTCGTTCCATCGCCCCTCGGCTCGTGAACAGCGCGAGGGCGCGCCCGCCGGCCGCGGAGATCAGGCACGCGAGCTCCTCGACGATCGCCGCCTCGCTGTCTCGGCTGCGCCGGTCGGGCAGCTCCGCCGCGCAGTACAAGAGCGCGTTCTGCTCGTAGGCGAAGGGGCTTCCCACGTCGATCTCGCGCACCCGCTCGGGCTCGGCTCCGAGGCGGACGGCGAGGCCGGCGGGGACGGTCGCGCTCGTCAGCACGACCGGCATGCGGGCGAAGACCTGCTCGGCAAGGACCGGCGCGACGTCGACCGGCGCGATCTCGAGCGCGGGGCGCGGGCCATCCTCGACCCAGGCGACCTCGCCCTCCTCGAGCTCCTCGAGCCTGGCGAGCTGCTCGCGAAGGTGCCCGGCGGCGAGCATGACACGCGTCAGCCGCTGGGCGGCCTCTCCCGAGCCGGCCCGGTCGGTACCAGCGTCGAGGGCTCGACGCAGCTCGGCGCCGAGGCGCTCGAGCGTGGCGCGGGCGAGCTCGACCGCCTCGCCGAGCGCGCCGAGCGAGCCGGGGACGAGGCGCTCACCGGCGCGGCTCGAGATGACCTCCTCGAGACGGGCGGCTGCCTCCAGGACCTGCTCGGCACCGCCGGAGCTGCCCGGACCGTCCCCGGCGCCGCGCCGGCGGCCCCCGGCGGCGGGACGGTCGGTCGGACCGAGGGCGGCTCGCGCCGCGAGGGCGACCGCCCGGAGCCGCCCGGGGCCGATCTCGACGCCGAGGGTGCGCGTCAGCACGTCCTCGAGCTCGTGGGCCTCGTCGACGACGAGGGCGTCGTGCTCGGGCAGCACGGCGCCCCCGCTCGCCAGGTCGGCCCCGAGCAGGTGCAGGTTGACGACGACGATCTGCGCCTGCGCCGCTCGCTCCCGGGCCAGCTCGGCGAAGCAGTCGCCTCCCGAAGGGCAGCGGGAGGCGCCGGGGCACTCCTCGGAGCCGACGCTGAACGAGGACCACACGCGGGGGTCGGGCTCCTGAGCGAGCTCGGCACGATCGCCCGACCCCGTGCTCGAGGCCCACTCTGCGACGGCACGCGCCTCGGCCCCGAGCCGGGACGGCTCCGGCTCGCCCCGGTCTCGGCTCCCCTCGCCCGACAACTCGAGCCGCTGTGCCGCACCGCTCGCCTGCATCTCCCGGAGCCGCTGGCGGCAGAGGTAGTTGGAACGGCCCTTCAGGACCGCGAAGCGCAGCCGAGGCGCGAGCGCCCCGGCGACGAGCGGAAGGTCCTTGGACGCGAGCTGGTCCTGGAGGGCCTTGGTCGCCGTGGCGACGACGACGCGCTTTTTCGAGAGCACCGCCGGCACGAGATAGCCGAGCGATTTCCCCGTGCCGGTCCCGGCGCGCACGACGAGGTGGCCGCCGTCGGCGAGCGCCCCCGCGACGGCCTCGGCCATCTCGATCTGGCCCGGTCGAGCCTCTCCGCCCCGGGGCAGGCGACCCACGACCGCCCCGAGCGCCTCGGCGACCCGCTTCCCGGTGCTCACGCGGGGATGGTAACCGGGCGCGGCTACCGCTCGGCCGAGCGGCGGGGCGGACGGCGACCGTCGGGCTCCCTCGGGCCGCCTGGACTCGGTCCTCGGCGTCACCCGCCCGAGCGGAGCCGGCGCGCCAGCCCAGACGCCCGGGCGACGGGCCGCTCGACGGCCGCCACCACGCTGTCCTCGTCGCCCACCACCGTCACCTTCGAGCGCGCCCGGGTGATCCCCGTGTAGAGCAGCTCGCGGGTGAGGATGTGCGATCCCCGCCCGGGGAGGACCACGGCCACCGAGTCGTACTGCGACCCCTGGGCCTTGTGGATCGTCATCGCGTAGCAGGTCTCGACGTGCGACAGCCGGCTCGGGCTCAGGCGGGCGACGTCCGCGCCCCGGTCGAAGGCGGCGGCGAGCCGGCCCCGGGCCTCGGCCACGACGACGCCGGTGTCGCCGTTGAACAGCCGGAGGTCGTAGTCGTTCGCCGTGACGAGCAGCGGCTGCCCGGCGTAGTGGCCGCCACGGCGGTCCTCACCGACGCCCTCCTCGACCAGCCAGCGCTCGATCCGCTCGGTCCACCCGGCCGCCCCGACCGGGCCGCGGCGGTGGGCGCACAGCACGCGGAAGGCGCCGAGGGACCCAAGCGAGCCGGCGACGTCGCCTTTGGCCGCCAGCCCGGCCACCCGCGTCCATGCCTCGACGGCCGCCGCCCGAAGCGGCGCCAGCGCCTCGGAAGACTCGTCCGTCGCCGTCTCGGGTATCCAGCTCAGCCCCTCCTCGCCCCGGTGAAGGACCCCGATGGCCCGCCCGGCGTCGCCCGCTCGCACCGCCGAGGCGAGCTCGGCGATCGCGCCCCCGAAGCGGTGGTTGCGCCGCAGCACGACGACGCTCGACGCGACCGGGCTCCCGGACCCGGGGTCCTCGGCCGGCCCGACGACGTCGCCGAGGACGACGCCGGCCTCCACCGAGGCCAGCTGCTGGGGATCGCCGAGCAGGACCAGGCGCGCCTCGGGCCGCACCGCGGCGAGCAGGCGGTCCATGAGCGAGAGCGACAGCATCGAGGCCTCGTCGACGACGACGACGTCGTGGACGAGGGGATGGGTCTCGTCGTGGCGGAAGCGGGTGCTCGAGTCCGGCAGGGTGCCGAGCAGCCGGTGGATCGTCGAGGCGGCCCAGCGCTCGGCGACGTCTTCGACGCCGGGAGCGAGCCGGCCGAGCTCCTCGAGGACGGCCTCGTGGAGGCGGGCCGCCGCCTTGCCGGTCGGTGCCGCCAGCGCGACGAGCGGCGGCCGGCCGGTCTCGGCACGCACCTGCTGGTCGAGGAGCCCGAGCAGCCGGGCGACCGTGGTCGTCTTGCCGGTCCCCGGGCCCCCCGCGATCACCGCCAGGCCGCGCCGGACGGCGGTGGCCGCGGCGTGCCGTTGCAGCTCGTCCGCGTCGTCGGGGAACAGGCTTGCCAGGCGCTCTGCGAGCAGCGCCTCGTCGACGACGCCCGGGAGCTGCCGGGCGCGCTCGAGCAGCGCCGAGGCGACCCTGGACTCCTCCGCATGGAGCCGGTCGAGGTAGCACAAGGTGCCCTCCAGCCGCAGCGGGCATCCCTCACCGACGAGGGGGCTGGCGCGCACGGCGGCGAGCCAGCGATCGGGATCCGGCCAGGCGAGCTCGGCCGCTGCGGCCTCGCCGTCGTCGGTGCTCGCCGTCCCCGAGATCCTGGCGAGGTCGACGCAGACGTGGCCGAGCCTCGGCGCGCGAGCAGCGAGCGCCGCGGCGAGCAGGACTCGCTCGTCCTCGACCGCCCCGAGCAGGCCGAGCCGGATGGCGACGTGCACGTCGCCGACGTCGAGCACGCCCGCCTCGTTGAACGCCCGCAGCAGCCCGCCGGCTCGGCGGGCCAGGCGCGCGCCGTACGGATCGGGCCGCTCCCACCCGGCGCTCACGTCCGCGCCCCCTCGTCGAGCAGATCGCTCACCGCCTCGATCACGCCTGCCGGGGGGCGCCAGGACCAGACCCCGCACGGCTGGTCGCCGACCCGGGCGTCTCTGTTCCCGGTCATGCCACGCAGGAACAGGTAGTGCGCGCCGGCGAGGTGGCGCCCGGGGTCGTAGCCCTGGACCCGCCAGCGCAGGTAGCGGTGGAGCGCCACGAGGTACAGCAGCGCTTGGAGCGGGTAGTGGCAGCGCGCCATCTCCGCGGCGAGGGCGGCCGGCCGGTAGTCGTCGGCCGTGAGCGGCCCCTCGCCCGAGGCAAGGCGGTTCGTCTTGTAGTCGCACACGGCAAAGCCGCCTTCGGGCGTGCGAAGCACGAGGTCGAGGCTGCCGGTCAGGTAGCCGCGCAGGCTCGCCTGGATGGCCGGGTCCGACAGCCGCGGCGCGTAGGCGGCGACGGGATCGCCCGCGGGCAGCGCCTCTTCCAACAGCTCGCCGAGCTCGCCGAGCTCGAGCGCGGCGTGCGGCCGGTCACCGCCGACGAGCGGCAGCTCGAACCCGAGCTCGTCGAGCCGGCGAGCCCGGTGGACCTCGCGGAGACGGAGCTCGCCGAGCGCCGGCCCGAGCGGCGTCGAGAGCGCGGCGGCGAGCCCCTCGACGAGCGCCTCACGATCGCCGACGTCCACCCGGTGCCAGCGCAGCTCGGCCCGCAGCTGCTCACCGAGCTCCGCCCGCAGGTCCGCCGACGCGAAGTCGGTCCGCTCGAGGACCGCATGCACGAGGCTGCCAAACGCCGGCCCGGCGGGCGCGTCGGCAAGCGAGGCGGGGATCGAGCGAAGCCGTGCTTCACCGGTGCCGCCCTCGGTGGGCAGCAGGCCGCCGGACAGGGCCTCGTCCTCGGTCCGTCCCTCCCCCTCGTCGCGACCGTCGTGCGCCGGCGCCGTGAGCGAGCTGTAGGACAGGCGCCGCCAGGCCGTGTCGAGGTCCCTGCCCAACCTGGCGAGGACGAGCTCGCCAGCGGCGGAGGTCCCGGGACGGTAGGCGGCGCGCGACGGCTCGGCCGCCTCGACGGCGATGGACCCCGGCGCCGCCCGGGCGAGCTCGGCGAGGCGCTTTGCCACGGCCTCGTCGCTCGGGCTGCGGACCCCGATGCCCACGGCGCCCTCGGCGTCACGCGCGAACAGGATCCGCCCAAGCGGGGACCGCCCGGCGTTCAGGGTGGGCGCCCACCAGCACACGACCTGGTGGCGCGCCCGGCTTAGGGCCACGTAGAGGAGCCGGAGGTCCTCGCCGCGACCCTCGGCGAGCGCCAGCTGCACGTGCCGGGAGATCCCCGGCCGCTTCCCCCCGACGTCCAAGGTGCGCGCGCCGTCCGCATCGGGGTCGTGAAAGACGGGGAACTGCTCCGCGCTGCCGCTCCCGCCCCCGTCCCAGAGGTAGGGGCAGTAGACGACGGGGAACTCGAGCCCCTTGCTGCGGTGGATCGTCAGCACCTGGACGGCCGCGGCGTCCGACTCGAGGCGCCGGCTGCGCTCCTCGGCCTCCGCCTCGCCCCCCGCCGGGCCCTCGGCCTCGACGATGCGCTCGCGCAGCCAGGTCGTGAGCTGGGCCGGACCGAGGCCCGAGCCGGTCGCCTCGGCGTGGAGCAGCTCGGCGACGTGGTGCATGTCGGTGAGCCGCCGCTCGCCCCCGGGGAGGGCGAGCACCCTCGCCGGCAGCCGCGTCGCGACCTCTACGGTCGCGAGCAGCGAGGCGACGCCTCGGTCGCGCAGCACGCCGGACCACTGCTCGAGCAGGGCGTGGAGCTGGTCGAGCTCCTCGTCGCCCGCGAGGGCGAGCGACCTCGCGTCCCAACCGAGGAAGCAGGTGAGCGCGGCTTCGGCCGCCCGAGGCCTGGAGGCGGGCTGCTCGAGCGCCGCGAGCAGCGAGCACCACTCGGCCGCCTCCTCGGTCGCAAAGACGCTGCCCGGCGCGACGACCACCGCCGGCACTCCCCGCGCCACCAGCACCGAGCGGACGAGCTCGGCCTCTTTGTTCTTGCGCACGAGCACCGCGACGTGGCCCGGCCGGACGGGCTCGGCACGGGGGCCGCCCTGCGCATGGACCTCGAGCGTCGCCGACGAGGAGAGCAGATCGGCCACGTCGGCCGCCAGGTCCTCCGCGACGTAGCGCCGGGCGGCGTCGGTCTTGACGTCACCGCCCCTGGTCCGCTCGACGGCGTCCCGGGCCACGCGCCGAACGCGCAGCGCGGCGCTCGACGGCGCCGAGGCGAGACGGCTCTGCTCGTTGCGCGCCGCCGGCTCGACCTGGCGGTAGACGATGTCGGCGTCGCCGAGCTGGGTGCCGAGGAGCAGGGCGTCGAGCGCCTGGATGAGCGGTCCGTCGCTGCGCCAGTTCGTGGCGAGCGTCGCCCGGGCCCTCGCCGAGCGGGCGGCGCCGAGGTAGGCCTGGACATCGGCGCCCCGGAAGGCGTAGATGGCCTGCTTCGGGTCGCCGATCAGCACGAGGGTGGTGCCGCCTGACCCGAAGGCCCGCTGGACGATCTCCCACTGGACCGGGTCGGTGTCCTGGAACTCGTCGATGAGCACGACGTCGTAGCGGTCTCGCAGCCGGGCGCGGGCAGCCGGGCCCCGGCGGTCGTCGACGAGCGTCCCCAGCAGCCGGAGCAGGACGTCGTCGTAGGTGAGCAGGCCGGCCTCGCGCTTGCGGCGCTCGGTCTCTCGGACGACCGCATCGGCGAGCCGCCGGCGGGTCGCGGGCACGCCCTCCCCCTCGGGCTCGGGCACGAGGACGGCCGAAGGGTTGCGCAGGACCTGGCGGGCGAGCTCGAGGGCCTCGGCGCGGGACAGCTCCGGCGGCCCGCTGCGCGAGTACTTCCGGACGAGCAGGTCGTCCACCACCTCCTCGACGAGGTCGCCGGCGTCCTCGACGAGCTTCATGGAACGGGTCGCGTCCCCGGACACGCCGAGCTCGGAGAGGACCCGGTGGCTGAACCCGTGGGTCGTGTCGATCGTCGCCGCGTCGAACTGCGCGAGCGCTCGGCCAAGGCGGTCGCGCCGGAGGGTCACCGCCTCCCGGCTGCCGCTGCCGAGGAGCTCGACGAGCTCCTCGGCAGCCGCGCCCTGCTCGCCGGACCGGTCGTCCTCGCGGGCCAGCAGCCGGTCCAGGCCGTCTCGGGCGGCCACCAGGCGCGCGCGGACCCGGGTGCGGAGCTCGCCCGTCGCGGCCCGGGTGAAGGTGAGCACGAGCAGTCGCTCGAGCGGGCAGCCCTCGGCCACGAACCGGGCCGCCAGCGTGGCGATCGCGTAGGTCTTGCCGGTCCCGGCGCTCGCCTCGAGCAGCGTCGTGCCCGAGGGAAGCGGCCCGTAGAGCTCGAAGGGCGTGCCGAAGGTCCGGCCCGGCCCGATCATCGCCGTCACCGGTCCTCCACGCGCACGCCGTCGAGGAGGCCGTCGAACATCCGGCGGGCGTAGCGGCCAAGGCGGGAGGGCTCCTCCTCCGCCCAGCCCTCCCCCCGCTCGTCCGGCCTCGGCGGGATCGCGACGAGCGCATCGAGATCGACGACGCCCCCGTGGACGAGCCGGTGGCGGCGGTCGTCGCGCTCGCCCGACCTCCGGTACCCGCCGTGCCAGGCCTCGCGCGCGGCTCCCACGGGGTCCGCGCCCCGCCGGGCCGCCTCGGCCCAGGCGAGCGACGTCTTCGGGTAAACCGGCAGCGGCTCGCGCATGCCCCGTCGGTACAGGTCGGTGAGCAGCTCGAGGTGGCGCTCGGCCCGCACCTTTCGCTCGGCGGCGCTCCTGCCGAGGGGGGCGATCCGGGCGACGCTGATCGCGGGGGAGCCGTCCTTGTCGTCCCCTCGGGCCCGCCCGACGACGACCGCCTCGAACGGACGCTGCGGCGCCGCGGCGCTCAGCACCAGCACTCGCAGCCAGCCGAGCAGCCGGGCGCTGACCGACAGGCGCGCGTAGCCGGCGCGGCGGAGCACGTCGCCGTGGAGGTCGGCCACCGCGCCGACGACGCGCGTGCCGGACGGGAGCCTGACGTCGACAGGGGCGACCGCACCCGGCACTTCGATCCCGCAGGCCTCGACGATCTCCTGGACCCTCCCGAGCATCTCGGCGACCACCGCGTCGGCAAGGGCGCCCGGCGGCAGCGCGCCCCGGGCCCGCTCGGCGGCCGCCGCGGCCTCGGGGTCGGCTCCCGCGAGGCGAGCCACCAGCAACCGTTCGCCGACCTCGAACTCGGCGAGCCCGTCGAGCTCGACGGGCAGGGCGTCGATGGTCGAAGGGCGTGAGCCGGCAGGCGCGAAGCCGAGCCGAGCCTCGAGGAAGGCGCCGACAGGATGGCGGAGGAACCGCTCGAGGTCTGCAAGCTCGATCGTGGAGCAGTCGAGCGGCGGCAGCGGCTCGTCGAGGAAGCCGGGGCGCTCGCGGCGCTGGAGCCGCGCGCGCTCGCCGGCGAGGGCGCCTGCGAAGCTCGTCGGGTCGAACCCGAACGAGCGCCCTGGCCGCAGCGCCCCGACGGAGAAGTTCCTCGAGTCAAAGGGCTGCAGGGGGTGGCGGAGCAGGACGGCGTTGGCTGCGGATGAGCCGTCCCCGGCCACGGCGCTGCGATCGATCACCTCGAGCAGCTCGCCGACCGGGACGGCCGGTGGCCGCTCGAGGTTGGTCCGCTCGTCCATTCCCGAGTAGGTGACGACGAGCCGTTCGGTGGCGGCCATCAGCGCGTCGAGGAGCAGCTGGCGCTCCTCGCTGCGCTGGTCGCGCTCGCCGAGCCTCGGCTCGCCGAGCAAAAGGTCGTCGCCGTCCCGTGCGGCCTGGCGCGGGAAGACGCCGTCGTCGAGGCCGAGCAGGCAGACGACCCGGTGTGGAACCGCCCGCATCGGCACGAGCGTGCAGAGGGTCACCTCGCCGGTGCGGAAGTTCGCCCGGCTCGGGCGACCCTGGAGGCGATCGGCGAAGAGCTCGGCCACCTCGGCGCGGGACAGCTCGACCTCGCAGGGGCCGCCGGGGCCGGTCGCCTCCTCGAGCACCTCGGAGAGCACCCGGCCGAGCTGGGCGCGCTGCCACTCGTCCGCTTCGGCCGCCTCCCCGCAGGAGTCGACTGCCTCTGCGAGCGCCGCGCACCACTGCCCGAGCGGCTTCGGCGCCGCCAGGGCCGTGACAGCCTGGCCGAGGCGGTCCACCAGCTCGGCGAGGCGTCCGAGCACCGGCAGGGTGCCGGGCGGGACGTCGTCGAGGGGCAGCACCCCGGCGAAGCGCCGGCCGGCCTCCTCGGCCATCGCCGCGCCGAGCGCCAGGCGGTCGAGTCCGGCCGCCCAGGTGTTCGCGTGCAGGCCCTCGAGGAAGAACGGCCGGCGGTGCTCGGCGTCGAGGCCCCAGCGGATGCCGGAGGCGGCAACCCAGCGCTCCAGGCGCCGGAGGTCCTCCTCGCCGAGGCCGAAGCGGCGGCGCACCGGAGCCCGCCCCGCAAAGTCAAGGACCTGGCTCGCCGTCAGCCTGGCGGCGGCGAGGTCGAGCAGCTCGGCGGCGAGGTCGAGGAGCGGGTTCGCCTGGCGCAGCGAGCGGTCGGCGACCCGGACCGGCAGCCGGGGCAGCGACGCTCCGCCGCCGGCGCCCGGACCGGAGTCGCTCGAGAAGGCGGCGTCGACGAGCGGGGCGAACGCCTCGACGTCCGGGCAGAGAAGGATCACGTCCCGGGGCTCGAGGTCTGGCGTCGTCGCGAGCAGGTGCAAGACGGCGTCTCGGACCACCTCCACCTGGCGGGCGCGGCCGTGGCAGGCATGGACCTGGACGCTCTCGTCGCCCGGGTCGAGCACGAGGCGCTCGTCCGGCCGGCCGGGCACCGGAGGGCCCGGCGGGGCGAGGTCGTGGCGGATGTCGTGCTGGAGCCGCTCGAGGAGGCTCCTCGGGGCAGTCTCGAGCGGTCGGTGGGTGCCGGCTGCCGCCGCAGTCGCCTTGAGCACGAGCTGCATCTCCCGGGCGTCCCGGCCCCAGGAGGCGAGGATCGGGTTGCGGACGAGGTCGCCGCTCCTGTCCTGCCGGCGCGCCAGGCCGCCCGGCGGCGTCCCGACGCCTGCGAGCCGGTCCCAGAGCGCCGGGGAGGGGTGGAGGAGAAAAAGGTGCACGTCGCGGACCTCGGCGAGCGCCGAGAGGACCTCCAGATGGCTGGCGGGCAGGCGGGTCAGGCCGAACAGCGCCACCCGATCGGGGAGCGTCAGCACCGCCTCCGCGCGCCGGAGCCGCTCGCAGCGTGCGGACAGCTGCTCGGCCGGGCTCGGCTCGCCGAGCCGGGCGCGAAGCCGCCGCCACAGCTCCACCTGCCAGCTTGCGGAGGGCGGGACGCCGCCGTCCCCGCCGCCGGCCCACGACAGCACGAGCTCCGGGCGGTGGACGCCGTAGCGGTCGTAGAGGTCGGCGAGGTGCCGGACGCTCGACAGCCGCCGCTCGAGGCCACTTGCGCGCAGGTGGTCGGCGAAGGGCGCCATCCAGGGCTCGTCGAGGTGCTCGCGCACCACCTCGAGCAGCGGCCAGACGAGACGCTCCGGAGCCCACGGGCTCGCCGCCTCGCCCTCCCCGCCGGCCTCGGCCAGCGCCCGGCGCACCAGGGCCCCGGGAAAGGGGAACTCGACGTTCGCGCACACCCCGTCGGCGCGGCCCGTCCGGCTGCCGAGACGGCCGGCGAGCTTCTGGGTCAACCAGCGCTCGACGCCGCGGGTCGGGACCGAGACGAGCTCGGCCGCCATCGGGTCCGAGAGCGGCTCGGCGAGGAGGTCGGCGAGCGTCTCGGCGAGGAGGTCGGCTCGCTCGGCTCGGTGGAGGACGAGCACGGCGGCTCAAGCCTCCGGGCCGACCTCGCCGCCGGCGCCCCGGTGGCTGTGGTTGGGCACGCGGGGAAACTACAGCGCCGCAGTCACAGTGCCGGGGGGCCCGGCGAGCGTTTCGGCGCCGGCGGCCGTGCAGCGGCTCCGGCGGGCGAGCCTCCCCGCGAGCGCCTCGACCAGCCCGGCCCAGGTCCGCTCGCCGACCAGCCAGAGCCAGGGCTCGAGGCCCGCGGCACGCACGGCGGACGCGAAGGGGTCGAGGCCCGCTGCGACCTGCGGCGCCGGAGCGGCGCCGGATGGACTCGGCTCGGGCGGGGCCGGGGCCGGTCCGAAGGCGCCGGAGGGCAGCAGCTGGCGCCAGGCATCGAGGAGCACGCCGGCGAGCGCCCCCCGAAGCTGCGCCTCGGCCGTGTCCCGGTCTTCGAGCGCCCGGGCGAAGAGGTCCTGCCGGAGCCGGGCCGGCTCGGGCGGCTCGGCGGCGACGAGGCGGCGGCGGAGGTCGGCCACGGCGAGCGCCGGCGGCCTCGGCGCCTGGGGCGCCCGGCTCATCGGCCGCGCCAGACCGGCGCCCGGTCGCTCTCGGCGTAGCCGGAGAGGTGGTCGGCGAAGTCGATGAACATCGGGCCGTCCGGATCGAGCGGGCGGCGGAGCGCCGAGGCCGATGCCCGCTTGTCGATCCGGTCGAGACGCTCGAGCGCGCCCGGGTCGGCGAGCTCGGCGAGCTCGAGCGCCGGGCTCGCCCGCCGCAGCGCCGCGGCACCCGCGGCACTGCGCACGAGGACCGAGGACCAGCCCTTCGGGCTGCCGACGCTGCCCACCGCGAGGTCCGCGGCGCGCCCGAGGAAGTCGGCGCACTCGTCGCACCCCTTGAGCGCCGCGCCCCGGAACGACCTCACGGGCTCGTCCACGACCGGCTGGCCCTCGACGTCGAGCACGACGAGCCTCCCGTCGGTGATGTCGATCTTGCCGATCCGGCGGAGGTCGACCCCGCGCCGGGCGGACAGCTCCTCGACCATCAGCCTTCGGTAGTCGAAGCTCTTCGTGCACAAGAGCGCGACGCTCAGCACGACGGCGTCGACCCGAGACGCCCCGCGCCGCCAGGTCCTCGCCTGGAGGGCCCGGATCCCCTGGATCTCGCAGGGGGTGCCCACGACTGCGACGCGGGCGTCGGGCTCGAGGCCGGCACGGGCGAGGTCGAGCGCGGCGAGCGCCATCGTCTGGTTGTAGAAGCTCCCCGCGGCCTTGAGCAGGTCCTGGCTCGTCCTCGCGACGAAGGGCACGGCACGCCAGGGCGTCCTCGGGTCCGGTCGGGCGACGACGGCGCCGTCGATCTCCCCGGCCTCGAGGGCGGCGAGGAGGATGGCGGTGACGACCCCCCCGTCCTGGGCGCCGGGAGCCCGCCAGGGCTGGCCGGAGCGGACCCTCGCGGACGCAGTGCCGAGGAGCGCACCGAGGTCGCCCGCGCCGCACGGGTCGTCCGGGTCGCCGGTGAGCATCGGGGGGAGGTCGGCCTCCGGGCCTGGACCGCCGGGAGCGGCGAGGCGCCAGGTCGTCTCGTAGCGCAGGCCGCCTCTCGGGCAGAAGTCCCAGCAGAGCGAGCACCCGGTGCACATCTTCACGAGCAACGGCAGGTCGTCTCGCCCGACGCCGATGGAGTCGGAGGGGCATGCCGCGACGCAGGCACCGCAGCGCACGCAGCGGTCGGCGTCGATGACGGCGGCGGCCAGCTCGAAGAACCACACCTTGCCCGGCGCCTCGCCCATCCCGCTCATCGCGGCTCGGAGCCGGAACGGCGGCTGGGCGCCCTGGAGCTTGGCCTTCGCCCGCCCCCTCCCCTCGTGCGCCCGGCCGGTCACGACGGCCGTGCCGGTGGTCGGTGGGCCCAGCTCGCTCCTCGCGGCGAGGTCGCTCACGCCTGCCCCCTTCCTGACTCCTGCCGGCTCGCCCGCCCTGGCGAGGCGCCGGCATGGCGGGGGGGCCGGTGGTCGATCAGCGAAGCCAGCGCCGCCTCGCCGAGGCGCCGGGCGTAGCTGTGGAGCTCCTCTCCCGGGCGGCGCTCGGCGAGGAAGCGCTCGATCAGGCGGGAGAGGGCGGCGGGGACGTCCTCGGCGGGCAGGGCGCCCGCCGCCCAACGGGCGAAGCGGGCGTCGAGCCCGAGGCTGCCGCCGACGCCGACGTCGACCGCCTCGACGATCTCCCCGCCGACATGGGCCGTCGCCCCCCGGAAGCCCACGTCCGCGACCTGTGGCTGGGCACAGGAGGCCGAGCAGCCGGAGAGGTGCATGCGGACCGGGGCGTCCCCGAGGCGGCCCGCGAAGCGACGGTCGAGCTCTGCCGCCCAGGCCGCGGCGCGCGCCTTGGTCTCGACGACGGCGAAGCGGCAGAACTCGCTCCCGGTGCAGGCGAGGGCGCCTCGGGAGAACGGGCCGGGAGAGGGCGAGTGCCGGCGGACCACCTCCTCGGCCTCCAGCACCCCAAGGTCCGCCTCGGCGATCCCGGTGAGGATCAGGTTCTGGTCGGTCGTGAGGCGGAGCGTGCCGTCGCCGAGCCGTGCCGCGAGGTCCGCGAAGCGGACGAGGTCTCGGCCGGGGAGGCGGCCGAGGAGCACGGAGCAGCCGACGTAGTGGAGCGGCCCGCGCGCTCCCCCGCCGCGTTGGCGGTGGACCCCGACGTGGTCGCCTCGGTGCCGGCGGGTGAGGGCCTCTCCGGCCGGCCGCAGCTCGAAGCGTGCCCGGGACTCGAGCTCGTCGCGAAAACGCTCCGGCCCGAGCTCCTCGACGAGGTAGCGCATCCGGTTGACCCCCCGGTTCTCCCGGTTGCCGAGCTCGCCGTAGAGCTGGGCGATCGCCCGCACGCACTCGACGGCGTCGGCCGGGGCGACGAAGACGTCGACGTCGCTCGCCATGCGCGGCCCGTCGGACAGGCCGCCCCCGACGAGGAGGTTGAAGCCGAGCTCGCCACCGGGCAGCCGGGCGGGCCAGAGCGCGACGTCGTTGATCTCGGCGCGGGCGCAGTCCTCCAGGCAGCCCGTGACGCTGATCTTGAACTTGCGCGGCAGGTTGGCGTACTCACGGTTCCCGGTGAAATAGCGCGAGATCGCCGCCGCGACCGGGCCGGCGTCGAAGGCCTCCTCGGCGTCGACCCCGGCGACCGGGCAGCAGGTGACGTTGCGAGCCGAGTCGCCGCAGGCCTGCACCGTGGTCAGCCCGACCTCGGCCAGCCGGTCCCAGACCCGCGGGACGTCCTCGATGCGAAGCCAGTGGAGCTGGATCGTCTGGCGGGTCGTGATGTCGCAGTAGCGGTCTCCCCAGACCGGGTGCGCCTGCGGCCCGTGGGCGAGCTCGTCGACGATCTCGCCGATCCGCCTCGCCTGCTCGGCGCGAAGCAGCCCGCCGGGGACCTTCACGCGCAGCATGAACGCGTCGCCCCCCTGGCGCTGGGGGTAGATGCCCACCCACTTCAGCCGCTCGAGCTCCCCCGGGACGCGCTCGATCTCACCCGGGCCGAGGACCGCGTAGCGCTCGCGCACCGACGCCTCGACCTCGAGGGGGTGGCGCTCGAGCTTCCAGATCTCCTGCTGGCTCAGCTCGGTGCCGTGCCGGAACGGGGTGACCGGCTCCATCTGCGCCTCTTCGCTCCCGACGCCGTCGGCGGGCTCAGAGGTGCAGACCGCACTCCGTCTTGTCGCTGCCGCGCCATCGACCGGCGCGAGGGTCGTCGCCCTCGGCGACGGGGCTCGTCGTCGGCGCGCACCCGATCGAGGCGTAGCCGACGTAGCTGAGCGGGTGCCGGGGCAGGCCGCGGTCGACGATGTAGCGCTCGACGTCGTCCTCGGTCCAGGCCGCGATCGGGTTGACCTTCACGAGGCGCTTCGTGCCGTCCCAGCCGACGACCGGCGCGTTCGCCCGTTCCGGGGTGTCGACGCGCTTCAAGCCCGTCACCCAGGCCTTGGCACCGGCGAGCGCCCGGGAGAGCGGCTCGACCTTGCGCAGCTGGCAGCACCCGGGCGTGCCGCAGGGCGCGACGTCCGGCGGCAGCTCGGGCTCGACGACGAGGAGGTTCAGGCCGTAACGGCGCTCGATCCGACGGAGGTAGGCCAGCGTCTCGGGGAAGTGGAACCCGGTGTCGAGGAACACGACCCGGATCCTCGGCTCGACGGCCACGGCCAGGTCGACGAGCACGCAGTCCTGGAACGAGGACGCGAGCACGAGGCCGTCGCCGAAGCGCTCGACCGCCCAGGACAGCACCTCGGCCGGCTCCGCACCCTCGAGGCGCTCGCCCACCTCCCGCATCTCGGCAGCGAGCTCGGGGCTCGGGGAACCGGACAGCACCTCGGGTGCCGAGCCCGTTGCGGCGGGCGGCACGAGGCTGCCCGGCAGGGCGGGATCGACGATGTGCTCCACGTTCGTCCTCACGTTAGCTCCCGTTCCTCGTCAGGCGGTGTCCGACCGGCTGCTCGCGCTGGGCTCGGGCACGGCGACGCCGCCGGCCTCCGCCGCGCCCGCTCCGCCGGCGACGCCCGGCGCCGCCTGCGGGTCGGAGGGGTCAATAGTTGACTTCTGGAGTCAGGATTATATCCTGACCCTCCAAGTCATGTTTAGCGCCTCCCCCGTCCACCCCGTCCACCCCGTCTACCCCGTCGCCCTCCGCCTCTCCGGGCGACCCTGCCTCGTCGTCGGCGCCGGCCGGCTCGCCCGGGACAAGGCCGACGGCCTCGTCGCCGCCGGTGCGGAGGTCACCGTCGTCACCGGCGACTCGGCCGCGGAGGTCGATCCCGGGCTCGGCTCCCCGCCGGCACGCCTCGAGCGGCGCGCCCTGCGACCGGGCGAGGCCGCTGGGTTCGCGCTCGTCGTCGCCGCGACCGGCGACAGACGCCTGGATCGGGCCGTCGCCTCGGAGGCTCGAGCCGCCGGGGTCCTCGTCAACGTGGCCGACGACCCCGAGGCCTGCTCGTTCTTCCTCCCGGCGACGCTCCGGCGGGGAGCGGTGACCGTCGCCGTCACGACCGGGGGGTCCAGCCCTGCCGTCGCCGCCTGGGTGCGAGACCTCGTCGCCGCGCTGCTCGGCGACGAGGTCTCGGCCGCGGCCGACCTCGTCGGTCAGGCGAGGGCGCAGCTGCGCGCCGAAGGGCGCTCGACGGCTGGCCTGCCCTGGCGAGCGCTGCTCGACGGGCCGTTGCGCAGCCTGCTCGCCGAGGGGCGCCCCGAGGAGGCTCGAGACCTCGTCGCCACGTGGACGGCCCGTCAGCGGCGCGGCCCTGCGACCGGGGACGCGGACGGAGGCGAGTAACTTCGCCGCCGTGGCGGTTGAAGGCATCGACCCCGATCGGGTCCCGGCGCACGTCGGCTGCGTGATGGACGGAAACGGGCGCTGGGCAAGGGCCCGGGGCCTGCCGAGGACCGAGGGCCACGCCGCTGGCGAGGCGGCGATCATGCGGGCGATCGACGGCGCCCTCGCCGTCGGGGTCGCCTGGCTGTCGATGTACGCCTTCTCGACGGAGAACTGGCGCCGTCCCGCGGACGAGGTGCGCTACCTGATGCACTTCAACGAGGGGATCCTCCGGCGTCATCGCGACGAGCTGAACGACAAGGGGGTTCGGGTCCGCTTCGCCGGGCGGCGCGACTGGCGGGTCCCGAAGCGGCTGCTGCGCCACATGGACGAGGCCGCCGCGCTCACTGCGGGCAACCGCCGGATGACGCTCACGATCTGCTTCAACTACGGCGGCAGGGCCGAGATCGTCGACGCCGTGCGAGCCCTCGTCAGAGACGGCGTGCCCGAGCGCAGGGTCGACGAGCGGGCGATCCGCTCCCGGATGTACTTCCCCGACATGCCCGACCCCGACCTCGTCGTGCGGACCTCGGGCGAGTACCGCATATCGAACTTCCTCCTGTGGGAGCTCGCCTACTCGGAGCTCGTCTTCACCGACGTGCTCTGGCCCGACTTCCGAGAGGAGCACCTCTACCAGGCGATCCGTGAGTACCAGGGACGCAGCCGCCGTTACGGGGGGGTGCTGCGGTGAGCACCACGAGCGGGGACGGCGCGCCGGGGCCGGGCGGCCCTCAGGCGGGGGCCCGGCAGCGCTGGCTCTGGGAGCACTCCGGCAGGCTGAGCGGGGCCGTGCTCGGCCTGGCGACGCTCGGCTTCCTCACCTTCCTCGCCGCGATCGGCTTCAAGCCGGCGCTCTTCCTCGTGGCGCTCGTCGTCGCCGGCCTCGGCGTGATCATCGTCGGGGGACGCATCCGGGGGTCCTGACCCTGTGGCGCTCTACCGGGACGAGGGCATCGTGCTGAGGACGACGCGCCTCGGCGAGGCCGACCGCATCGTGACCCTGGCCACCCCCGAGCACGGCAAGGTCCGGGGCGTCGCCAAGGGCGTCCGCCGGACGAAGAGCAGGATCGGCGCGAGGCTCGAGCCGCTCGGCCACGTCACGATGCTCTGCTGGAGAGGGCGCGAGCTCGATGTGATCACCCAGGTCGAGATCCTCGAGCCCTTCCGGAGCCTGCGAGAGGACCTCTCGCGCCTCGGGCCGGCGATGACGATGCTCGAGGTCGCCGACCAGGCTTCGGCCGAGCGCCATGCCGCCCCGGAGCTCTTCGCCCTGCTGCTCGGGGCGCTCCGGACGCTCTCGACGAGCAGCTCGACGCTCGTCCTCGCCGGCTTCCTCTGGAGGTTCCTCGCCGTCGAGGGGGTCTCTCCGGTGGTCGACTCCTGCGCCACCTGCGGCTGTCCCGGCCCCCTCGTCGCCTTCGACCCGGCCGAGGGGGGCTTCCTCTGCCGGCGGTGCCGGCGTGGACAGGCCGTCGGCGAGGAGAGCGTCGGGATCGTGCAGCGGATCCTCGGCGGCGGCCTGCGGGGCGTCCTCGGGGAGGGCGAGCACGCCTCGGACGACGAGGTGGAGCGGCTCGGCCTGCTCGCGGTGGAGCGGCATCTCGACCGAAGGCTCCGCACGGCGCACAACCCCCTGTCGCCCTACGGTGCCGGGGGCAGCGCCGAGTAGCCTGCGCCCATGCCCGAGGACCTCTTCGACGCCGTCGTCAACCTGTGCAAGCGCCGCGGCTTCGTCTTCCCCTCCGCCGAGATCTACGGGGGCATCCGCTCGACCTACGACTACGGGCCGCTCGGCACCTTGATGCTGCGCAACGTGCGGGAGGCGTGGTGGCGGGCGATGGTCCAAGAGCGCGACGACGTCGTGCCGATCGAGGCGGCCATCCTCACCAACCCGAAGGTGTGGGAGGCCTCGGGCCATCTCGCCACCTTCGCCGACCCGCTCGTCGACTGCAGGAACTGCCACGAGCGCTGGCGCGCCGACCAGATCGATGGCACCTGCCCGAGCTGCGGCTCGAAGGACCTCACCGACGCCCGGCCGTTCAACCTCATGTTCAAGACCTTCGTCGGCCCGGTCGAGGACGACTCCTCGATCGCCTACCTGCGCCCGGAGACGGCCCAGGGCATGTTCGTCAACTTCGCCAACGTGCAGTCGACGACCCGGCGCCGTCCGCCCTTCGGCATCGCGCAGATCGGCCGCAGCTTCCGCAACGAGATCACCCCCGGCAACTTCGTGTTCCGGACGCGGGAGTTCGAGCAGATGGAGATGGAGTACTTCGTGCGCCCCGCCGACGCGCCGGGCTGGTTCGAGTACTGGTGCGCCGAGCGGCTCGCCTGGTACAAGCGCTACGGCATCCCCGACCGGCTCCTCCGGCTCCGCTCGCACGTGCCGGAGGAGCTCGCCCACTACGCCGCGGCGGCGACCGACGTCGAGTTCAGCTTCCCTTGGGGCTGGGGGGAGCTCGAGGGGATCGCCAACCGCACCGACTTCGACCTCAAGGCGCACTCGGCCCACTCCGGCGTGAGGCTCGAGCACTTCGACCAGGCGACCGGCGAGCGCTACGTCCCCTACGTCATCGAGCCGGCGGCGGGGGCCACGAGGGCGATGATGGCCTTCCTGCTCGCGGCCTACGACGAGGACGAGGTCGGCGGGGAGCGCCGGGTGGTGCTCCGCCTGCACCCTCGCATCGCGCCCTACCAGGTCGCCGTGCTCCCGCTGTCTCGAAAGCCCGAGCTCCTCGAGCTCGCCGACGAGGTCGCCAAGGCCTGCCGCTCGCGCTTCCAGTGCGAGCGCGACGACACCCAGTCGATCGGCAGGCGCTACCGGCGCCAGGACGAGATCGGCACGCCGTTGTGCGTGACGGTCGACTTCGACAGCCTCTCCGACCGGGCGGTCACCGTCCGGGACCGGGACACGACGGCCCAAGCGCGCATCGGCATAGACGGCCTCCTCGCGCACCTCTCGGAGCGTCTCGGGGCCTAGCAGCCGATCGGGCCGCCGGCATCGGCAGCCGCCGGGGATAGCGTCCGGGGCGATGCCGATCCCCGACGAGGACGTCGCCAAGGTCAGGTCTGCGACCGACCTCGTTGCCGTCGTCGGCGAGCACACGGCGCTGAAGCGCGTCGGGCGCCGCTTCGTCGGGCTTTGCCCCTTCCACGCCGAGCGCACCGCCTCCTTCAGCGTCAACCCCGAGACCGGGCTGTACTACTGCTTCGGCTGCCGGGCCGCCGGGGACGCGATCAGCTTCGTGCGGGCCGTCGAGGGCTGCGACTTCGTCGAGGCGGTGGAGCGCCTGGCCGCCCGAGCCGGGATCGTGGTCCGAGACGACCAGGACGGGCGAGCCGGCGTCGAGCGCGGTCGCAGGAAGCTGCTCTACGAGGCGTTGTCGAGGGCCGTCGAGCACTACCACGAGCGGCTCCTGTCCGGCCCCGACGCGGGAAGGGCGCGCCAGTACCTGCGCGCCCGGGGCTACGACGCTGCGATCGTGCGCCAGTTCCGCCTGGGCTGGGCCGGCCCGGCCGGTGAGGACCTCGTCCGCTCGATCGACCTGCCGCCCGGGGTCCTCGTCGAGGCGGGGCTCGCCTGGTCCGGTCACGGCCGGCTCCGGGACGCCTTCGCCGAGCGCGTGATCTTCCCGATCTTCGACGCCGGGGGTAGAGCGATCGCGCTGGGCGGCAGGGTGCTCCCGTCCGAGCTGGCCAGAGGGCACCAGGACCAGGGGCCGAAGTACCGCAACTCACCGGAGTCCTCCGTCTACCAGAAGCGCCGCACCCTCTACGGCCTCAACTGGGCCAAGGCCGAGGTGGCCCGCACCGGGGAGGTCGTCGTCTGCGAGGGCTACACCGACGTGATCGGCTTCTTCCAGGCCGGCGTGCCCCGCGCCGTCGCCACCTGCGGCACCGCCCTGACCGAGGAGCACTTCCGCCTGCTCTCCAACTTCGCCCGCAGGGTCGTGCTCGCCTTCGACGCCGACGCCGCCGGCCAGAGCGCCGCGGCTCGCCTGTACGAGTGGGAGCGCAGCCACGACGTCGAGCTCGCGGTGGCCGCCCTGCCCGCGGGGAGGGACCCCGCCGACCTCGCACGGCTCGATCCCGAGGCCCTCGTCGGGGCCGTCGCCGCGGCCCGGCCCTTCCTCGCCTTCGAGGTCGACCGCGCCCTGCAGGCGTTGGACCTCCGCTCGCCCGAAGGGCGCTCCCGGGCGGCCGAGACCGCCCTGGATGCCATCGCCGAGCACCCGAGCGAGCTCGTGAGGGACCAGTACCTCGTCGAGGTGGCCGACAGGACCCAGCACGACCCCGAGCGGCTCCGGCCCCTGCTCGAGCAGCGGCGGCTCCGGATCGCCGAGCGGGGTCGGCCGGATGGTCCCGAGCGGGGTGACCGCCGCAAGGCCGCCGCCGAGGCGCGAGGCGGCGGGCCCGTCGCGGCCGGGCGCCGGCCGTCCGAGGGCGCCGGCCGGCCGGCGCCCTCTCGCGGCCGCCCGGGGCCGTCGGGGCCGAGGGCGGGCCTGGAGGCCCTCGCCCTCGCGATCCATCGCCCTTCGGAGGTCGCCGGCCTGCTCGAGGCCGTGCTGTTCACCGACCCGCTGCAGCGGGAGGCGTTCTCGGCGCTCGAGAACGCCTCCGAGCTGCACGAGGCGGTCGCCAACGCCCAGCCGGAGGCGGCCGAGCTGCTCACCAGGCTCGGGGCGGCCGACCTCGAGGACGACGCGGACCCGCTCGGGACCTACCTCGCGCTCTGCCGCATCGCCGCGGAGCGCGCCCTCGCCGCCTTGAAGCGCGAGGCTCGCCTCGCGGCCCGCCAGCAGGACCCGGCGGTCGAGGCGAGCCTGCTCGAGGCGCCGAGCAGCGTGCAGCTCGACCTCGAGCTGCTGCGGGAGGCCCCGGACCGGCCCGCGCCCGGCGACGCCGCGATCGAGGCCGCGAGGCGGTTGGTAGCGTGGTTGGCGCGGCGTGAGAGGGACGGTTGAGGTTGGGGAGCATCGACCTGATCGACGGCGGCGACGCGGAGGGCGCGGCGCTCCGCTCCCTCCGAGGTGCCGGGCTGCAGGGCCCGGCGGGCTCGCCCGCGGCGGACACCGTTCGCGCCTACCTCCGCGAGATCGGACGCGTCTCGCTGCTCTCGGCGGACCTCGAGGTGCTGTGCGCGAAGCGGATCGAGCTCGGCCAGCAGGCCGCGGCCCGGCTGGAGACCTGGAAGCGCGAGGGCGTGCTCGACGCGCAGGACCCCGAGGAGCGCCGGGCGGCCGAGCGCCTCGTCGCCGAGGGCCAGGAGGCCAAGGACCTGCTCACCGAGGCGAACCTCAGGCTCGTCGTCTCGATCGCCAAGCGCTACCGCAACCGGGGCATGGCCTTTTTGGACCTCATCCAGGAGGGCAACCTCGGCCTGATGCGCGCTGTCGAGAAGTTCGACTACCGCAAGGGCTTCAAGTTCTCGACCTACGCCACCTGGTGGATCCGCCAGGCCATCACGAGGGCCGTCGCGGACCAGGCACGCACGATCCGCATCCCGGTCCACATGGTCGAGACGATCAACCGCGTGCTTCGGGCCCAGCGCCAGCTCTCCCAGGAGCTCGGCAGGGAGCCGTCGATCGAGGAGGTCGCGCTCCGGCTGCAGTTCCCCGTCGAGCGGGTCCGAGAGATCCAGCGGATCAGCCAGGACACCGTCTCGCTCGAGCAGCCGATCGGGGACGAGGAGGACTTCAGCCTCTCGGACGTCATCGAGGACCAGGGCGCCGAGGTCCCGGTCGACGCGGCGACGCGGGTGCTGCTCAACGAGGCGGTCCAGCGGGCGCTGTGCGAGCTGTCCGAGCGCGAGCAGGAGGTCGTGCGCCTCCGCTTCGGGCTGGACGACGGTCGCATCAGGACGCTCGAGGAGGTCGGGCGCATCTTCGGAGTGACACGCGAGCGGGTCCGGCAGATCGAGACGAAGACCCTGGCGAAGCTTCGGCAACCGACGCTGTCGAGGCCGCTTCGCGACTACCTCGAGGCCGACTGAGGCCGCACGCCCACCCTGCAGGTCCGCGAGCTTGGGCCTGCCTGGCCGGGGACCGCCCTCGATTGCGAGCAGGTGGCCGAAGTGTTGCGTTCTCGTGGCAGGTCGCGCCGCCTGCCTCCTACCCTTGTGCAGCCGGGGCGCCGGACCGTATAACAGGGCCAGTCCATGCCAACAAGGCTGAGTGCTCGCGGGGGTGCCGTCAGGCGTGTGCCACGGCGTCGCGTGCGGCCCGGGCATCACCGGCCCGGCGGAGCAAGCGGGGGCGCCTCATGAGCGACGCACGCCAGACGATCGAGGCCCTGCTCGACGAGCAGCGGAGGTTCCCGCCGCCGGACGGGCTCAACCGGCGGGCGGTCGTCGGATCCGGGGACGTCTACCGCGAGGCGCGCGCCGACGTCCTGGCCTGGTGGGCGAAGCAGGCCGAGCGGCTCGTCTGGCGCCGTAGGTGGGACGAGGTCCTCGACTGGTCGAGGGCGCCCTTCGCCCGCTGGTTCGCCGGCGGGAGGCTCAACGTGACCGAGAGCTGCCTCGACCGCCACCTTCCCGAGCACGCCGACCGAGTCGCCTACTACTGGGAGGGCGAGCCCGGAGATCGCAAGATCATCACCTACGGCTCCCTGCACGCCGAGGTCTGCCGGCTGGCCAACGCGCTTGCGGCGCTCGGCGTGCAAAAGGGTGACCGCGTGGCGCTCTACATGGGGATGGTGCCCGAGCTCCCGGCGACGATGCTCGCATGCGCACGGCTCGGCGCCCCCCACGTCGTCGTCTTCGGCGGCTTCTCCGCGGAGGCCCTCGCCGACCGGATCGCCGACGCCGGCGCGAAGGTGCTCGTCACCTGTGACGGCGCCTGGCGAGCCGGCCAGGTCGTGCCGCTCAAGGCGACGGCCGACGAGGCGCTCTCGCGTGCGCCGTCTGTCCGCCACGTCCTCGTCGTCCGCCGGACCGGCGGCGACGTCCCCATGCTGCCCGGCCGGGACCACTACTACGACGAGCTCGTCTCGGCGCACCCGCCCTGGCGCCCGGCGACGGAGTGCGATGCCGAGGACGTGCTCTTCATCCTCCACACCTCGGGGACGACGGCGAAGCCCAAGGGCATCGTCCACACCTGCGGCGGGTACCTGACCTACGTCACGACGACGCACTCGATGGTCTTCGACGTCCACGAGAAGGACGACATCTACTGGTGCACCGCCGACATCGGCTGGATCACCGGCCACAGCTACGCCGTCTACGCGCCGCTCGCCAACGGCACCACGTCGGTGCTCTACGAGGGCGCGCCGAGCCATCCGGACAAGGACCGCGTCTGGGACACGGTCGAGCGCTACGGCATCACCACGATGTACACCGCGCCGAGCGAGATCCGGACCTGCATGAAGTGGGGCGACTCCTACCTCGCGAGGCACGACCTGTCCAGCCTGAGGCTGCTCGGCACGGTCGGAGAGCCGATCAACCCCGAGGCGTGGATGTGGTACCGGGACATCGTCGGCAGCGGCCGCTGCCCGGTCGTCGACACCTGGTGGCAGACCGAGACCGGGGGGCTCGTCATCGCGCCCCTGCCCGGCGTGACGACGACCAAGCCGGGGTCGGCGACGCTCCCCTTGCCGGGGGTCGCCGCCGACGTGGTCGACGGACAGGGCCGCAGCGTCGCCCCCGGGGAGGGCGGCTACCTCGTCATCACCGAGCCCTGGCCGGGGATGCTCCGCGGCATCGACGGCGACGAGGAGCGGTTCTTCGAGACCTACTGGCGCCGCTTCTCCCGGCCGGAGGAGGGGCGCTGGGTCTTCTTCTCCGGCGACGGGGCCAAGCGCGACTCGGACGGCTACTTCTGGCTGCTCGGTCGAGTCGACGACGTGATGTGCGTGTCAGGTCACCGCATCTCGACCCTGGAGGTCGAGTCGGCGCTCGTCGACCACCCCGCGGTCGCGGAGGCCGCCGTGGTCGGTCGCTCGGACCCGGAGACCGGCCAGGCGATCACCGCCTTCGTGACGCTGCGCTCGGTCGTGGAAGCCGACGACGACCTCGCCGAGGAGCTGCGGGCGCACGTCTCGCGCAAGATCGGCGCCATCGCGCGGCCGTCGTCGGTCGTCTTCGCCGACGAGCTGCCGAAGACCCGCTCGGGAGAGATCATGCGCCGGCTGCTGCGCGACATCTCGGAGCGGCGCGAGCTCGGAGACCTGACCACCCTCGCCGACGCCGGGGTGGTCCAAGACATCGTCGAGCGCGCGAAGGCGGGACGGGCGGCGACAGGTTGAGCCGGGCGACCGGCCCCCGGCACCTGACCTGCCCCGGCCTGCGACCGGCACGCAGTTGAGGGGTGACGCCGGGGCGCACCCCGGCCCCGGGTGGGACGACGGAGGAAAGGAGGTGAGATGCCCGAGAGGTACTCGGGCGCATTGATCGGCGCCAGCCGGGAGCGAGGGGACCGGTTGGCGGACAGCTACGGCAGAGTGCGACAAGAAGGGGGAACAATTCGATGAGCGACCCTGACGCTGGGCACGGTTCGTCGACTGGCCAGAAACCCATGGCGGTCGAGGCGACGGTCACTTCCGGCATCGCCGACCCCGCTCCGATCGGCCTGGCGGGATTCGCCATGACGACTGTGCTGCTAAGCCTGGTCAATGCCGGCGCGATCGGCGGCGCGGCGGGCAACGCGGTGCTCCCGCTGGCGCTGCTCTACGGCGGGGCGGCCCAGCTCCTGGCGGGCATGTGGGAGGTGCGGAACCGGAACACCTTCGGCGCGCTCGCCTTCACGTCCTACGGCGCGTTCTGGATCTCCTACTACGTCCTCGCCCGCTGGTGGCTCGCCGGCCTGACCACCGGGGGCGCCAACGACGCCATCGGCTTCTACCTGCTCATGTGGTCGATCTTCACGACCTACATGTGCCTGGCGGCGGCGAAGACGAACATGGCGGTGCTGTTCGTGTTCCTCACGCTCGCCACCACCTTCATCCTCCTCACGGTCGGCCAGCTCGGCGGGAACGTCGGCGGCTACCACATGGTGAAGGAGATCGCCGGCTATGTCGGCCTCGTCACCGGCGCGGCCGCCTGGTACGCCTCGTTCGCCGGCGTCACGAACGCCACCTGGAAGCGGACCGTCATCCCGGTCGGCCCGCTCAGCTGATCCTGAGCGACCGGCCCGGCACGCCTCGGGGCGCGCCGGGCCGGTCGGTCCGCAAGGTGCGCCAACCCGCCGCCGGAGGCGGGCCGGCCGGCTAGTCTCTCCGGGGTCGCGGGCGCGCGACGGACATTCCGGGGTAGCTCAACTGGCAGAGCATGCGGCTGTTAACCGCAGGGTTGAGAGTTCGAGTCTCTCCCCCGGAGCTCCACCGGACGTGCGGGGCCGTAGCTCAGTGGTCAGAGCAGGGGACTCATAATCCCTGGGTCGCAGGTTCGATCCCTGCCGGCCCCACGAGCTGAGCGGCCACCTCGCACGACGAGCTGTCGTCGCGCCGCACCTCGAGGCAGCGACCTGACGAGGACACCGCCCCGACGGTCTCGACTCGAGACGCCGGCGGCGTCGAGCGTCCGCGTGCCCTTCTGGCCCGAGAAGGTCCTTTCACGGCCGGCCACGCTCGAGCTCAAGCCGGCACCTCCGGCCGCTGGGGCGCCGCGTTCCGCGAAAGATGCGACACGATTACACCGTTCCATGTAATATAGAGGCATGGAGTACTCCTCTGCCGAGATCCCAACCCTGATCCGGGCGGTGACGGCCGCCTGCGACGCCAACCGACTTCCTCTCGCCGAGCGGCCCCTCGTGCCGACGCACCTGGCGGCTCGGGCCGCGCGGCTGTTCAAGGTGCTGGCGAACGACACCCGGCTGCGGCTGCTGCATGAGCTGGCCCGCTTCGAGGAAAGGAACGTGACCGACCTGTCCTCGGCGGTCGGGCTCCAGCCACAGGCCGTCTCCAACCAGCTGCAGCGCCTGGCGGACCAAGGGGTGATCGCCTCCCGCCGGGAGGGCAACTTCGTCTACTACCACCTGGTCGACCCCTGCACCTCCGCGCTGCTGGACCTCGGGCTGTGCATCGCCGAGATGCTCGAGGCGCCTGGGGCCGGCGTTGCGCCCCAGGTTGCCGCGGTGGGCACCTGAGCACCCCCGGATAGCCGTCGGGCGAAATGAGGAGGAGGAACGCAGATGACCACGAGCACGAGTAGCAGCGCCAAGTCCCGCCGGTTCAACGTCCGGAAGGTCGGTCTCGCCGTCGGGCTCATCAGCGCGACCGAGTGGCTGGTCATCGCCGCCGCGTTCTTGTCCCGCTACCTTTTGCAGTTCTACCAGACGAGCATCGGCTACGCGACCGGGCGCTTCGGCATGGACGCGACGGCCACCGGGATCGCCTTCGCGCTCTTCGGCGTCGCATTCGGCCTCGCCGCGTTCCTGGTGCACCGCCTGCCCCCGGCCCGCCTGCGGGGGGCGGTGGCGGTCTGCCTGGTGGCGCTCGGCGCGACCATGCCGCTGTACCTGGTCGTCCACGGCACGGTCGAAGTCGACGTGCTGATGACCTTTGACGGGCTGCTGACCGGGATCTACATGGACGCGCTCATGACCATGGCCGGCATGGCCTCCGTCGAGCCCGCCCAGCGCCAGGTCGACCAGGCAGGGTTCTCCTTCTGGGTGTCGACGGCGCTCATCATCGCCCCGTTCACCACCGGCGTGCTGATCGGGGTGCTAGGGATCAAGGACATCTTCGCCCTCTTCGCCATCATGGCCGGGGTGGCCGCGCTCCTGCTCGTCCCGATGAGAGGCAACCTGGGACTGAAGTACGTAGGGCATCGCGCCGACGACGGCGCGCGCGGCCCGAGCGGCCTCGCGTTCTTGTTCCTCAACAAGAACGCCACCTTCAACGCCTCGCTCATCGCGGCGCTCGGCAACAAGGTTCCCTACTTCATCGTCCTCTCCTTCGGCGTCCTCTACGGCAAGACCCTCGGCCTCTCGGCCCGGGAGATCTTCTACCTGGTGGCGTTGATGTTCGTGTTCAACGTCGGCGCCCGCTTCGTCGTCATGGTGCGCTCCCCGATCACGAACACGGTGGCGGTGATGGTGGTTGCCATGGGCTTCGCCGCGGCCGCCGCCCTCGCCCTCGCGCTCACCCCGGCGGTCCACGGTCTCTTCTACCTCGTCTTCCCCCTGGCCGGGATCCCCGAGGGGATGCTCTGGCCGATCGGCCTCCAGGTGGCGAACACCACCTTCAAGGCCCACGAGGTCGCCTCGTCGACCGCCTTCTTCTCCTCGGGGATGATGATCATGGCGGCGTTCATGCCGATCGTCGGGCTGGTCGCCACCTCGGTCAGCTACACCGCGGCCTTCTCGATCTTCGCCGCCGTGGTCTTCGCGGCACTCGTCGCGCTGGTCGGCTACGTCGCCGCCCGAGGGCTGTTGCGGCCTCCCGAGCCCGCCACCGCAGCCGGCCCGGCCACGGCCCAAGCGGCGCCGGCTGCGGCGCCGCTGGCCGCGGGCGCATCTTTGGCGCAGGCTGCGGCGGCGAGCCCGGCCGAGGCCCTGGGCTCGCCGGCCACCCACCTCGAGGCGACCTCGGGCGAGCGTCCGGAGATGCGAGAGGGAGGGGCCGCCTGATGCCCGAGCCCGGCGCGACGCGCGCCAGGCTGTCGGTCCGCGACGAGACCAAGCCCTTCGTGCTCATCGCTGCGATCGCGGTCGGGATCGTGGCCAACCGCCTGGTGGACGGCCGGCTGGTCCATTGGGACTGGGTGTCGGACCTGGCGGTGTTCGCGGTGATGTTCGCCGTGATGGCCTTCGTCGAGGTGAGAGACGTCGGCGTCGCCTTCAAGAAGCTGAGGCCGACCGGCCTCGCGCTGCTCACCAACTTCGTGTTCACCCCGGCTTTCGCGTGGGCGCTCGGCTGGCTGGTGCTGCGCCACTACCACGACATCTGGGCCGGGGTCATCCTCTACACCCTCACGCCCTGCATCGGCTGGTACCTGATCTTCACCGATCTCGCCGAGGGCGACGTCGCCTGGGGGGTGTCGCTGCTCCCGTGGAACCTCGTGCTGCAGATCCTGCTGCTGCCGCTGTACCTGTGGCTGCTCGTCGGCAAGGTTGTGCCCACCTCGGCCTCGACGCTGCTCGGAAGCGTCGGGCTCTACCTCGTCGCCCCCTTCGCCCTCGCCTACGCCGTGCGCACCCTGCTCGAGCGCACCAAGGGGCGCCAGTGGGTCTACGGCGCCTACAAGCACGCCATCGGCGAGGCGAAAATGTGGGCGCTCGCCGCGCTGGTCGTCACAGTCTTCGCCTTCCAGCCGAGCTTCAGCGGGCTCGGTCTCGTGCGCATCGGGCTCATCGTCGCGGTGATCTCGCTGTTCTTCGTGGGGCTGTTCGCCCTCAGCCTCACCGTCGGACGGCGCTTCCACCTCGGCTACGCCGACACCACGACGCTCGTGTTCACGACGACGGCGCGCAACTCCGAGTCGGTGATCGGGGTCGCCGCCGTCGCCTTCGCCGGCCACCCCCTCGTCCTCGTCGCCATCCTGGTCGGCCCGGTCATCGAGCTGCCGGCGCTGCTCGGCTTGAGCCGGCTGATGCTCTTCCTGCGCCACGGCCTTGCCTGGCCCGCCACCTCGGACGCGGCGGCGATGGAACGCCAGACGGCCCGGGGCGGGCCGGCCGGGGAGGGCGGAGGCGTGCCCGTCGCGAACCGCGCCGAGGGGGCAGCGGCCGGGCGCGGACCGAGTGGGCGCGAGAAAGAGACCTTCGCCCCTGCCGAGCGGCGAGCGGGATGAGCGACCACAGCGGCTCTCTGTGACAAGAGCCGAGGTTGAAAGAGGTGCGCCATGTCAAATCTCGTTGAGCACCCGGAGATCGCCACGACCGAGTCGCCGGTCCCGAGCCCGGCCCCGCCCCCTGTCGTCGGACCCGCCGGGAACGCCCCGGGCGGGCTGAGCACGGCGGAGGCCGCCGAGCGCCTCGAGCGCTTCGGGCCGAACGCCGTCGTCGAGGCCCCGCCGCGCACCTGGTTCATCCTCCTGCACCGCTTCTGGGGCGTGATCCCCTGGATGCTCGAAGCCGCCGTCGTCATCGACCTCGTCCTCGGCCGCTACGCCGAGGCCGGGGTGATCGCCGCCCTGCTCGTGTTCTCGGCCGGTCTCGGCTTCTACCAGGAGCGCCGGGGCAAGAAGGCCGTCGCGCTCCTGCGCTCGCAGCTGAGCGTGAGCGCCCGGGCGCGCCGCGACGGCGCCTGGCAGACCATTCCCGCCGCGCAGCTCGTCCCGGACGACGTCGTCTACCTGCGGGCCGGGGACGTCGTCCCCGCCGACGTCGCGCTCGCCGACGGCGTCGTCTCCCTGGACCAGTCCCAGCTCACCGGCGAGTCGCTCCCGGTCGAGGCCCGGGCCGGCGACAGCGCCTACGCCGGTTCCCAGGTCGCCCGGGGCGAGGCCACCGGCGTCGTGACCGCCACCGCGGGGCGGACCAAGTTCGGCAAGACCGCTCAGCTCGTCCGGCTGGCCCGCGCCCCGAAGCGCCTGCAGCTGCTCACCGTCTCGATTGCCAAGTACCTCCTCGCCCTCGACGCCGTCCTGATCGCGATCGTCATCGCCGCGGCGGTCTGGAAGGGCACCTCCTTGTCGAACACCCTGCCGTTCGCCCTGATGCTGCTCGTGGCGTCGGTGCCGGTCACCCTGCCGGCGATGTTCACCATGTCTGCCGCGATGGGCGCGGCCAACCTGTCGAGGCACGGGGTGCTCGCGACCCGCCTGTCGGCCATCGAGGACGCGGCGACCATGGACGCCATCTGCGTCGACAAGACCGGCACCATCACCGAGAACCGCCTCAGCGTCGAGAGCGTCGCCCCCCCTCGGCGACATGCGCCCCGACGAGGTGTTGGCCCTCGCCGTCGCAGCCTCCGACGAGGCCACCCAGGACCCCTTGGATCTGGCGATCCCCGCCGAGGCCCGGCGTCGAGCGCCTCGCCGCCGGCGGCGCCTCGGCCACCGACGTGGCGAAGGCCTCCGCGAGCCTCGTGCTCACCAAGGAGGGCCTGGGCGAGATCCTGTTGGCCATCAAGGGCAGCCGCAACATCTACCAGCGCATGCAGGCAACGCGGACAACGTGGTGCCCTCCACCCGACCCGACCGCTGGGTGGTGCGCTCGCTCGTCACCACCGGCCTCGGCTTCGCCTCCCTGCTGTTCCTGGCCAGCGGGGCGATCTTCTGGGTGGCGCGCTACGGCCTCGGGCTCAGCGTCGCCCAGACCCAGACCGCCGCCTA
>JAJYNS010000024.1:8030-9907 GCA_021786195.1 Actinomycetes bacterium | reverse complement strand
CCGAAGCGCACGGTGAAGTCGTCGCCGTCGCCCGAGATCATCACGGTGAGCGCCCGGTCCGCGTCGACGATGCCGCGCAGGAAGCCGCCCTTCTTCGCCTGGATCACGGTCCCTTGCGAGCTCGAGGGCGACGACTGCACGGCAAAGCCGTCGGACTTCAGGTAGTCCTCGATCTTCGTCTCGAGCGCCGCGAGGTCGGTGCCCTTGCCCTGGTAGTGCCTGACCTTCTCGCCGACCATGGCAGCTCCTCCAAGTGACGGTGCGTGCGAGGCACCGGGGAGCGGTCCCGCCCCGGGGTGACGCTACCTGCTGCCGGCGGCGCCGGCAGGGCGACCCCCGGCGGAGGCGACCATCTGCCCGAGGCGCTCGAGCTGGTCGCGAGTGCCGATCCCGATCATCACGTCGCCGGCGCCGACCTCGGTCTCGGCCGCCGGGTTGGTGACGAAGTCCCCGCCGGGGCGCCTCAACGCGAGGACGAGGGCGCCGGAGCGGTCCCGGACCCCGGCCGAGCGCAGCGACTGGCCGGCGATCGCCGATCCGGCGGGGACGAGGAACTGCTCGAGCCGGAACTCGATCTCGTTGTCGTGCATGACGACATCCATGAACTCGACGACATGGGGCTGGACGACGAACGCCGCCATCCGGTCGCCGCCGAGCTGCTGGGGGTTCACCACGCGGTCGGCCCCGGCACGGCGCAGCTTCGGCTCCGAGGCCTCGTTGCGGGCGCGGGCGATGATCTGCAGGTCGGGGCGCATCGCCCTGCAGGCGAGCGTGACGAACAAGTTGTCGGCATCGGTGTCGAGCGCCGCGACGAGCGCACCGGCACGCTCGATCCCCGCCCTCAGCAGCACGTCGTCGTCGGTCGCCTCGCCGAGGACGAAGGGGCACCCCAGTGCGGCGAGCCGGCCCTCGTCCCGGTCGACCGCCACGACCCGCCTGCCGGAGGCGAGGAGGAACCGGGCGACCTCCTGCCCGACCCGCCCGAGACCGCAGACGACGGTGTGGCCGGTCATCTCCGCGATCTCGCGTTCCATCCTTCGCCTCCTTATCAGCGCTCGCATGTGGCCCTCGACGAGCACCTCGAGGACCGCGGAGAAGGTGAACAGGGCCGTCCCGACCCCGACGAGGACCAGCACGATGGTGAAGACCTTGGCCCCGCGGGTCTGCAGGGCCGCGACGTCGAGCTGGCCGACCGTCGTGATCGTGAGCACCGTGTGGTAGACGGCGTCGAGCGGGCTCAGGCCGAGCAGCAGGAACCCCACGATGCCAACGGCGAGGACGAGGACCAGCGCCCCCAGGCCGAGCCTGACCCTTCGGAACGGGTCCGCCACCGCCACAATCATGCCTTGGTGGGCGCCGGCGACGTCCGACCGCCCCAGGGCCGGGCCGCTCGGGCTAGGCGCGCCCTGCGCCGCCCGCAGGCGCCGCCCGGGCAGCGGGGGAGGCGGCCGAGACGAGCGCCTCGAACAGCGCGGGGTCGCCGTCGGCCTCCGGGTGCCACTGCACCGCGACGACGAAGCGGGAGCCCGGCGCCTCGAGCGCCTCCACCACCCCGTCGCCGCCGGTCGCCGAGACGACGAGGCCGGTCCCCAGGCGGGCCACCCCCTGGTGGTGATGGCAGGCGACGACCTGGTCCCGGCCCCCCCGGGAGCGGTAGATCGACTCGAGCCCGCTCCCCTCCTCCAGCCGCACCGGGTGATGAGAGAAGCTCCCCGGTCGCCCCAGGTGGTACGACTCGCCGGGATCGGCCAGGTGCTGGACGAGCGACCCGCCCCTTGCGACGTTGAGGAGCTGCAGGCCCCGGCAGATCCCGAGCAGGGGGAGGTCGCGCTCCTCGCATGCCGAGACGAGCGCCAGCTCGAAGGCGTCGCGGGCGG
>JAJYNS010000024.1:0-7465 GCA_021786195.1 Actinomycetes bacterium | reverse complement strand
GCGTTGACGCGGACGTTGCGCCGAGCGAGCTCCACGCCGAGCTCCCGGGACATGGCGAGGACGCCGCCCTTGGACGCCGTGTAGGAGATCTGCGAGGTGGCCGCGCCGAGGACCGCCACGAACGACGCCGTGTTGATGACCGATCCCCCGCCGCGCTCGAGCAGGTGGGGGATACCGAGCTTGCAGCAGAGGTAGACGCTCGTCAGGTTGACTTCCTGGACCCGCCGCCAGGCCTCGAGGTCGGTCTCGAGGATCGAGCCGTCCTCGGGCGGGGAGATCCCGGCGTTGTTGAACAGCACGTCGATCCCCCCGCAGGTGGCAGACGCCGCCTGGTAGAGGGCCGAGACCTGCTCGGGGTCGGTGACGTCGGCGTGGACGTAGCTCGAGTCGAGCGACTCGGCGAGCTCTCGTCCGGGGCCGTCCTCGACGTCGGCGAGCACGACCCGGGCGCCCTCGGCGGCGAAGGTCTTCGCGCTCGCCCGCCCGATGCCGCTCGCCGCGCCCGTGATGACCGCCACCTTTCCCTGCAGCCGACCGGCCACCGTGCTGACCTCCTACCTGTCCGTCGAGATGTAGACGTTCTTCACCTCGCTGAACGCCTCGAGGGCGTCCGGGCCGAGCTCCCGCCCGATGCCCGACTGCTTGAAGCCCCCGAAGGGCGTCGAGTACCGGACGGAGGAATGGGAGTTGACCGAGAGCGTGCCCGACTCGACGCCCCTGGCGACCCGGATCGCCCGTCCGACGTCTCGGGTCCAGATCGAGCCGGACAGCCCGTAGTCCGTCGCGTTCGCCAGGGAGATCGCCTCCTCCTCGTCGCCGAAGGGGACGGCGACGGCGACCGGGCCGAAGATCTCCTCCCTGAAGCAGGCCTCCTCCGGGGAGACCGGCGCGAGGATCGTCGGCGGGTACCAGTAGCCGGGGCCGCCAGGCGCCTCTCCCTTGATGGCGACCTGCGCTCCGGCGACCCGGGCGGCGACGACCTCGCGCTGGCGAGCCGAGACGAGCGGGCCCATCTCGGACTCCTCGAGCCTCGGATCGGCGACCTTGACGGCGCGCACCGCCGGCTCCAGCAGCTCGAGGAAGCGGTCGTAGACGGACCGCTCGACGAGGATGCGCGAGCGGGCACAGCAGTCCTGGCCGGCATTGTCGAACACCGAGCCGGGCGCGCTCGACGCGGCGAGCTCGAGGTCGGCGTCGGCGAAGACGATGTTGGCGCTCTTGCCGCCGAGCTCGAGCGTCACCCGCTTGAGCCCGGCGGCGGCCCGGACCGCGACGTCCATGCCTGCCCTCGTCGAGCCCGTAAAGCAGATCTTGGCGACCGCGGGATGCTCGGCGAGGCGCCGGCCGGCCAGCTCACCCGAGCCGGGGAGCACCTGCAGCACGCCCTCCGGGAACCCGGCCTCGAGCGCGAGCTCGCCGAGGCGGAGGGCGCTCAGCGGGGTGAGCTCGGCCGGCTTGAGCACGACGGCGTTTCCGGCGGCGAGGGCAGGGGCGAGGCCCCAGGAGGCGATCGGCAGCGGGAAGTTCCATGGGACGATGACGGCGACGACCCCGAGCGGCTCGTGGAAGGTGACGTCGATCCCACCGGCGACGGGGATCTGTTGCCCCATCTGGCGCTCGGGAGCGCCGGAGTAGTACTCGAAGACGTCCCTCACCTGGGCGACCTCGGCGCGGGCGGCGCGGATCGGGTGGCCGGCGTTGCGCACCTCGAGCGCGGCGAGCTCCTCCGACGCGGCGTCGATCGAGTCGGCGAGGCGCCGCAACAGGCGTGCCCGGTCGGCCGGCGCCACCTTCCGCCACCGCTGCGCTCCCCGCCGGGCGCGCTCGACGGTGGCGTCGACCTCCTCCCGGCCGGCGAGAAGGACCGTCCCGATCACCTCGCCGCTCGAGGGGTCGTGCAGCTCGAACGGACCCTCGCCGGCACGCTCGACCGGGCTCAGCGCCCCAACCGGAAGTGCCTCCGCTCCGCTCACAGCCGCTCGAACCCCCGGTAGCGCTCCCAGTCCGTCACCGCCGCCGAGAAGGCCCGCTCCTCGACCCTTGCCATGTTGAGGTAGTGCTCGACGACCTCCTCGCCGAAGGCGGCCCGGGCGACCTTCGACCGGCCGAAGCGCTCCGCCGCCGCCGCGAGGCTGCCGGGCACTCGGGGCAGGGACGAGTCGTAGGCGTTCCCGAGGAACGGCGGCGGCAGCTCGAGGCCGGCGTCGACGCCGTGCAGCCCTCCGGCGACGAGGGCGGCGAGGGCGAGGTAGGGGTTGACGTCGCCTCCGGGCACCCGGCACTCGATCCTGAGCGAAGGGCCGCGCCCGACGACCCTGAACGCGCAGGTCCGGTTGTCGCGCCCCCAGGCGATCGTCGTCGGCGCGAAGGAGCCGGAGACGAAACGCTTGTAGCTGTTGACGTTCGGCGCGAGCAGCAGGGTCAGCTCCGGCAGGGTCTCGAGCGCGCCCGCAAGGAAGGCCTCGAAGATCTCGGAGGTCCCCTCCTCGGACTCCCCGGCGAACACCGGCCGGTCCGCTCGGTCTCGAAGCGAGAGGTGCACGTGGCAGGAGCTCCCCTCGCGCTCGTCGAACTTCGCCATGAAGGTCAGGCTCATGCCCTCCTGCGCGGCGATCTCCTTGGCGGCGCTCTTGAAGACCACGTGCTCGTCGCACTTCTCCAGCAGCCCCGAGTAGCGGAAGGCGATCTCGTGCTGGCCGAGGTTGCATTCGCCCTTCGAGGACTCGACGACCATCCCCGCGCCGGCCATCTCGCTGCGAAGCCGGTGGACGAGCGGCTCGATCCGGGAGGCTCCCTGGATCGAGTAGTCGACGTTGTACTGGTTCGCCGGCGTGAGGCCCCGGTAGCCCCTGTTCCAGGCCGCCTCGTAGCTGTCGGCGAAGACGATGAACTCGAGCTCGGTGCCGGCCAGGCCGTGCCAGCCGCGCTCGGCGAGGCGCTCGACCTGGCGGCGCAGGACGTGCCGGGGCGCGGGCAGCACCTCGCTCCCGTCGTGCCAGTAGAGGTCGGCGAGGCAGATCGCCGTCGTGGGGTGCCAGGGCGCGAGCCTCAAGGTGTCGAGGCAGGGGCGCATGACGAAGTCGCCGTAGCCCCGCTCCCAGGACGCGTGCGCGTACCCCTCGACCGTCGCCATCTCGACGTCCACCGCCAGGAGGTAGCTGCAGGCCTCGGCCGACGCCTGGGCGACGTCGGAGAGGAAGTACTCCGCAGCGAACCGCTTCCCCTGCAGCCGGCCCTGCATGTCGGGGAAGGCGAGGATGACGGTGTCGACGGCGCCGCGCTCGACCAGCTCGACGAGCTGCTCGAGGTCCAGCCAGCCGGCCGGCCGGCCGCGGCGCCGGGCCGGCGCGCCACCGCGCTCTGCGCTCATCTGCTCCCGGCTCCCTCCAGCGCCCACCGGCTCGCGCCCGCCGGACGAGCTCGACGATAACCGAGCCGGAGCGCTCGAGCGGCAGCTCGCGTCGCCGGCGGATCGCGCCGGCACGCCTCAGGGGACCGGCCCAGGTGCCGCCGCCAGCACGGCCTGGCGCAAGAGTGCCCTAACGACCTGCACCTTGTAGCCGTTCCTCGGCAGCGGGAAGGCCGTCCGGACGGCGATCGCGCCCGCCTCCTCCGCGCTCTGCTCGTCCGGTTGCCGCCCGGCGAGGAACCGCTCGACCTCCCTCGCCCGGATGGGGACCGGGGCCACGGCGCCGAGCACGACCCGGGCCTCCTCGATGAGGCCTTCCTCGAGGGACAGCACGCTCGCGACGCTGACGACGGGGAAGTCGATCGACTGCCGCACCCGGAACTTCCGGTAGCTCTGGACCCCTGTCGCCCGGGGAAGGGGGATCAGGACCTCGGCGACGAGCTCGTCGGGATCGAGCGCCGTGGTACGCAGCACGCCGGCGGCGAAGAGCGCCTCGGCGTCGACCTCCCGCCTCGTCGTCCTGACCCTCGCGCCGAGCGCGACGAGCGCCGGTGCGAGATCCGAGGCGTTCACGGCCACGCAGGCGCAGTTGAGGCAGCGCCTCGCCTCCGCGGCGGCCTCGGGCACCTCGAGCGTCACGACGTCCTCCGACTCGATGTCCCGGGCCGACGGCTCGGCGGCGGCAAGGGGCACCCTCGGCATCTCCGACAGCGCCCCCTGAGGCATCTCGACGAGCGGGGGAGGTGCCCCGGCCCGGTCCTGCGCGGCGACCGGCGCGCCGGCTTGAAGGTAACGGTCGATCGCAATGGCCGCGCGTCGCCCGGCCGCGACGGCCTCGACCACCGACGCCGGGCCGCTGACCGCGTCTCCCCCGGCGAAGACGCCCGTCGCGCCGGTCGCGCCCTCCTCGTTCACCGCGATGCGCCCGCTTGGCGCCTCGACCAGCGAGCCGGCGAAGGCGAGATCGGGCTCCTGGCCGATCGCGACGAGCACGCAGTCCGCTTCCACGGTCCGGGTCGTGCCCGGATCGAAGGTCGGCTCGAAGTGGCCTTCGGCGTCGAGCACCGAGCTGCAGCGCACGAGCTCCACGCGAAAGACCCCGGCCTCGGCCGTCCGCACCCGCCGGGGGCCCCAAGAGGCAAGGAGCTCGACACCCTCGGAGAGCGCCTGGTCGACCTCATCGGCAGGTGCCGGCATGGCCTCTCGGGCCTCGAGGCAGGCGATCGTCACTCTCCGGGCGCCGAGCCGCCGGGCGGACACCGCGACGTCGACGGCGACGCCGCCTCCCCCGATCACGAGCACCTCGTCACCGGGGGCCCGGCGGAGGCCGTTCCTGACGCCGGTCAACAGCTCGAGCCCCGAGCGCAGGTGCTCCGCCCCCTCGACCGCGAGGGTCTTGTCGCGCCAGGCGCCGGTGCCGAGGAACACGGCGTCGAAGTCCCTGCGCAGCCCTGCGAGGACTTCCGGGTCGACGGTCACGCCGAGGAGGAGCTCGACGCCCATCCGCTCGAGCGACTCGACCTGCTCCCGGACGACGGCCTCCGGCAGCCGGTACCGGGGAATGGCGTGGGCCAGCATCCCGCCGGGCCGGTCCATCCGGTCGAAGACGGTCACGCCGTGGCCGAGCCTGCGGAGGTAGTACGCGGCGGCCAGGCCCGCCGGGCCGGAGCCGACGACCGCCACCCGCCTGCCGGTGAGCTCGGCCGGCGGCTCGAAGAAGGCGGCGGGGTCGCGCAGCACGAAGTCGCCGAGGTGACGCTCGACCGCTCGGGTGGCGACGGCCCCGTCGAGCTCGCAGCGAGCGCAGTCGAGCTCGCAGAAGTGCGGGCAGACCCGCCCGGTGACTGCGGGCATCGGGTTCCGCTCGAGCAACAGCCGTGCCGCCGACCGCCAGTCCCCCTCGCGGACAAGGGCCAGATAGCCGGGGATGTCGACGTGCGCGGGACAGGAGCCGGCGCAGGGCGCGAGGGCCACGCGGGCGGCGCCGAAGATCGAGTGGTAGCGGTGGTCACCGAGGAGCGCAGGGCAGCGCGCACCGCCCTTCCTCAGGCAGTGGAACGCGTCGTCGGGGGCGCGGTAGTACCAGCAGCGCGGCTCCTGGCAGATGTTGCCGCCGACCGTCGCCATGTTGCGGATCTGCGGTGAGCCCACCGCCAGGGCCGCCTGCGCGAGCAGGGGGATCCGAGCCTTCACGACCTCGTCGTCGGCAACCTCGGCGAGCGTGGTCAGGGCGCCGATGCGGATCGTCGAGCCCTCCACCCGCACCCCGGCGGCGCCGCTCGGCTTGATGTCGACGAGCAGCTGCGGTGGCTCCGGGTGGACCCGGTCCTTCATGCCCCCGAGCAGGTCGGTCCCGCCGGCGATCACGGCGCTGCGCGCCCCGTGCGCCCGGAGGAGCGAGCCGGCCTCCTCGAGGCTGCCCGCCGTGACGTGGTCAAAGGGGCCCAAGGCCATCAGCTCGCCTTTCCGAGGGCCCTCAGGACCTTCTCCGGCCTGACGGGGATGTCGTCGATCCTCACGCCTATGGCGTTGTAGATCGCGTTGAGCACGGCACGCGGCGTGCAGGTGACCGTCCCCTCGCCGATGCCGCACGCGCCGTACTCGCCTGCGCCGCGCCAGACCTCGAGGAGCACCGGATCGATCTCGGGGATGTCGGCCAGCGTCGGGATCTGGTAGTCGATCCAGTTGAAGTTCAGGGGGACCCCCGTGCGCGTGTCGTAGACGATCTCCTCCGTGAGCGTCTCGCCGAGCGCGATGCACTGTCCCCCGATCTGCTGGGCCTCCGCACCGGAGGCGTACATCACCGTCCCGCAGTCGTTCACGACGACGAGCTTCAGCACACGCACCTGGCCGGTGCCGGTGTCGACCTCCACCTCGGCGAAGGAGGCGATGAACGGCACTCCCGTCTCCTCGGCGAGCGGCCGGCGGCTCACCTCGACGGTGATCGGGTTGAGGTTGGCCTCTCGCAGCAGCTTCCTCACGCTCTCCCTGCGGCCGGGCGAGTCGAGGCGGTAGACGAGGCCGTCCTCGACGCCGAGCTGCTGCGGGGCCGCGCCGAGGAGAGGGGCCACTCGATCGAGCAGCCTGGCCCTGACCTCCCTGCCCGCGGCCGCCAGCGCCTCGGACTGCAGGAAGCCCACGGCGCTGTCGGTCTGGACGCAGTCCTGTGGCGAGACGTCGGTGTCCACCCTCGAGATCCAGTGGATGTCGGCGCTGTCGACGCCGAGAAAGCCAAGCGCCTCCGCGCAACCGAGCACGTTGCAGGTGTTCGAGCCCGTGCCGGTCTCCACGGTCGGCGCGTCGAGGGTCACGCTGCCGTCGGGGTTCAAGGTGACCGTCACCTGCACCTCACCCCGGCGGACCTCCTGCCACTCCGCATGCCAGCCCGGGTGGAACGAGAAACCGACGCCTCGCCTCTTGACCCCATCGGCCAAGGGACCCTCTCCCGGCGGGTGGCGCTTCTCCTTCCAGGAGATCCGCTCGGCGCCTGCCCGCAGCACCTCGGCGAGGCTCCGGTTGGGAAGTCCCTCCCCCCGGTGGCCGAAGTTCTTGCAGGCGAGGTCGATCGGGTCGAGGCCAAGCCGCTCGGCCAGGGAGTCCACGAGGCGGCCGAGGATCAGGTTGAGCTGGCTGTTGCCGACGCCGCGCATCATGCAGCCGGGCAGCTTGTTCGTGTAGACGCCCCGCGCCTCGAACCGGACGTTCGGGATGTGCGCGAAGGCGACCTCGCTCACCTCGACGGGCGCGAACTTGAGCGCGAACATGCTGTGATCGGCGTAGGCGCCGACGTCTCCGACCGACTCGAAAGAGAGCGCGGTGATCGTCCCGTCCCTCCGAGCGCCTGCCCGAGCCCGGTAGGACACCTGCTGCCGGCTGTCGTGGAAGGACTCCCGGCGGGTGTGGCGGAACCGGACCGGCCGCCCCGTCCTCTTCGCCAGGAGCGCGGTGAAGAGGAAGAACGGCTGGTCGCCGGTGTCGCCCCGCCCGAACTGCCCGCCCACGAAGGGGCTCACGACACGCACGTCCTTCAGCGGCAGGCCGAGCATCTCGCTCAGA
>JAJYNS010000006.1 GCA_021786195.1 Actinomycetes bacterium | reverse complement strand
CCCGGATCCCTGACGACACGCGCCCCGGCGCTCGTCGCTCCTCGCCAGAGAGGCCGCCGGCCACCCGTAGGGGATCCTCCGAGCCTCGGGGGCGGGTCGCGGTGGGGCTAACTCGCGGATCTCGGTCAGACCAGCGCCGAGCCCATGTCCTTGTCCAGCGGCGCGTCGTACTCGATCGTCGCGGACACGACCGGCCCGCCGAGGAGTGGTACCGGGTGCAGCGACTCGGCGATGTCGGGTCTCGTGAAGGCAACGTACGGCGACTCGCCGAAGATGGGAGAGGCGTCGATGGACCTCTGCACGAGGTCCTCAGCGACCCGCCGGTAGTCGTCCGGACCGAGCAGCGCGCTGAGGCCGTTGAAAGCGTTGGTGTCGTCCGTTGTCGTACGCCGCGCTCCTTCGGTCGCGTCGACGATCGCCTCACAGTGGCCGATCGCTTCGCATACCGCCCGCCGGCCAATGGGCCAGAGTGTGTAGGAGTCGAGAGAGACTGCGTCGGTGTCGTCTGTCAGGTCACTCCACAGCAACTGCAGGAGCAGCCCATCGCTGCCCCGCCAAAGGACCATCGCCTGGAAGAACAGCTCTGCAGCAGAGGCGTTGCCCGCCGTGTGCCGCCACGCGGCGAAGGCGCGACCGAACTCGGGATGTGCAGCGCCGAGGAAGTCGTCGGCGAGTCGACGCGCGGTGCTGGCCGTCGCGGCTTGGAACAGCACGGAGCCGAAGTCCTTGCCTTCGTAGCGGTAGATGCCAGCGAAGGCCACGATGCGGTCTTCAAGAGCAAGGAGCTTGTCGAGCTTTTTCGGCCTGGGATCATCGAGGTCGAACACCCTGGAATCTGCCGCCACGGCGCCGGCTCGCTGTCCGACGGCGGCGACGGCGACCGACATCGCACCAGGCTGTCGTCTGGGGATGCCGTGAGGCAAGAACCTCCGTCCCGACACCCCGAGTGCCGAGCCGCCGAGCACCATCCCAGAGAGGCGGTGTCCCACACCGCGCATATCGGCGGAAGCGGACGCGACGCCGTTGCCGGCGCGCACTGCGGAGCCGGGCTACGTCAGGTCACCGGAGTAGGTGACCGCGACCTTTCGATCGAGCGGGAGAAGTCCCGCGCGTTGTTCGTGATGAACCGATCGGCACCGGCGGACACCGCCGTGGCGAGGTGGACGGTGTCCGCGGGCTTGAGGCCGGAGGAGGCGCCGAGGCGACCGCGAGCGCGGCGGTCGCCTCGGCGAGCGGGCGCAGGTCGAGACGGGCGAGCAGTGTGGCCAAGGCGGCGACCTCGCGAGCACTCTTTCCCGCGGCTCTCGCTGCCGTGGTTCGCGCCGGCGCGGACGAAGCCGCACCCCCCTTCGGAGAGCGGATCCGGGCCACATCACCACCGGCGCGAGCGCGCAACGCGTGCAGCGGCCGCCGGGTTCGGCGATGATGTGCGCGTCGGGTGTGCGCATCTCGCCACGCTCGACGGACCAGCAGGTGTAGAAGTCACGAACAGGGCCGGGGAGCGATCCTCGGCCCTGTTCATGTGCGAGGCCGTAGTCAAGCGGCCACCTCGGCGGGCCAGAGCTCGCCGGCCACCTCAGTCAGGGACTTGGCTTGCGGCCCGCTCCATCCCGCCTTCCCCCGCGGCGGTCGGCGACGATGCGGCGTCGCAGGGCGTCCGCCCCCGGCCCGCCGTCGGCGAGCAGGGTCCCGGCGGCCTCGACGACGCAGGAGGCGTTGGTCTTGTGCAGCCGGGCGATGCGGTCGATCGCGAGGGCGGCGGACTCGGAGAGCGAGACGGTCTTGCGCCGCATCCGCACAGGCTATCAAGATCACACCTTGTCCGGCGAGGGCCGCCGGGCTCATCCGCTGCTCCCGGGAGCCGATAGGAACGACATGACGCTCATCCACTCCCTCTCCCCGGCAGCGATCAGGGCCCGCGAGCTGCTGGAGGACCCTGAGACGACCGAGGTCCACTTCAACGGCCCCGCCCACTGGTCGGTGAAGACCGGCGGCACGCTGCGGGTCCTCGACGGCCACGGCTTTTCCGACGAGCGCGAGCTCGTCGCCTGGTGCAACCGGCTGCTGGAGGAGTCGGGCTGTGCGGAGCGGCTCGACGGGATGACGCCGGTCGTCGAGTTCGCCTTCGTCGGCCCCGAGGTCTCCGCCCGGGTCCACATCGTCACCGAGCCCGTCGCCCCGCACACCGTGGTCACGGTCGCGAAGCAGACGACGAGGCGCATCACCATGGCCGAGCTCGTCGCGAGCGACACGCTGTCGGCGGAGATGGAAGAGCTGATCCAGCTCGCGGTGCGGGGACGGCTGAACGTCGTCGTCTCGGGCGGGACGGGTGCGGGCAAGACGACGTTCATGCAGGCGATGCTCGCGCTCTGCGACCCGAACGAGCGCATCGGGGTGATCGAGGAGATCCCTGAGCTGCGCCTGTCGGCCGACCACACCGTCTACCTGCGCAGCCGGGCCGTGCCGAGCTCACGGCGGAGCGTCGCGCCCGAGGTGATGCTCGGGGCGCTCGCGGACTGGGCGATCGCGGTCGCCGAGGCCGGCGAGCAGGGACGGGCCGAGGTGAGCCTTCCCCGTCTCGTCGAGGCGCTCGGCGCGAACCTCCTCGCCGCCCAGGGCTCAGGACGGCGCTCGGCAGTGACGTTGGCGACCCTTGTCAGAGAGTCGCTGCGGATGCGCTTCGACCGCATCGTCGTCGGGGAGGTACGCGGGCCGGAGGTCGTCGATCTGCTCGGGGCGATGAACTCCGGCTTCGAGGGCTCCTCCTGCACGCTGCACGCGAACTCCGCGATGGACACCGTCGCGAAGATCCAGCTGCTCGCCGCCTCCCACGAGTCCCACCTCCAGCCGTCCTATGTCCAAGGGCTGATCGCCGACGCCGTCGACCTCATCGTCTACCTCGCGCCGCCCGGGCTCGACCAGCACCGGGTCGGCGAGATCCTCGCGGTGTTCCCGACCCATGCGGGGGCGAACGTCATCACCCACGAGCGGCTGTTCCGCTTCGACCCGAAGGAGGGCTTCGTGCGCACCGCCCCGCTCCCGCACCAGCTCGTCCAGCGGCTGAAGCGCGGTGGCGTGTTCGTCGACGCGGCAGGGCGCTGAGCGACGGCCGCGAGCCCGGGACCGGCCATCGAAGGCGCCTCGTATCGAGCAGTCGTGAAGTGGTACTGCCATACGGTCGTGGCGAAGGAGAAGGTCACCCTCACGCTTGACGCAGGCCAGCTCGAGGAACTGAGTGGCATCGCCGGTGCTCGGAGCCTCTCCTCGGCGATCGACAGCGCCGTCGCGGCCTAGCTCGCCAAGTGGCGGCACCTCGCGGCGGTCGACGAGTGGCTGGCCGAGCTCGAACGTGCGCACGGGCCGGTCCCGGCCGAGACGCTCGAGTGGGCCGCCCAGCTCGTCGAGCAATGGGACGCGGGCCGATCCCGTCCCGGGACGACCCGGCGGGCCGGCTGATGCTGCTCCTCGACAGCGAGGCGATCGCTGCCGTCTCCCACGGACCTCGCCTCCGTCGTGAGCGCGTGCGGGCACTCGTTGCGGAGATGCGACGACGGGAGCTTTCGGTCGGGACCGTCGCCGCGGTCCTCGCCGAGGTGGTACGCGGACAACCGCGTGGTGCGAGCGAGGCGAGGCGGGCTGTTGGCTCCTCCTGCCATGCCGGCTCGGCGAGGAAGGCGCTCGGCCGGGCAGCAGCGTCGGCGGTGAGGTCGTGTCGGTGCCGCCGTGACCCGAGCGACTGGTCACACTGTGGCGGTGCGCCGGGGACGGCAGCGACGATCACGCCTCGCTTTCGCGCACGGTGCCCCAGTGGTCCACGCTCAGGATCCGGACAGGGCCCCCGACCGGTGCCGCCGTCCCGCTCACGAGGCGGTGCCACGCGACGACGCCTCGCAGCATCTCTCCAAGCAGGCGAGACGCCTCCTCGAGCGGCACCGCCCCCCAGTCCGGGGCGGCCGGCTTGAACAACTGCTCGAGCGCCTGGCGCTCGGCGGTCGTGAGGCTCCGAGCAGCGACCGTTTCGACCCAGGCCGCAAGCGCCGAGAGCGTACCGACGTGCGCGCCGTTCACGAGCCTGTCGAACGCCTCGGTGGTCCCGAGCCACACCGCTCCCGAGGCGCGGTGCAACTGCTCCAGGCAGTGCCAACCACCTCCGTCCCGCTCGACGGTCCACAGCGCCGGCTCCTCTGCGCAGCCGCCGACGACCGCCCTTGCCCGGGGAAGCTCGGCGCGCTCGAGGCAGCCCGACACGGCAGCCGCTGCCTCCTTCGCGCTGCGCGGCCGATCTGCGAGCGCCTCCCGCAAGAACGACGTGACGTGCATCTGGCCCCGTCGCACCTCGCCGGTGATCCCGACAACGAAGGGTGCCGAGCGGAAGGAGAAGAGCTTCTGCTCTCCATCGAAGGCAACCGCCCTCTCGCCGGTAGTCGTCGTGCGGGAGTCTGCGGCCAGCATGACACCTGTCGGCACCTTGGCCGCCACGACCAGGCTCATCGTCTCATCGTCGCTGGCCGCCAGTGGAACTGGCAACCGATGACCGCCGATGTCCGGCAACAGCACGTCGCTGCGGCTCGGTGTGGCCGAGACGCCCATCGAGACGGCGCTCGGCCCTGAGGTGGTGGCACGGCTGGAGGCCTGCCAGCCGACGCCGTCCCGCATGCTGCACATATCGGCCACCGGCCGGGACGCCGTTGGGTGCAGCTGGGCTCAGGAGCGGTGACGTGATGGCCTGGATCGGTGCTCCGCGCCGGCTGGGTCAGCCATCGGGCCAGCGGGCGAAGAGCGCGTCGAGGCGGGCTGTTGACTCCTCCTGCCATGCCGGGCCGAGCTGCGGTTGCTTCACCAGGTCGGGCGCTGCGTCGAAGACCAGGTAGTCGAGGCCGCCGCCGACAGATGCGTAGCAGCGCGACGTCGCCTCGACGAGAAAGGCGCCGAGCCCCAGAGCCGCATCGGCGCTGAGGTCGGGACGGTGGAGCTGGCCGCCGAACGCGAGCGCGAGCGGCGCCGCCACCCCCATGCAGGCAAGGCCGACCGTGCTCGGTGCTGCCCGGCCGGCTCCGGTGCTGAAGGTCCAAAGGCGCGGGCGTGCGGCACCGCCGGCATATCCGAGACCGGCGACCAGGCAGTCGAACCCGCGCCGGCCCCTTTCCTCCTCGGGCACGAGGTCGAAGAACGCCGCTCGGAAGTCCTTCACGAGCTGGGCGACGTCGGCGGCGTCGGCGTGCACGGGAAGTGCCACCTGTCCCACGCAGGCCTCTCCGATGTCGGTCGAGCCGACGACCCCGATGCCGACCGAGCCGTTGCCACCGAACAGCTTCTTGTGGTTGTCGTGCATAGCACAAGAGCCGTAGATGACGCGACGGTCCGCGACGAGAAGGACGGAGTCGTGCTGGAGGAGCCCTGCGACGATCGTCAGATCTGGCGAGCCCAGGTCCTGCCTGGTGGCGTTCTCGTAGTCCATGTTCTGTTATCGGCCCCTCCGCGAGCGGCTGAGGTCCACCACGGTGTCCAAGGTCGGGGTCGCCATGAGCGCGCAGGGTCGCGCTCAGCCGATCTCGCGACGCGGCCTCGGCAGCGCGCTGGCCGGCCGGCTCGACGGCTGCCGGGACTTCCCGCGCTGGCGCCTCGGGGCGGAGCGTCCGGGCCTGGGCGAGACGGCGGAGCGCCGCGTCGGGGACGGCGATGACGGGCCCGGCGCAAAGGTGCTGGTGGCCGTCTTCGTCCTGCACGCCTGCCCCCCGACCTCGCTGCGTGGGGGCTTGCTTGCTGTCCCGTCACCCACCCGCTCTGGGGCTACGGCGCCAGCGTGCACGGCATGCAGGCCTCCTGGCGTTTCACATGGGGCTGGTGACCCTACGACATCGCCTTCGTTGGGCTCGCGCTCGACCTCGGGAGTTGGGAGGCGACGACGGGCGCACTCTCCGAGGCTCCCGAAGGCGCGGCGATCTACCTCCTCGGGACGGGCGACCTTCGTCGTGGCATCGCCCGAGGGTGCTCGCTCGTCGACGGCACGAACGAGGCGGCGCCTGCCCGCCATCTGGCTGTTCCACCTCGCGGCCGGTGGACAACGGCGCCGGGGCGGACGGAACGACAAGCCGGGAGATGAAGAGCGGGGAGGCCGAGCAGCAGCCGGCCTCCCCGTAGGCTCAGTTCGGCGAAGGGCCGAGGTGGCGCTTGATGTCGCCGACGTCGGTCTTCACGTTCCGGACATCGGCCTTCAAGTTCCGCACATCGGCCTTCACCTGGTCCAGGTCCGCATTGATCTTCGCGAACCCGGCGTCCATGTCGGACCGGAGGTCGTGAAACCCGGCGTCCATGTCGGACCGGAGGTCGTGAAACCCGGCGTCCATGTCGGACCGGAGGTCGTGAAACCCGGCGTCCATGTCGGACCGGAGGTCGTGAAACCCGGTGTCCATGTCGGACCGGAGGGAACCGAGCACCTCCCGCATCTCCTGGAACCCATCTCGGACCAGGGCGAGCAGTTGGCCAGTCACCTCGGCTAGCGCAGCAATGGCGGACTGGGTGTTCGCCTGCTGCTGTACGAGCGCCTGGAGACCTTGCTGGATCTCCGCGCCATGGTCGATCAGGCTGTGGACAGCGGCGCTCAACATCTCCACCGTCGTTGTGAGCCTGGCGACCTGGTCGGGAAGCGCGAGGAGCGCGTCGAACTGGAGCTCCCGCTGGACAGCGGCACGGAACTCCGCGTCCTCGTGGAGCGCCTGTAGGAACCGACTTCTCTCTTCCTCGTTCATCACGTTTGTGTACCCCATCTCGGGTGTCGTCACCTCCACGAGCCGGCTCCTGCCCGGCTCATCGCTGAACCGGGCGCTCGGAGCCGACCGGGTGTGGTCGACGGCGTCAGTCTAACCAGGGCGACCCCGCCGCAGGACCCCTATCAGCCCTGCCCGAGCGCCGCCCGCGACGGCGAGCCGGGCCCAAAGAGAAGTCTCGAATCGAGCTCGGCGCGTGCTCGGCTATAGGGGAACGACTCCGAACGAGAGGGAGCGACGGCTGGGACCGGCGCGCAAGCAGTCGCACCGGCGCCGGTCTCACTTGGCCGGACACGAAATCGAAGATCGCCGCTTCGCGGTCGTTCACGAGGCGGGCGGGGCGAGACGGCCCCGATCTTCTCCGAGCCGTCGGGACTTGCCAGATTCGATCGTCGGCCCTGGACCGCCCGCATGCCACGCTGGCGGCCGAGTTGGCAACGACGGCGGAGCCGAGCCGTCGCCATGAGCGCGCAGGGTCGCGCTCAGCCGGTCCGGCGCCGCGGTCGCGGCATCGCGCGGGGCGCCGCCGGCTCGAGCGCCGTCGGCTCCTCCGGCGGCGGGCTCTCGGGGCGGAGCGTCCGGGCCTGGGCGAGACGGCGGAGCGCCGCGTCGGGCACCGCGATCACATAGCCGGGCCGAAGCCGCTGGTGCGCGCGGGTCCAGACGTCGCGGCGCGCGACGCGACGTCCCTCGTTGAGCTGCCAGATCTCCTTCCATCTCCGGTGGTCGCCGAGCAGCTTCTCGGCGACGACGAAGACCGAGTGGTCCTCGTCCTCGGTCACGTACCGGCCGCCGACCGGCGGCTCGTTGCGCTCCGACCACGCCTTTTTCGGCCGGGTCCGGGCCCACTTGCGGCCGGCGTCGAGGAGCCCGACGCACAGCACGAGGACGACCAGCGCCGCGCCGGCGAGGTCGGTGGCCTTGTAGGCGAGCTGGAGATGGGCGCGGTAGGGGTGCTGGTCGAGCCAGTAGCGCAGCAGCAGGCCCATCGCCGCAGCGACGAGGAGCGTCACGACAAGGGCGCGCAGCGCTTGGCCCCGGCGGCGGTACCAGCGCTGGCGAGGCACGAGCCCGAGGCGTGCCGCTTCCTTCTCGACCTCGGACGGGTCCATGCGCTCCTCCTCAGGCTCGCTCGGCCATCTCCTCATCCACTATCGGCCGCCGACGCGCCCGGCCAGGAGAAGGCCATGACCATCTTCAGCACCCGTCACCGCAGCGCCCTCGCCCGCCGCGTTGGCGGTGGACCCATCCACGACCGACGCCTGGACGCGTCCGGTCAGGAGGCGAACATGACCATCTTCCAGGCCATCTCCGGTGCCCGTCGCCACCGCCACCTCACCCGCCGCGTTGGCGGTGGGCTCGTTGCCCTCGCCGTGCTGGCGGCCTCGGGGACCGCCGACGCGCAGGGGACGACGAGCCCGTCTGCACCGGCATCAGGCTCGACGAGCACGGCGAGCGGAGGGCTCTCGCTCCCGGCGAACCTGTCGCTTCCGAACCTGCCGAACCTCCCGAGCCTCCCGGTCCCGAGCCTGAACCTCGCCTCGCCCGGCCCCGCGGAGCTGTCGGACCCGGCCCTGCCCGCCCTTCGGAGCCTGAGCGAGCCGGCACTGCCGACGTTGCCGAAGCTCAGCCTCGGGTCGGCCCCGACCCTCAAGCTCCCGAGCATCGCGACGATCACGCCGAGCTCGCTCCCTGCGGGCGCGTCGGCGTGGGCAGGGTACTTCTCGAAGGCCTTCTCCTCCGACATCTCCTCGGGCACCGCGAGCGTCGACCAGGGGCTCGCCTCGACCGCGTCGTTCGGCAATGCGTGGTCGGCGATGGAGAAGACGATCGGGACCTACTCGAGTGGGACCGGTGGGCTCAGCGTCCCGAGCCTTGGCAAGCTGCCGGCGCTGCCGTCGGCGAAGCTGCCCAACATGTCGATGCCGGCCCTGCCTTCTGTGGCGTCGCCGAGCCTGACGCCTTCTCAGATCTCCGAGACGCTCGGGGTCGGCGCGAACTTCACCCTCGCCCCGCCGCCGGGGTGGTCGTCGATCTCTGTCAACCCGGTCTACGGAGGGCTCGCCGGCGCGACGAAGGCCTACGAGCAGGCGGTCGGTTGCGCGGGCGCGGCGTCGCCGAGCGCGACCTGCCTCGCGGGGATCTCGGACTCCGCTTTGTCAAAGGCGCTTTCTGCAACGGGCGTGCCGAACGCGACAAGCCCCTCGCGCCAGCTCGGGTACCTGACCACGCCCTCGTCGCTGTCCGCACTGTCCTCGAGCCTGCTGTCGGCTGCCGCGTCCAAGCAGATCACCGCCCTTGTCGGGACGAAGTACAAGAGCTACGGGGCGGACCCGCTCACGCACAACAACCCCGCGCTCTCGAGCCCGGCGCGTGCCGCGTGCGTCGTGGCGATCACGCTCTGTGCCGTCGGGAGCTGGCTGCACTCGCACCTGCACATCTGACCGATCTCCTCGCGCGCGCCACGAACTGCGAGTGCTCGGACTGGGTGAGCCCCGATCTATGCTGCTCGCGCATCGGCACGATCCGAGGGGGTGGCCAGGGTGGCGAGCGTCGACGACGTAGCTGCTGCGATCCTCGAGCGCACCGGGCGCATCGACACCTTCAAACTCCAGAAGCTGGTGTACTACAGCCAGGCCTGGCACCTCGTGTGGGCCGAGGAGCCGCTGTTCACCGAGCCGGTGGAGGCATGGGCCGGTGGGCCGGTCGTCCGGACCCTGTACGAGCACCACCGGGGGCAATACAGCGTCTCGAGTTGGCCGTGGGGCGACGCCAGGCGGTTGACCCCTGAGCAGCAGGAGACCGTCGACGTCGTCGTGGACGCGTACGGGAAGCTCTCTGGGCGGCAGCTGAGCCAGCTCACCCACCGCGAGGCGCCATGGCGCGTCGCCCGGGGAGACCTCGGGCCAGGCGAGCGCGGCAACCGAGTCATCGAGCCGGCCGCGATGCAGGACTACTACAGCGCACTCGACCAGAGCGACGAGGCCACTTTCGTCGACCAGCTCGCGGCAGGCGACGAAGAGGAGCCCTTCTAGTCAGTGGCGGGAAACAGGCGACGCGGCCCGAAGACGGCCGGCGCGCCATTGCGGACCGCGCCGAACAGGCCCAAGGCGCTCGCCTCGCTGGTCGGAGACGATGGCCGCCACGCCCAGCCCGTATTCAGCTTCGCGCTCATCGACCGGCAGTACCAAGGTCAATGGGGCTGGCACCGTTTGTCCGATGCCGATGCTCGGCGCCTGCACGAGTTCCTGTGGGACATGAGCGTCCT
>JAJYNS010000012.1:5152-10312 GCA_021786195.1 Actinomycetes bacterium | reverse complement strand
GACTCGCTGAAGCCGAAGCTCGGCGGCGCGATCGCGATGAAGGCCGGTCCGTACAGGCTCCCGGTGATCGAGCCGAAGACGCTGCCGGCCATGTAGGCGTAGAGCTTGTAGCGGCGGACCTTGATGCCCATCGCCTGGGCCGTGTCCTCGTCCTCCCGGATCGCGAGCCAGGCCCGCCCGAGCTTGGAGTGCCGCACCCTCGCGCTGACGGCGACGAACAGCACGACGAGCACGAGGAACAGCTCGTAGTAGCCGGAGGTGCTCGTGACCACCCAGCCGCCGACCCGGAGCGGCGGGATCCCCGAGATCCCCTCCGGGCCGCCCGTCTGGTTGAGGTTGTTGACGATCTCCTGGATGATCTCGCCGAAGCCGAGCGTGACCACGGCGAGGTAGTCGCTGCGCAGCCTCAGGGTCGGGACGCCCACGAAGACCGCGCCCACCAGGGCGACGGCGATCGCCGGCGGGATGGTCGCGAGGATCGGCCAGTGCAGGTCCACCGCGAGCAGGCCGGTGGTGTACGCGCCGATCGCGAAGAACGCCGCGAAGCCGAGGTCCAGCATCCCGGCGTAGCCGACGACGAGGTTCAGGCCGAGGGCGAGGCACATCAGGATCTCGGCCTGCATCGCGACGCTGACCACGTAGTTGTTCGCCCCCATCTGCGGGAGGAACCCGGCGACCGCGGCGAGCGCGAGGAACAGGGCGCCTCGCCGGCGGGCACGGCCGGAGGCGCCCGAGAGCCCGCGCCGCAGCGCCCCCGCGGGCGCCGGGGCGGCGGGCGCCTCGGGAGGGAGGAGGCGGTCGGCCATCGCTAGACCCGCTGGCCGACTCGCTCGCCGAGCAGGCCCGTCGGCCTCAGCCACAGGGTGAGCACGAGCGCGCCGAAGGCGAACAGCAGCGCCCACTGGGCGCCGAAGATGCCGGTGCCGACGGACTCGAGGATGCCGAGCAGCAGGCCCCCCACCGCGGCGCCGGCGACGTTGCCGATCCCGCCGAGCACCGCGGCGGTGAAGGCCTGCAGGCCGATGGAGAAGCCCATGAGGTAGTTGATCTGGCCGTAGTACAGGCTGGCCATCACCGCGGCGGCGCCGGCCAGGGCCCCCCCGAGGAAGAACACGAGAGAGACGATGCGGTCGGTGTTGATGCCCATCAGCGTCGCCGCCGGGCGGTCCTGGGCGACGGCTCGCATCGCGGTGCCGACCATCGTGTGGTTCACGAGGTAGTGGACGCCGACGATGAGCACGAAGGCGGCGATCACGATGGCGAGCTGGGTCCAGGTGTAGTGCACGCTCGCCACGTCGAAGCCCGAGGCCGGAGGGGTCACCGGGAAGGGCAGGTAGTTCGAGCCCCACTGGGGGATGTTGAGGACGCCGTTCTCGAGGATCTGGGACACCCCGAGCGCGGCGATCATCAGGCTGAGCACCGCCGCCCGGCGCATCGGGCGGTAGACGAGCCGCTCGACCGCCACGGCGAGCACCCCGCCGGCGAGCATCGTCACCAGCCCGACCCAGACGACGTTGCCCCAGTTCACCCTCGTCCCGACCGTGATCGCGCCGAGGATCGCGTAGCTCACGAAGGCGGCCACCATGTAGAAGTCGCCGTGGGCAAAGTTGATCAGCCTCAAGATGCCGTAGACCATGCTGTAGCCCACGGCGATGAGCGCGAAGAACGCGCCGAGGAACAGCCCCGCCACGATGTCGGGCGGGACGACGCTCCAGATCACCGAGACCATGCGGCCTCCTCCCCCGCCGAGGGCTTGCGGCGGGCCTCGCAGGTGCCAAGCGACCGCCGCAGGGCGCCGGCCGCCCGGCCGGTGAACGCCGGTGGGCGCCTGCAGGAGCAGGCGCCCACCAAGACGACCTCCGCTCGGCCCCGGCGCCGCAGGCCCCGGTCGGCCCCTGCGGCCGTGCGCCGAGCCATGCTCAGGGCTGGTGCGGGGCGAGCACGTACTTGCCGCCGACGACCTCCAGCACCACGAAGTGGGCTCCGATGCGAGAGCCGTTCGGCGCGAAGGAGACCACGCCGGTCAGGCCGTCGAACTTGAGATGGTGCAGCGCCGCGATGACCTTCGCCGGGACGAGGCTGTGGGCGGCGACCGCGGCGTCCCTCAGCGCGAAGACCCCGTCGTAGCCGTAGGCCGAGTAGGGCCCGGGCTGGGAGTGGAAGCGGGCGACGTAGGCGGAGTCGAACGCCTTGGCGGCCGGCCCGGTGAGGAAGCTCGTCAGGACCGCGATGGTGGAGTAGACGCCGTTCGCGTCCGCCCCGGCGTCCTTGATGAAGGTCGGGTCGACCGACCCGTCTGCGGTCACGAAGGGGATCGTGAGCCCTGCGGTGCGCAGCTGTCGCACGAACTCCGCGGCCTGGGCGAAGTAGCCGGTCCAGTAGATCGCCGTCGCCCCCTCGGCTCGCACGGTGTTGATGACCGCCGAGAAGTCCTGGTTGGTCGCCGGGACCGCCTGGATCGGCAGCACCTGGGTGCTCGAGCCCTTCAGGTCCTTGGCGGTCAGCTGCGCGACGTTGACCGCGTAGGTCGACTGGTCGTCGGCGATGAGCAGCTTCTTGGTCTTCAGCACCTTGGTGAACAGCCCCGCCGCCTCCACCGCCTGCAGCGAGCCGCCCGGGTCGATCAGGAACACGTTGTGGTAGCCGCCCTGGACAAGCGTCGTCGAGTTGGCCGCCGCCTGGATGTTGGGGATGCCGGCGCGGGCGTAGATGGGCTCGGCGGGCTGCGCCGCGCTCGAGCAGTAGCCGCCGACCATCGCCTGGACCCCGAGCGACACGAGCTTGTTCGCGGCGTTCACCGAGGTCTGCGGGTCGCAGGCGTCGTCCTCCTCCTTCAGCACGATCTGGTGGCCGAGCACGCCCCCGGCGGCGTTGATCTTCGCCGCCGCGAGCAGCTCGCCGTCGTAGATCTCGGTCCCGGCCTCGGCCTCTGCCCCCGTCATCGGCTCCGAGACGCCAACGAGGTACGTGCCCGAGCTCGCCTTCCTGGCCGCGGACGCGCTCCCGGCGAACGCGGCCAGCGAGCCGCACGCCGCGAGCGCGGCGGCTCCCAGCACGGCCGACCGGCGCAATGCGGACTTGGTCGTCACGATCCCTCCCTCTCCTCGCTTGACCCCGACGCCGGGGTGCGCAGCGGCAGCCGGCGTCGGCTCGCGCCGTTGTACCAGCGGCTTGCGGCCGAGGATATGGAGGGTTGTCGCAGAAAGGCGGGCCGGCTCTCGACATCTGCGCGGGTGGCGGGCCGTGCTCGGCGACCGTGACCCGGGCGTGGGTCCTCTACAGGTCGGAGACCAGCTCGTCGAGCACGTCCGCCAGGTTGCGGAGGTCGGGCAGCTCCCGAGCCGCCGCCGGCTCGGCGCGCTCGTGGAGGCGGTTGACCCAGATCGTCGTGATGCCGAGCTGCTGCGCCGGCGCGATGTCGTGGAAGTGGCTCTGGGCGACGTGGACGTGCCGGCGCGGGTCGGCCCCGGTGCGCTCGTAGAAGGCCTTCCAGTGACCATGGGCCGGCTTGTAGGAGCCGATCTCGGAGGCGACGATCGCCCCGTCGAACTCCACGCCGATCGCCTCGATCGAGGCGTCGAGCAGGTCTCGGTCGGTGTTGGAGAGGATCACCAGCCGCCAGCCCCTCCCTCGGGCCCGGGCGAGCTCGCCCCGGACCTCGGGGAACACCGGCCAGCTCGGGAGCGACGACCCGAGCGCCTGCTCCTCGCCGGGGTCCAGCCGGGTCCCGGCCTCCTTGGCGAGCTCGACCAGGACCTCGGCCATGACGTCGCGGTAGCGGGCGGTGGGACGGGCCCGCTGCAGGGCCGGCTCGAGCTCGTGGTAGCGGCGGAGCAGCTCCGCCTCCTGCCCGGCGCCGAGCAGGCGCCCGAGCACGGCCCGGATGCCCGAGTCCCAGTCCACGAGGGTGCCGTAGCAGTCGAAGGTCGCCCATCGGGCGCCCTCGGCGGGCTCGGGATCTCCGGACACGCCGACAAGCTATTCCCCCCGGCTCCGGGCGCGAGGCCGCTGGAGCGCGGCCCAGACCCGCTCGGAGGTGAAGGGCATCGACAGCCCGTCGGTTTCGTGGTCCCTCAGGGCGTCGAAGACGGCGTTGGCGATCGCCGGCGGCGCGCCGACGGTGCCGGACTCGCCGGCCCCCTTGGTCCCGAGCGGGACGTTCGGGTTGGGCGTCACCTGGCCGATCAGCTCGAGCTCGGGCATCTCGAACAGGGTCGGGAGGTGGTAGTCGAGCAGGGTCGTGGCGAGCGGGTTCCCGGCGTCGTCGAAGCGGGCGTGCTCGTAGAGCGCCTGGCCGAGGCCCTGAGCGATCGAGCCGACGACCTGCCCCTCGACGAGGAGGGGGTTGACGACGACCCCGACGTCGTCGACGGCGACGAGGCGCCGCAGCCGGACCGCCCCGGTCTCGCGCGCGATCTCGACGACGGCGCCGTAGCAGCCGAAGGGGAACGCCTGGGGCGAGGAGAACCGCCGCTCGGCGTCGAGCGGCCCGGCCTTCCGGCCGACCTCGGCGAGCGAGAGGGCCTCGCCGCCCGGCCCGACGAAGCGGTCGGCCTCGCGCCGGAGCTCCCCTCCGGGCACGCCGAGCAGCTCGCCGGCGAGCTCCTGGGCGGCGGCCACGAGGTCGAGGGCGGCGAGGTAGGCGGCCGAGCCGCCGACCTGGATCGAGCGGCTGCCGAAGGCCCCCGTGCCCTCGAGCACCTCTCGGGTGTCGCCGAGGACGACGCGCACCTCGGCCGGGTCGAGGCCGGTCGCCTCGGCGACGATCTGGGCGAAGGCGACGAGGTGCCCCTGTCCCTGGGTGGCGGTGCCGACCCGGGCGACGAGCTCGCCCTCGGCCGTGAGGCTCACCTGGGCGTACTCGCTGGAGCCGGGCTCGCCGCCCGAGCGCTCGAGCCAGCAGGCGACCCCGAGGCCGACGAGCACCTCGCCGCCCTCCTCCTGGCGGCGCTCCTGCTCGGCGCGGACCGCCTCGACGTCGAGCACCGCGAGGGCGGTGTCGAGGGCCGCCGTGTACCGCCCGCTGTCGTAGACGGCGCCGGTCGGCGAGGTGTAGGGGAAGGCGTCGTCGGGGAGGAGGTTGCGCCGGCGCAGCTCCACCGGGTCGATCCCGAGCCGGCGGGCGGCGGTGTCGACGAGCCGCTCGAGCGCGTAGGCCGC
>JAJYNS010000012.1:2350-4567 GCA_021786195.1 Actinomycetes bacterium | reverse complement strand
CTCGCAGGGCTCGCCGAGCTCTCGCTCGGCGACGAGGTTGGCGATGCCCTCGAACAGCGCCGGGGCGGCAGGGTCGAGGGCCGCTGCCGCGTCGACCACGGCCTCGAGCGGCTCGAGGTCGACCTCGACCAGCGAGGCGGCGTCCTCGGCGAGGTAGCGGTCGTCGGCGACGACGAGCGCGATCGGGTCGCCGACGTAGCGGACCCGCCCCTCGCACAGCGGCCGCCGCCGCATCGCCTCCGGCAGCGCTGCCCTCGGGGGCGCCGGCACGTCGCCGACGGCCGAGAGGTCCGAGGCGGCGTAGGCCCCTCGGACGCCAGGCGCCGAGCGCGCTGCGTCGAGGTCGACGCCGAGCAGCCGCCCGTGCGGCGCCCAGCTGCGCACGAAGGCCGCGTCGCAGCGACCTGGTCGCTCGATGTCGGCGACGAAGCGGGCCCCGCCCCGCAGCAGCGGGAGGTCCTCGGGCCGCAGCAGGGGTGACCCGACGTGCCGGAACCCCGTCCCGCCCGTCGCGCCGGCCACGGTGGCCGAGAGTACAGTGCCCCGGAGTGAAGCCGCAATCGTTTGCTTACGTGGCGACGAGCACGGTCGAGGAGGCGGTCCGGGCGCTCGGGGAGGCGGGAGAGGACGCCAAGGTGCTCGCCGGGGGCCAGAGCCTCGTCCCCATGATGAACCTCCGCCTCGCCCGGCCCTCGGTCCTCGTCGACATCAACCCGATCGCGGACCTGGCCGGCGTCGAGGTCGGGCCGGCTCGGCTGTCGCTCGGCGCCCTCGTGCGCCACCGCTCCCTCGAGCTCGGCGTCTCGCCCGGCGCGCTCGGCCGGCTGCTGCGCGAGGTCGCGGGCCACGTCGCAGAGCTGCCGGTGCGCGTGCGGGGCAGCGTCGGCGGGAGCCTGGCGCACGCGGACCCGGCGGCGGAGTGGTGCCTCGTCGCGGTCGCGCTCGGCGCCGAGATCGAGCTCGCCGGGCCGGGGGGCCGGCGATCGCTCGGCGCCGAGGAGTTCCTCGAGGGGCCCTTCTCGACGGCGCTCGCCGCCGACGAGCTCGTCGTCGCGGTCCACCTCCCCCTCCGGGCCGGCTGGGCCTACGGCTTCGCCGAGCACGCCTTGACCCACGGGTCCTTCGCCCAGGCAGGGGCCTGCGTGGGCCTGGAGCTCCTCGACGGCGTCGTCGCCGGCTGCCGCATCGCCGTGATGGGGACCTCCGGGCGTGCCGAGCGGGTCCCGGCCGCCGAGGCCGCCGCCACGGGCCGGCCCGCCGAGGCCGCGCCGGACGCGGCGGCCGAGGCGACCCGGGACGCCCTGGCGCCGACCGGCTACGGGGAGGTCACCTCCGACTACCTGAGGGCCCTCGCCGCGGCGACGGTCCGGCGGGCGACGGCGGCCGCCGCCACCGGGACGGTGGAGGCGCGGTGATCGAGGTCTCCCTCGAGGTGAACGGGACGGCGCGCGCGCTTCGAGTCGAGGCCCGCACGACCCTCGCCGACGCCCTCCGGGAGCGGCTCGGGCTCACCGGCACGCACCTCGGTTGCGAGCAGGGGGCGTGCGGCGCCTGCACCGTCCTGCTCGACGGCGAGCCCGTGCGCTCCTGCCTGCTCTTCGCCGTCCAGTGCGCCGGGCACTCGGTGACCACCGTCGAGGCGCTCGCCTCGGAAGGCTTGCTGCACCCGGTCCAGCGGGCCTTCCACGAGCGTCACGCCCTGCAGTGCGGCTTTTGCACACCCGGCTTCCTCACCCTGCTGGCGGGCACGCTCGACCGGGCGGTCGAGCTGGGGACGACGCTCGAGGAGCGGGACCTCGCCGAGCTCGTCGGGGCGAACCTCTGCCGCTGCACCGGCTACCGCCCGATCCTCGCCGCCGCGAGGCAGGCGGCGGCGGAGATGGGCGTCTGGTCCGCTCCGGGCTGAGGAGGTCCGCAGCTCAAGGCCGGCCGGACCGGCGCCGTTAGCCCCTCTGCGACCTCGGGCGCGAAGGCAAGGGACCGGGGCGGGCACGTCCTTGGACGGATGGCGGGGATGACGACTCTCGCGGCGGTCAACACGGTGGTCGACCCTCAGCGCCTCCTCCGCAGGGTCGCAAGGAACGCGCTGGACCTCGTGCCCCACGCCGACGGCGCGCTCGTCGGCCTGAGCGACGCCGGGGGGATCGTCTACGTCTGCGGCGCCGGGCGGCTCGAGCCGTTCGCCGGAACCTCCGTCGGGCTGCACACCAGCTTCGC
>JAJYNS010000012.1:0-1679 GCA_021786195.1 Actinomycetes bacterium | reverse complement strand
TCTCCGAGAAGCTCCAGCTCGAGGTGGCGGGGACTCCGCCCGGAGGGATCGTCCTCGAGCTCACCGAGCACTCGCGTGTCGAGAACTACGAGAAGCTGCTGGAGACGGTCGGCGCGCTTCGGGAGCGAGGGTTCCGCTTCGCGGTCGACGACACCGGAGCCGGCTTCTCGGGGCTCGCCCACATCCTGCGTGTGGCACCGGACTTCATCAAGCTCGACCGGGACCTCGTCTCGGGCATCGACCTCGACCCGGTCCGCCGGTCGCTCGCCGCCGCGCTCGTCGCCTTCGCAGAGGAGACCGGGGCGAGCATCGTCGCCGAGGGCGTCGAGCGGGCGAGCGAGCTCGACGCGCTGTCCCGGCTCGGCGTGCACCTCGCCCAGGGCTTCTTCCTCGGCCGGCCCGGACCGGTCGAGGAGCTCTGCCGCCTGGCGCGCTGCCGACGCGACCCCGGCGCCGGGGTCGCGCTCAGCCCCGGTCGGTCGCCAGCGGGCCGAAGCCGGTGAAGTAGCGGGTCCCGGCGACGAGCAGCTCCTTGGCGGGGAACCGGGTGATCACCCGGCAGCCGGCCGGGGTGACGACGACCTCCTCCTCGATACGCGCCGCGGCGCTCTGGTCGGCGGTGGGCCAGTAGGTCTCCAGCGCGAAGACCATGCCGGTCTCGAGCACGACGGGGTGCTCCAGGGAGTGGTAGCGGCTCATCAGCGGAGGTTCCCAGTTGGACAGGCCGATCCCGTGGCAGTACTGCAGGCCGAAGGCCTCCTCCTCGTCGGCGAAGCCGAACTGCTGCGCGGGCGGGAAGGCGGCGACGATCTCGTCGCTCGTCGCCCCCGGCCGGATGCGGGCGATCGCCTCGTCCATGAAGCCCCGGGCCCTGGCGTAGGCGTCGCGCTGGGCGGCCGAGGAGCTGCCGACGTTGAAGGTCCGGTAGTAGCAGGTCCGGTACCCGTTGAAGGCGTGGATGATGTCGAAGTACGCGGTGTCGTCGGGCCGGATCAGGCGGTCGGAGAACACGTGGGGGTGCGGCGCGCAGCGCTCCCCGGAGATCGCGTTGACCGCCTCGACCTCTTCGCTCCCGTGCTCGTAGAGGTAGCGGTTGACGAGCGCCACGCACTCGTTCTCCCGCACCCCGGGGCGGAGGAAGCGGTAGAGCTCGTCGTAGGCGCCGTCGACCAGCCCTGCGGCGTGCTCGAGGAGCGCGATCTCGTCGGTCGTCTTGATCGCCCGCACCTGCTGCATCAGCCCCTGGCCGTCGACGACCTCGAGACCCTCGGCCTCCAGGCTGCGCAGCACCGGGAGCTCGACGACGTCGACCCCGAGCGGCTCGCGCTCGAGCCCGCTGTCCCGGAGGATCTCGGCGACGCGCCGGGCGTTGCCGGCCTCGACCCCGACGTGCTCGGGGATGGAGCCCCGCCAGCTGGACAGGCCCGCCCGCCAGGAAGACTCCTCGAGCCAGTCGCCGTAGCGGCGGTGCTGGCGGGCCGAGGAGCCGATCGTCCAGAGGATCGGGTCTGCGTCCCGCCGGAGCAGCGCGCAGCGGAACAGCTTGTCCCGGGCCCAGTTCCCGATGTGGGTGCCCGTCGTGTAGCGGATGTTGTTCATGTCGAACAGCAAGAGCGCGCCGAGCTCGCTCGCCGAGAGGGCGGCCTTGGCCCGTGCCAGGCGCTCGGTCCGCAGCCGGG
>JAJYNS010000044.1:45674-47722 GCA_021786195.1 Actinomycetes bacterium | reverse complement strand
TGCACCGACCCGACCACGACGTCGGCGTCGGCCTGTGCTTCCGGGCCCTCACCCGCGAGCGCGAGCTCCTGCCGCGCCTCCTCGGGGCCGGAGACGACCTCGAGCCCGAGCTGCGTGCGCTCGCGCTCGAGGGCAGAGGGCTCGACCTCGACGTCGAGCCGGAGGTCGACGAGCCCGCCGCCGAGGCCTCCGAGGGTACTGGCGGGCGCGCCCTCGGCGCCGGGCGGCAGGCGTGAACCTGGTGGCGACGGGTTCGAGGGGCTCGAAGCCCCTCGCAAGGTCGCGCCCCGCTGCGGGCCGGCGGGCGACCGGCACGTGAACGTCGACCACCTCGTCTCGAGCCTCGGCTACTGGGCGGTGCTCCTGCTCGTCGGGGCTGAGAGCCTCGGCGTCCCGCTTCCGGGGGAGACCGCCCTCATCGCGGCCGGCGCCTTCGCGGGCGAGACCCACCATCTCAACCCCTGGGCGATATTCGCCGTAGCCTCCGTGGCGGCGATACTCGGCGACAACATCGGTTTCCTCATCGGGGACAAGGGCGGCTACCCGCTTGCCCGCCGGTACGGCAAGAAGGTGCGGCTCGACGAGCGAAAGCTCAAGGTCGGTCGTTACGTCTTCGACCGCTACGGCGGGAAGGTGGTCTTCTTCGGCCGGTTCGTGTCGGTGCTGCGCACCTACGCGGCGTTCCTTGCCGGCGCCAGCCGGATGCGCTGGCGCCGCTTTCTCGTGGCCAACGCTGCCGGGGGGATCCTCTGGTCGGGGATCTACACTCTCGCCTCCTACGAAGCGAGCTCGACCCTGCGCCACCTCTCGGGGGTGATCGACCTGTCGCTCGGGCTCGCGGCGGTCGCCGCGATCGTCGTCGCCCTCCTGCTCGTGCGGCACTCGACCGCGAAGCTCTCCGACAAGGCGGAGATGGCCTACCCCGGGCCGCTCGAGTAGCGCTCGGCGGCGAGCCGCCCGTCGGGAGGGGTTTCGCCCGCACCTTCGTCGAAGCCGACGCCGACCACCTCGCCTGCCGCTCGCTCGTAGCGCCGGGCGAGCAGGGAGAGCGCGCGCCGGTCCGCGTCGGTGCGCGACCGGCGCCCGAGGCTGCGCGGCCACAGCCGGTGATCGAGGACGACGTTCAGCTCGGCGCAGTAGACGGTGAGCAGGGCGCCGAGGTACAGCCAGGCAAGCAGGCCGATGACGGCCGCAAGCGTCCCGTACAGCTGAGAGGCGTGGGCCAGCTCGTGCCGGACGTACAGCGCGCCGAGGCTCTGCAGCAGCGTCCAGCCGGCCGAGCCCGCCGCGGCGCCAGGGGCGAGGGTGCGCCAGCGCAGGTGGCGGTTGGTGAGGACCTGGAAGGCGAGGAGGTAGAGCCCGAAGTTGAGCACCAGCGGGCCGAGGACGCTCAGGGCCGCCACGGGCGCCGCCGGCATGCCCCCTTTCTGCTGCAGGCTTGCGAGCCCGGTCGAGGCGAGGAAGGTGCACCCGAGGATCGCGAGCATCCCGAGGCCTCGCAAACGGGAGCGGAGCATGCTCGGGCGCTCGGCGAGCGGGACGTCCCAGATGGCGTTCATGGCTCGCTCGGTGGCGCGGGTCACCCCGAGGCCGGCCCAGAGCGCGACCACGGTGCCCAGGCCGAGCGCGAGACCGCTGCCTTTCATCGAGCTCGTCACGTAGCCGGAAAGTGCCGGGAAGGAGCGGGCGACGGTCGAGACCACGTGAGCCTTGAGGCTCGCGTTCCCGCCGAGCAGGAAGCCGAGCACGGCGGAGAGGACCAGGATCAACGGGAACAGCGAGAGCAGCCCGTAGTGCGCGATCAGCGCGGCGAGGCTGCCGCCCTCGTCGTCGGCGACCTTGCGCGCGACGGCGACGGGCAGGGCGAGCGCCGTGCGCCCCTGCTGGAACGCGTCGCCTCGGAGGATGAGCTTTCGGAGCCAGGCCATCGCTCGATCGTGGTGCAGCACGGTGCAGGCGGGCAACCGGCCTCGGACGCGAGGGGCATCCGCTCGCCGGTCAGCGACCCGGTCCTCCGTCGTGCCGACGGCGGACGGCGTTGCCCTCGC
>JAJYNS010000044.1:0-45346 GCA_021786195.1 Actinomycetes bacterium | reverse complement strand
AGGTCTGGCCGGGGTGGGTGTCCTTGACGAACTCGTAGAGCGGGTAGCCGTCGAAGGTCACCTGCTTCGTCGTCGCGCTCCGCTTCACGAAGCCGATGGTGCCGACCACTCCCGGCCCGAGGGAGACGGTCTTCGCAGCCGCCCCGACGAGCAGCGGGGGCCAGAACTTCAGGCAAGCGCCGGTGCAGACGACCTTGCCGCCGGCCTCGGACGAAAGGGCGTAGAGGGTCATCCGTTTCGAGCTCACGAGGATCTGGCCGTACTTCGGTAGGTTCAGCATCTGGATGAAGGCCGGGTCGTGCGCCTCGGCCCGGGAGGCAGCGCTCGCCGAGCTGGTGGCGAGGATCCCCGACGCGCCGAGGGCCGCCGCGGCGAGGGCGGCGGCCGTGCCCCGGAGCGCGCCGATTCGGGCCCGCCTACGGGGATCGCGATCTGCGTCGGGTCGCGCCGTTGTCTCGATGGTCGTCATGTCCGAGCCTCCCTGTCTCTCGTGTCCGAACGCGGGCCGCAGGGACCCGTGGTCGGCGGCACCTTTTTGTGTGCGACCATGCTCCCGTCAGGTGCCGCCCGGCCTCCATCCGGTTACTACGGCGAGGAAGCCGGAACGGATTGGCTCAGGCGTCTCGGCGGACGAGCAGCGCGGATCCGGCGGCGAGCAGCGCGACGGTGTAGGCGACGAGCACGAGCAGGCCGGTCCAGGGGCTGAAGGCGTTCGGATCGGGCCGGGCGCGGGCGAGCTCGTGGCCGATGGTGAGGGGGAGGAAGCGCTGGATGTCGTTGGCCGTCGACTGCGGCAGGGCGCCCACGATGACCGGGAGGACGAGCAGGATGCCGACGAAGGCGCTGATGCCCCCGGCGGTGTGGCGGACCAGCGTCGCGACCGCGAGAGCGAACAGCCCGATCACGCAGAGGAACAGGCCGGTCCCCGCGACGGCGCGCAGTGCCCCCGGGCTCGACAGCGTCGCATGGGTCGCCGGCGGCGTGAGGAGCGCCTGGCCGAGGAGGAAGGAGGCGAAGGACGTCACCTCGCCGACGGCGAGGGCGATCGTGCCGAATACGATGACCTTCGCGAGCAGCACGAGCGGCCGGCGAGGCGCCGCCGCGAAGGTCGCGCGGATCGTCCCGGTGCCGTACTCGGCGCTCATGACGAGCACGCCGAGCACGCCGATGGCCAGCTGGCCGAAGAGCGAGCCTGCGAGGCTCGCGAATATCGGGTCGAAAGTCGCCCGGTCGACCGGCGTCATCGTGGCCCAGTGGGCTCGGGTCACCGCGGTCGCGAGGGCGGAGACGCCGAGGCCGACGACGACGGTGACCGCGAGGGTCCACATCGTCGAACGGACGGTGCGCAGCTTGGTCCACTCCGAGCGGACCAGGTCCGAGAGCGCGTAGTGGCCGTCGGGAAGGGACCTCGCCGCCGCGACGGCCGGCCCGGCCGCGAGCCCGGCCATCACCGGCCCACCCTCGACCGGGGGGCGGTCGCTGCCGCGGCCGCGCCTCTGTACTCGACGCTCTCGTCGGTGAGCTCCATGAACGCCTCCTCGAGCGAGGCCGACTGCGGCGAGAGCTCGTGGAGGACGACGGGGAGCGACGCGGCGAGCTCGCCGATCGCCACCTCGTCGAGCCCGCGGACGCTCAGGGAGCCGTCGTCCTCGACCACCGTGACGGCGCCCTCGCGCTCGAGCGCCTCGCGGAGCTGCCTCGCCTCGGGCGAGCGGACTCGCACGTAGCCCTGCGAGCTCCTCGAGACGAGGTCGGCGATCGGCGTCTGGGCGATGAGGCGGCCCTTGCCGACGATGACGACCTCGTCGGCGGTGAGGGCCATCTCGCTCATCAGGTGGCTCGAGACGAAGACCGTCCTGCCCTCTTCGGCGAGTGACTTCAGCAGGTTGCGGACCCAGCGGATGCCGTCGGGGTCCAGGCCGTTGACCGGCTCGTCGAACAGCAGCACGCCCGGGTCGCCGAGGAGCGCCGCGGCGATCCCGAGCCGCTGGCCCATGCCGAGGGAGAACTTCCCGGCCCGCTGGTCGGCGACGGCCGCGAGCCCGACGAGATCGAGCACCTCCCCGACCCGTCGGCGAGGGATGCGGTTTGCCTGGGCGAGCATCCACAGGTGCGCCCGGGCGCTGCGGCCGGGGTGGATCGCCTTCGCCTCGAGCAGCGCCCCGACCTCGTGCAGCGGCCAGGGAAGGTCGTGGTAGTGGCGGCCGTTCACCGTCACGTCGCCGCCGTCGGGATTGTCGAGGCCCATCACCAACCGCATGGTCGTCGACTTGCCCGCGCCGTTCGGCCCGAGGAAGCCCGTGACGACGCCCGGCCGCACCTCGAAGCTGAGCCGATCGACCGCGAGCTTGCTGCCGTAGCGCTTGCTCAGCCCTCTGGCCCTGATCACTGGTCCTCCTCCCGCCCGCCACAGGCGATGATCGCATCCACGCTCACAGCTCGCGCCGTTCGAAGCTCACCAGACCGGCCGTCATCACCGCGAGGAACCACACCGCCACCCAGAGGAGGTAGGTCCAGGCCGGGGCGGCAGGGACGGCGAAGGGATTTGCCGCGCCGCCGGCCGCTTCGTCGACCGCCCTGGAGATCAGGGACTGTGGCTCGAGGTAGTAGATCGCTCCGCGCCAGAGGCCGTCGGTCGGCAGGACGTAGCGGGAGACCTCGCCGACGGTCCTCAGCGTGCCGATCTTGAAGGTGGCGCCGAGCGAGCCGACGACGCCGGCGAGCCAAGCGGCGCCGAACAGGGCGATCCCGACCACTCCCGAGGCGATCGGGGGGAGCCGGGTGCTCAGCAGCAGCGCCAGGGTGAGCAGCACGACGCCCTCGGCGAACAGGTAGCAGCCGACGGCGAGCGAGTCGGGGGGCAGGAACCCGCTTACCCAGTCGACGACGCCGACCTCGAGGCTCGTCACGGCTGCGCAGTATGCGGCGAGCACGGCTGCGAGGCCGAGCCACTTGCCGAGCAGCACGTCGCGCCGACGGACCGGCCGGGCGAGGATCGTGAGCAGGACGCCGGAGTCGACCTCCGCCGAGATCGCCGGAGACGCCATCGCGGAGGCGCTGAGCGCGACGACGAAGCTGAACATGAACATGAACATGATCAGCGCCTGAGGGACGGACGCGTGGACCTCCCCGGAGGTGAGGCTGCGGCTGTGGCTCAACCGGTCGAAGCCCCAGGCGCTCAGGGCGACGAGGCCGAGGGTGATCGCCGCGCACGCGGCGACGAGGCGCCGGCGGACCGCCTCCCGAAGCGTGAGGCGAGCGATGACGAGCGTCGGGCTCACGAGCGGCCGAGGAGCTCCAAGAACCGGGCCTCGAGGCTCTGGCGCTCGGGCACCACGGCGCCGACCCGGCCGCCTGCGGCGACGATCGCCGCGACGAGGTCCGGGACGCGGGCGGGCTCCACCCCTTCGAGAAGGTGCGAGTCGCCGTCGGCGACCCACCGCCCGAACGAGTCGAATCGGTGCCACCACCCCTCGCCCAGCCCGGAGACCCTCAGGCGGACCGCCGTCTGGCGGCCAAGGAGCTCGCCGAGCGCGCCGATCGCGATCGTGCGCCCCCGCTCGACGACCGCGACTCGGTCGCAGACCTGCTCCGCCTCGTCGAGCAGATGGGTGTTGAGGAAGACCGTGGTCCCGGAGGCTCGCAGCCGCCGGATCACCTCGCGCACGTCGTGGCGGCCGACGGGGTCGAGCGCGCTCGTCGGCTCGTCGAGCACGACGAGGCTCGGCTCCCCGAGCAGCGCGACGGCGAGCCCGAGCCGCTGCTGCATTCCCTTCGAGAACGAGGCGATCTTGTCGTCGCCACGGCCGGCGAGGCCCACGGCGGCGAGGGCCTCGCCGGCGGCGCCGGCGGCGCGCTGGCTCGGGAGGGCGAGGAGCTGCCAGTGCACCCTCAGCACCTCTCGCGCCGTGAGCCAGCTCTGGAAGCGGAACAGCTCCGGCAGGTAGCCGATCTTGCGGCGAGCCTCGAGGTCGCCCGCGGGCGCGCCGAGCACCATCGCCTCGCCGCCAGACGGTCGGAGCAGCCCGAGCAGGAGCTTCACCGCGGTTGTCTTGCCGGCGCCGTTCGGGCCGAGGAACCCGAAGACCTCGCCACGCTCGACCGTCATCGACAGCCCCGCCAGCGCGACCGTGCGGCGGAACTCCTTGCGCAGCTCGATCGTGTGGACCGCCGGGGAGGGCGCGCCCGGACGTCCCGCCGCCTCGCGGGCCGTGCGCGCCCGCACTTCGGGTCCGGCGGGCTCGGCCGCCCTGTCCGGCCCGGGGCCGACAGGGAAGTCAGCCCACCTGGCGAGCGACACCCAGGAGATCTTTCTCGTCGAGCAAGCCTGCCACGACGTGCACGTCACCGCCGCTCACCCATATCGCGCCCGAGGCGACCCGGGAGGGGTCCGTCAGGAGGACGGCCTCAGACCCGTCGATGCCGACCGTCGACGAGCTCGTCCCCGGAGGCACCGGCACGGGAAGCGTGGCCGAGGGGTTGGCCAGCAGGCGCAGCTCGTCCGCGAGGTCGGACGGCACTCCGGGCCGGGACAGCAGGAAGGCCTCGAGCTCGCTCGTCGTCCCGCCGGTCGAGGTCGCGACGGGCCTCGCGGCAGCGGCGACGGCGAGGGGCATGATCGTGGACGCGCCGGTCGGGCCCGAGTAGCCGACCGCGATCCCCGGTCCGATCGTGACGACGAGCGCGCTGCCGGACAGCGCCGGGCCGGCGCTCGAGTTGAAGTCCACGGTGGCCGTCAACCTCGGCGCCACGAAGTAGGAGCTCGGTGCACCGACACCGCTCGGCAGCGAGGCGGGAAGCGAGACGGAGAGGCCCGTCGCCGCCTCTGCGACGGCAAGGCTCGAGACCTCCTTGCCGCGGCCGGAGGAGGTCCAGCTGAGCGTGCCGAACGGCAGCGTGCTCGAGCCCGTGGGCTGGGCGAAGGCACCCGCTGGACCCTTGGCGAGCCGGAGCAGCGCCGTGAGCGGCTGGAGGTCCGCCTTGCTGACCGGGACCGGCGCGACCGACGTCGGGGCGAAGACGGTCGTCAGGGTCGCGGCGGCGGCGATCCCGGCAACGGCGAGACCGGCCGCGGCGACCGAGGCTCCGGTGCCGAGGGAGGTCCCCGCCAGTCGCCAGCGGCGCCGAGGCCCTCCGCGGGAGAGGCGCGCCCGGCGCGGACCTGCCCTCCGGGCGGCGAGATTCGCCCAGGCGAGGTCGAGGTCCGAGACGGCGACCGGGCTCGCGAGGAGCCGATGCGCCGAGGCGGCGTCGTGGGCGATCGCCTGGAGGCGCCGCCGGCACCGGCCGCAGCTCTCGGCGTGGGCGACGTCGCGGTCGGGGACTGCGAGCGGCTCGTCGAGGAGCCGGCGCAGCTTCCCGTCAGGGACGTGTCGCGCGAGTTTCACCCTTGACCTCCTTGCGCCTGAGCTCCTTGCGCAGCGCCGCCTCTGCCCGGCGCAGCATCGTGCCGACCTGGCCGATCTTCACGCCCATCGACTCGGCGACCTCGGCATAGCTGAGCCCGCTGTGCCTGAGCACGAGCACGGTCGCCGAGTGGCGAGGAAGCCGGGCGAGCGCCGCCCGCAGCTCCGACTCCTCTTCCCTTGCGACGGCGATCTCCTCGGGACCGTCCGGAGCGCAGGGCATCTCGGCGCGGCCGTGGCGGTCCTCGCGCCGGCGCCGTCCGCGGGCCGAGTTCAACGCGAGGTGGCTCGCCGCGACTCGCACCCAGGCCGCGGCGTGGGTCGAGCCCAGGGCGTCGGGGAAGCGGCGCTGCGCGGCGATGAGCGCGTCCTGGGCCACGTCCTCTGCGAGGTGGGTGTCGCGCACGACGCCGTAGGCGATGCGCAGGACGACCGGGTACTGCTCGTGGAAGAACCGCTCGAAGCCGCCTTGCGTCCTGCCATCCGTCTCCGCGCCGCCCCTTGACGGGCTGACCTGCGCGGCGGTGTCTTCGTGCACGAGCTCGGTCCCGACTCCCACCACCTCAATAGCACCGCGGCGGCGGCGAATGTGACCGTAGAGTTCCCCGCCGTGCGCTCCTGCCGTTCGGGCGCGGCAAAGGCCGACGGGGCCGGTAAGTTCGTTGTGCAAGCAACTAGGCTGGAGCAGCCAGGAGGTGGGCCGTGCCGATCACCCGCTTGAACCACGCCGTGCTCTACGTGCGCGATCTCGAACGGACTCGGGAGTTCTACCAGGGCGTCCTCGGGTTCCAGGTGCTGAGCCAGGTCCCCGGCGTGGCGATGTTCTTCCGGGCGCCGGCGTCGGCGAACGACCACGACCTCGGGGTCTTCCAGATCGGCGCGTCCGCGGGCGCCTCGACCGCTGGTCGAAGCACGGTGGGCCTCTACCACCTCGGCTGGGAGGTCGACACGCTCGCAGAGCTGGCGCGCCTCGCCTCCCTCCTGTCCGAGCGAGGCGCGCTGGTCGGGGCGTCGGACCACTTCACGACGAAGGCCGTCTACGCCAGAGACCCCGACGGCATCGAGCTTGAGGTCTGCTGGGTCGTGCCGGTCGACCGGCTGAACGACGACCTCGTCCGGTCGAGCAGGGGCAGGCCGGCTCCTTTGGACCTCGACCGGGAGATCGAGCGCTACGGCGCGCGCACCCCGAGCCGCAGCGGCAGCCCGGCGGTGGGGACCGGCGCGTAGCCGCGCCGGCCAAGGCCTCGGTCCCTTATCGAGGCTCTCGCCCTCACCAGAAGGGGTAGAGGGGCCCAGGTGCGGCTGCCACCCCCTGGGCTCAGCGCAGCAGCCAGCCGCCGTCGACGAAGAGGTCGCAGCCGTTCATCCCGCCGCACTCGAGGAGGAACATCGTCGCCTGGACGACCTCGCGCATCGTGACAAGGCGGCCGATCGGGGTGCGGGCGACGAAGGCGTCGACGGGCTTGTCCATCCAGTACGGGCTGTCGCCGACGATGCCGGGGTGCACGGCGTTCACCCGGACCGGAGCGAGCTCGCAGGCCAGCGTGCGCACCAGCCCCGAGACGCCGCCGTTCACCGTGCTCACCGTCGTCGAGCCCGGGTACGGTCGCTCCTTGGCGAGCCCGCCGAACAAGACGACCGACGCGTCACCCCGAAGTCTGGTGCGCAGGGCGTCCACGACTGCGGGGTAGCCGACGAGCTTCAAGGTGACGAGCCGCTTGGCCCGGTCCTTGTCGTAGTCGGAGATCGAGTTCACGTCCCGCTCGATGGCGGCGATGACGAGGTGGGCCACCTCGCCCACCCCGGCGAGCGCCGCCGGGACGGTCTCGGGCTCGGCGAGGTCGACGCCGATCCCGGTGGTGCTGCCCCCGAGCGCCCTGGCGGCCTCGCGGGCGCGCGCCGCGTCCCTGCCCGAGATGACCACCTCGAAGCCGCGCTTCACGTACTCGCCGGCCAGCGCGTTCCCGATCCCCGAGGTGCCGCCGATCACCACCACCGCTCCGGAACCCATCCGTCGTCTCCCTCCTTCGCCGGGTCGGCCGATCGAAGCCGCCGGCGGGTCGCGTTCAGTGTCGTGCTACAGGTCTTGGGCAGCGCCCAGATGCTCGGCGAGGCGCTCCCAGTGGGCCGGCCACCTGTAGGAGTGGCGTCTCGGGGGTTGGGGAGCCTGGGTCTCGATCCAGCGGACTCGCCCGCTTCCGGAGTTGAAGAAGCCGTGGTCCTCGCCGACGCCACAGAAGAGCACGTCGCCGGCGCGACAGGTCTCCTGCCGCCCTTCGATCTCCGCTTCGATCTCGCCTTCGAGGAAGAAGTAGGCCTCCTCGAACGGATGGTCGTGGACCTGGGCGGCTCCGCCCGGCTCGTAGTCGACCATGAACATCGTCAGCAGGTCGGCCCCGAAGTTGCCGTCGACGAGCATCTTCACCGAGATGCCCGAGTAGGCGAGCAGCGCCGTGTCCATCCCCGCCGTCGCCCGGCCCCGTACGGGTCCCTCGACTCGCAGCGCCTCCTCCTGCGGCGGCGTCCCAAGGTAGCGTCCGACCCACCGCGTCCTCGGGTCGCCGGGGTCGGGCGCCGCAGGCGCGCTCGACGCACCCCTGCCCGGGGCGGGCTCGGAAGCTCCGATGAAGAGCGTGTCGGCAACCCTCCCGCCGGCTGGCGCGGGCTGCGGGGTCGACACCTCGAGCCAGCGGGCCTCCTCTTCGCCGGGGTTGTGCCAACCGTGGACGACGCCGATCGGGAAGAGCGCGAAGTGCCCCGTGCCCAGCTGGTGCAGCCTGCCGTCGAGCTCGACGACGGGTCTCCCCCCGAGCACGTAGACGCAGCGCTCGTAGGAGTGGACGTGGGCGTCGACCCGCCCGCCGGGCTCCAGCCGGCAGAGCCCGAGCTCGGTGTGCACCGCTCCAGTGGCGCGGTCGAGAAGGGTGCGACGCGCGTAGCCCTCGGCGTGGCGGCCGAAGCGTTCCGGGTCCCCTTCGAAGTCCCAGCTCCAGCTGGCACGATGCACCATGCGGCTCCCCCTCTCACCGGACGTCACGGCAGATGTTCAGTAGCATGTTACGACACAGCACTGTTGCACAGCTGGCCCGGCGATCCGCGGTGCCCGATCTCCCAGGTTCGTCACAGGTCGGCGTGATCGCCTTCACAAGCGGCCGAGCGACGATGGCGCTGCGCGCGGGCGACGGCTTCTCGCGCTGGCGACCCGCTCGCAGCGCACGGGAGGAGGGCGACATGGAGCAAGCCGGTGTCCTGAGAGGAGCTGTCGCTGCCCGGAGGCCTCGCCTAACCAGGCGGTCCGCACGGGCGGTCGGCACGGTTGCGGTAGCCGCCGGCTTCGGAGCTGCCTCCTACGGCGTCGCCGCCGCGGCGACCGCCCCTTCGACCGGGCAGCACGGCCTGGCGGTCGGTGCCAGCTCGGCACCTTCCGGCGGGTACGGCACCTGGGGCCCCGGTGGCCCGTGGCGGGTCCTCGGCGGCGCCGGCGTCGCCGGCACCGTGTCCTCGGTGAACGGGTCCTCGGCCTCGGGGACCTGCGGCAGCGGGGGGACCACGGGCTCGTTCACCGTGCAGAGCCGCGCCGGCACGACCTACACCGTCGAGGTCACTGGCTCCACGAAGTTCTACGCGCCGGGGTCCAGCTCGGCGAGCTTCGCCGGCGTCTGCGTCGGCGGCCGTGCCGCCGCGGCGGGCAGCCTCTCCGGCACGACGGTCACGGCCGCGAGGGTGGCCCTGCTCCCGGCCGGCGCGCCGTTCGCAGGCCCCGGCGGGGGAGCCTGGCGGTTCGGTGGCCGGGGGCCGTGGGCAGGAGGCGGACCTGGACCCTGCCCCACCGGGGCCGGCGTCTTCGGCGGCCCTCCCAGTCTCGGGCACAACCGGGGACCTGCGATGTCGGCCGCCACCGCCTAGTCTTCCCGGGTGCTCTTCATCTTTCGGAAGTTGCGGCGCGTGCTGAGGGCGCGGCGGGCTCGCCGCCGACGCTACTGAGCGCCGGTGCGCTCCCCGACCGCCAGCACCCGACTGCCCGCTTGATCGAGAAGGTCCCGTCCGAGGACGGCACCGCCATCGCGTTCGAGCGCTCCGGTCAGGGCCCGGCGCTCGTCGTCGTCGCCGGGGCCGGATGCGACCGCACTGCCTTCGCGACGTTGGGCCGGCGACTCGCGTCCCGCTTCTGCGTCTACCGCTACGACCGCCGGGGCCGGGGCGCGAGCGGCGCCGGCCCGGGATGCTCCGTCGAGGCTGAGGTCGCCGATCTTGCCGCGGTGGTGTCGGCGGCGGGCGGCCGGGCTGCCGTCTTCGGTCACTCCTCGGGAGCGATCCTCTCCTTGGAGGCGGCGCTGCGGGCCGTGCCGATCACGCGCCTCGCGCTCTACGAGCCGCCCTTCATCGTCGACCGCTCGCGTCCTCTCCCGGGTGCACGGCTTGCCGACCGCCTCGCGGACCTTGCGGCCTCGGGCCGTCACGGCGAGGCGGTCGAGCTGTTCTGGGCCGAGGGCGTCGGCCTGTCGCCGGCCACCATCGCCAGGCTGAAGTCGACGCCGACATGGGCGGCGACACTGCCGCTCGCGGGCACGCTCTCCCACGACGTCGAGCTGTGCGGCGAGGGCTGCGAGCTGCCGAGGGCTCGCTACTCGGGCGTCACCGTGCCGACCCTTGCGATCGACGGCGAGGCGAGCCCAACCTGGGTGCACAACGCCGTCGTCGCGCTCGCCGGGGCCATCCCCGGCGCTCGTCACCTGCGTCTCGCCGGCCAGAGCCACGTGCCGGAGGATGAGTCGCTCGCCCCCGTGCTCGAGCAGTTCCTCTCCTGACCCGCGTTCTCGCCCGACCCCCGCCGTCGCCTCGCCCGAGCGCCTCCCCGGGCGCCAGGTCACTTGTGCCGGCCGGAGTGCCCCAGAGCGCGGCCGATCGCGAATATGCGCCGGTAGGGGAGCACCGTCCCGTAGGAACGGGCAGGGTAGGCACGACGCAAGCGGGGCGCGAGCTCTGCGCAGAAGGCCTCGGCGTCGGGCCCGAGCGCCGCGAGGACCGGGCGGAGGGCCGTTCCCCTCAGCCACTCGACCACCGGGTCGTCTCCCCGGAGGACGTGGAGGTAGGTCGTCTCCCAGGCCTCGACCGAGAGCCCGCAGCCGTCGAGGTCCTTCAGGTACTCCTCCGGCTCGGCCGAGGCCGGCTTGCGCCGGTTCCGGCCACCGAGCCGGTCCCGCCAGCGTGGGCTCTCGCAGAGCTCGTCGAGCACCGTGTGGCTCGGGGCGGTGAAGTTCCCCGGGACCTGGAACGCGAGCACGCCGCCAGGCGCCAGGAACGAGGCCAGTTCTGGGAGGAGGCTGCGGTGCTCCGGAACCCACTGGAGGGCCGCGTTGGACACGACGAGGTCGACCGGCCCCGCCGGGCGCCAGGTGCGGAGGTCGGCCAGCTCGATCTCGAGCCGGCCGGGCACGGCGCAGGCCAGGGCCGCGGCGACCATCTCGGGGGAGCTGTCGACGCCGGTGATCCGGGCCCCCGGCCAGCGGTCGAGCAGCGTCGCCGTGAGCGTCGCCGGCCCGCACCCGAGGTCGACCACCGAGCGGGGGACGATGCCGACGCGCTCGACCAGGTCGAAGAACGGCCGGGAGCGCTCAGCGGCGAACTCGCCGTACTTCTCGGGGTCCCACATCGCGCGCGTCATTCCTTCGCTCCCGTGCCCGGTCCCGCCGGGGGCGTCAGCCGGTCCGCTCACGGATCACGCCGGCGAGCACCGCGGCGGGGCTCGACTGGAGGTCCTCGGCCGCCGTGAGCAGGGTGAGACCACCGGTTCGCGCCTCGGCGGCGAGCCGGTCCAGGTCGGCACCGTGCCGGGACCCGAGCTCCACCCGGTACAGCTCGGCCGCCTCCGACCTGCGCGCCGGGCCGTCCTCGAAGCGCCGACGCAGGCTCTCGGTCGGCGCGATCCGCCCCAGCCACTCGTCGAACGGCGCGTCCTCGACCTCCAGGCCGTCTGGCCAGGAGCGGTCGACGAAGACGCGCCGAGCTCCGCTCGCATCACCGGGCAAGCGGACGCTCCTCACCCGCACCTCGCCCCTCTGCGCCTCGGTCGCCCCCCGTTCCCCCCGCCCTGCGCCAGGAGCGGTGCCCGACGGCGCGGCAGGGGTCGTGCCGACGGTGGCCGGGCCCGGGGTGCCGGGGTTCGCGGAGGCGAGGCGGCGCAGCTCTTTGCGATGCAGGCTCGTGAGCGCCTCGAGCGCGTGCTCGCCGGCGGCGGTGAGGGACAGGCGCACGGTGCGCCGGTCGCTCCGGTCGTTCCGGCGGGCGACGAGCCCGGCGGCCTCGGCGCGCTGGACGAGCTCCACCGCGCTGTGGTGCCGCAGGCCCAGGGCCCCGGCCAGCTCGCCGATCGCCGGGCCGTCCGGTCCCTCGTGGGCCCGGAGCACGATCAGCAGCTGCCGCTGGGCCGCCGTCAGGCCCGCGGCGCGGGCTCGCTCCTCGCCCTCGCGAAGGAACCGCCGGAGATCGCCATGGGCGGCCGCGAGCACCCGGTACTCGGTGTCGTCGAGCGGCCCCTCCGAGCGTGGCGTCTCGTCGCTCACGCTCTGGAGGCTACCTACCCCCCGTCTGCTCGCCGGTACCATCGGGCCGTGGGCCGAGCCGACCGAGAGCCACCGGGCGCCGGCCGGGGAGGCTCGGGTCTCGGCGCGTGGCGGCGGCGTCCAGCCGCCGTGCTCCCCGCCGGCCTCGCCGCGACGCCGCTCGTCGCGGGTGCTGCCCTTGTCGGGGCGGGAGCCCTCATGCGCGACCGCCTTCTCGCTGTCCGCCGAGACCGCAGCTACTCCCACGACCTCCTGGCGGTCGGCGACGGGTCGGTCGAGCTGGCGCGCTCCCGAGCCGCCGAGCGCCCCGGCACCTACGGCCTGGCGTGGGAGGGAGGCCACGCGGTCGTCGGCGAGGTGGTCGAGCTGCGCGAGAAGAGCGTCGTGCGCGAGCTGGTCCGAGTGGACCACGGGGTCCTTGCCCGGGGCAAGGTCGCGGTCGACCACGTCGACGTCGGCGATCCGATGACCGCCTTCGGGCTCGAGTTCGAGGAGGTCGAGCTGGACAGCGACGTGGGCCCTCTGCCGGCCTGGTCGATCCCCGCAGGCAGCAGTCGATGGGCGATCCTCGCCCACGGCTACGGCGGGCGGCGGGCGAGCGGCCTGTCGTTCGTGCCGATGCTGCACCGGCTCGGGCTCTCGGTGCTCGTCCCCGCGTACCGCAATGACCCGGACGCGCCCGAGAGCCCCGACCACCGCTACCACCTGGGAGCCTCCGAGTGGCGGGACCTCGAGGCGGCGATCGGGCAGGTGGCCCGCGCGGGCGCTTCGGGGATCGCGCTGTACGGCTGGTCGATGGGCGCGCAGGTCGCCCTCCGGGCGTGGTCGCGAAGCGCCAGGCGCGACCTGGTGACAGGCCTCGTGCTGGACTCGCCGGTGCTCGACTGGCGGGCGGTGATGCTCCATCTCGGAAGGGAGCGCCGGGTCCCGGACGTGCTCAGCCGGCTGACGATGCGGCTGGTCGAGCGCAGCATCGGCGTCGGGCTCGACGAGCTGGACTGGCTGCGCCGGGCGGGAGAGCTCGACGTGCCGGTGCTCGTCGTCCACGGCGACGAGGACGAGACCGTCCCCTGCGAGACCTCTGTCACGCTCGCGGCGCTGCGCCCCGACGTCGTGACGCTCCGCCTCGTCCGAGGGGCGGGTCACGTCGGCTCTTGGAACCTCGACCGGGCCGGCTACGAACGCGCCGTCGGCGAGTTCCTCCGCTCCGTCGGCGCGTGCCCGGAGGCGGCGTCTCGGCCCTGAGCGACCGCCGCCGCCGGACTCAGCCCGCGGCCACGAAGACGCCGTCGGCGAGGACGGGCACGAGCTCGCTCACGTCGAGCTGGCCGGCCCAGTCGGCGTCCTCGTCGTGGCCGACCTCGGCAAGCTGGCGGCCCGAGGCGCTGGCGCGCACCAGCGGCAAGGGCTCGGGCGAGAAGGCCGCGGCGGTCACCGAGGCTTCGGGCGAGAAGCTGCCGGCCACGCCGCGCAGCAGAGCGGCCGCGCCGAGGATGTCCTCCACGGCGGGCCGGAGCCCGCCGTCCGGCGAGACCTCGCCGGCGGCGATCACCCCGACCGGGTACCGGGCCGACTCGAGGTGCCGGGCCACGGCGCTCGCGTTGCGGAGCGAGCCGGCGATCACCGTGGCGCCGGTCGCGGCTGCGGCGAGGGCGCAGTTGGCGCCGTTGAGCGAGGGCAGCACGACGGAGCACCCGACTGGCAGCGAGAGGAGCGACGAAGGCGAGAGCGACGGCCCGCCGGGCACCGAGCCGTCGGCGACGTAGTCGCCGAGCCGGCCGCGCCCCTCGAGCGGCATCGGCCAGTGCTCCGGGCGCAGGACGAGGCCGTGGGAGAGGCCGGTCTCCACGGCCGTCGAGAAGCGGAGGATGTCGACGACGACGAACGTCCTGCACGCCGGGGCGAGGCGCGCGACCCCGGCGGCGCCCCAGTCGAAGCGGACGTCGTAGCCGTCCTGGGCGGCCCACGACATGGCGGACAGTCTGCCCCCGCCGCGCCTGGAAGCGCCTGAGTGCCAGCTCAGGGCGCACTTCGGCCACGCTCGGCGGACCCTGTCCGGGTCGAGCCGAACGGCATCTGCCGGGTCGCTGGCGCGAGCGGCGTGGGTGCGATCGAATGTGGCGATGAGCCAGCCGAGCGCGTCGTTCTCCGTGACCATGAGGGTCCAGCTCGCCGAGACCCGGGGCGTCGGGTCGATCACGACGGCGGTGGGCGATGCCGGTGGGGTGGTCACCGCGCTCGACGTCGTCGAGTCCCGGGGCGACCACCTCGTCGTCGACCTGACCTGCAACGCTGTCGACGAGACGCATGCGAGCGCCCTTCGGGACGCCGTCGACGCCATCCCGGGCGCCCATGTCCGGGCGATGAGCGATCGGACCCTCCTGCTGCACCTCGGTGGCACGCTCTCGGTGGCGCCGAGGGTCCCGCTCAAGACGCGCGACGACCTCTCGATGGCCTACACGCCGGGCGTGGCCAGGGTCAGCCGAGCGATCGCCGCCGACCCCTCGGTCGCCCGCAACCTCACCATCAAGCGCAACACCGTCGCGGTCGTCACCGACGGCTCCGCCGTCCTCGGCCTCGGCAACATCGGCCCCGCCGCGGCGCTCCCGGTGATGGAGGGCAAGGCGCTGCTGTTCAAGCGCTTCGCAGACGTCGACGCCTGGCCCGTCTGCCTCGCCACCCAGGACGCCGACGAGATCGTCCGGATCGTCGAGTGCATCGCCCCCGTCTACGGGGGCATCAACCTCGAGGACATCGCCGCGCCCCGCTGCTTCGAGGTGGAGCGGCGGCTCAGGCGCTCCCTTGACATCCCGGTGTTCCACGACGACCAGCACGGGACGGCGGTCGTCGTGCTCGCCGCCTTGACCAACGCCCTTCGCGTCGTCGACAAGGCGCTGAAGGACGTCCGCATCGTCGTGCTCGGCGTCGGGGCCGCAGGGACGGCGATCACCAAGCTGCTGTTGCGGGAGGGTGCCGGCGACGTGGTCGCCGTCGACCGCCAGGGCATCCTCGTCGAGTCGATGACCGACCTCGACGAGACCCGGCGCTGGATCGCCGAGAACACGAACGTCGACGGCCTGACCGGAGGGCTGTCCGAGGCGATCGCCGGCGCCGACGTGCTCATCGGCGTGTCCGGGCCGAACCTCGTCACCGAGGAGCACCTTGCCTCGATGGGCAAGGACGCGATCGTCTTCGCGCTCGCGAACCCCGATCCCGAGGTCGACCCGGCGCTGGCGCGCCGCCACGCGGCCGTCGTCGCGACCGGGCGGAGCGACGAGCCCAACCAGATCAACAACGTCCTGGTCTTCCCGGGCCTGTTCCGGGGCCTGCTCAACGTCGGGGCGAGGAAGATCACCGAGGAGCTCGAGATCGCCGCCGCCAGGGCGCTCGCCGCCGTCGTCGCCGAGCACGAGCTGTCGCCCGCCTACATCGTGCCCACGGTGTTCAGCCCCGCCGTCGTGCCGGCCGTCTCCTCGGCGGTCGAGGCCGTGGCGCGCCTCGGCCTCGACGCCTGAGCCCCCCGGCGCCGCCCGAGCAGGACCGGAACCCGGAGGCCTCGACCGGCCTAGCGGGCGAGCTGGACGATGTCGATCGTGACCAGGGCGACGACGAGCGCCATCACGACGGCGTAGATCGCCGTGATGTGCCAGCGCAGGCGGTGGCCGGCGACCCAGAAGCGCCGCATGCCGCGCACGTCGAAGTAGAGGGCGACGATGCCGATCGGCAGCCCGACCTCGGGCCCGACCCGGGCCGCCTCCCCGAGCAGCGGCGTGAGCACCGGGAGGACGACGTAGCTGAGCAGGCAGCGCAGCGCCGAGAGCAGGATGGAGCCGCTGAAGAGCCGCTGGGCCGAGGCTGCGCTGGCCGGCGACGGGCAGACGGGCACGCGCAACAGCCGGCACATCACGGCCTCAGCCCCCGTAGGGCCGTCCGCTCCGGCCGGCCGCTGGACCGTCGCCGTGTCGGTCATGGAAGCATCACGGCCGCAACGCTAGGGCGCGATGCGACGGCGCACCAGGCGCGTTCGCGTACTATGCCTCCGCCCGCTGCGGGCGGGCCCTGCCGGTTCCGGCAGGCCGGTGCGGGGACCGAGGTCGGCGTGGACGCGAAGGTGACCCTGCGGGACGTCGCCCGCCTTGCCGAGGTGCATCCGGCGACCGCGTCCCGGGCGCTCAACGACGAGACCCGCGGCCTCGTGCGCGAGGAGACCGCCCGCCGCGTCGAGCAGGCCGCCCGCGCCCTCGGCTACCGCCCCGACCACCTCGCTCGCGGCCTGAAGACCCGGCGCTCGTCCACGGTCGGCGTGCTCGTCCCGGACATCATGAACCCGCTCTTCCCGCCCATCCTGCGAGGGATCGAGGACCGCCTGGCGCGCAAGGCCTACGTCGCCCTGATCGGCAACACCGACAACGACGCCGAGCGCGAGCGGCGCGTGCTCGAGGGCATGCGCGACCGCTCCGTCGACGGCCTGATCGTCGCGACGGCCCGCCGCCACGACGAGCTGCTCACGGACGCCGCTCGCTCGGGCCTGCCGATCGTCCTCGTCAACCGGGTCGTCGAAGACCACGTCCTGCCCTCGGTCTCGGTGGACGACCAGCTCGGCATCCGCACTGCCGTCGCCCACCTCGCGCGCCTCGGCCACCGGCGCATCGCCCACGTCGCGGGCCCACAGAGCCTGTCCACCGGTCACGGCCGCTACCTCGGCTTCCTCGCCGGGCTCCAGGCGTCGGGCCTCGAGGTGGACGCCGAGCTCGTCACCTTCGCCGAGGCGTTCTCCGAGCCGGAGGGGTTCCGCTGCGCCGAGGAGCTGTTCTCCGGCGGGCGGAGCTTCACGGCCGTCGTCGCCGCCAACGACATGCTGGCCCTCGGAGTGCTGCGCTCGATGCGCGGCCGGGGCATCTCCTGCCCGGCCGACTGCTCCCTCGTCGGCTTCAACGACATGCCGCTCATGGACCGGATACAGCCGCCGCTCAGCACCGTGAGGCTGCCCCAGTACGAGGTCGGCGCCGAGGCGGCCCAGGTCCTGCTCGAGCGCATCGCCGACAGCCAGGCGCCGGTGAAGATCCTCTACCTCCCGCCCGAGCTGGTCGTCAGGGAGTCCACCGCCGTGCCGCCCGGCGACTGAGGCCGCTCGCCCCGGCGCCGGAGCGGCCCACCGGCCGGCTCGTCCCCCCGCTATCGCTCGCCCGGCCAGGCCCCGAGCCGGCGCGCCATCCAGTCGGCCGTGTAGGGGCGGTGGCGGTAGGTCACGTTGGCACAGCCGTGGTTGCCCTCCTCGAGCAGCAGCAGCTCGCTCGGCCCTGACGCCTCGTGCGCGAGGCGGACGGCGTCCTGCCAGGCGAATAGGCGGTCCTTCTTGCCGAAGACGACGAGCAGCGGGCAGCGGATGCGGGGCGCGACCCCCGCCAGGCTGATCGCACGGGCCTTCTCCCTCGCCTCTCGCTCGTCCGAGGAGTGAGCGCGCGCCGCGAACGCCCGACGCGTCAGGCTCGGAACCTTGTCCCATGCCGCGCCGAGGTCGTAGGGACCGGCGAGCGCGACGCAGGCGCGCACCCGCTCGTCCCCTGCGGCGACCCGCGCCGCGTAGTAACCGCCGAGGCTGACGCCCCAGACGCCGAGCCGTTCGGCGTCGACCCCGGGCAGCGTCGAGAGATGGTCGAGGATCGCCCTGCCCGGGACCTCCCAGTCGGCCCTGATCGGGAGGGTCTGCTCCACCTCCCCCTGACCCGGCCCGTCGACCGCGAAGGTGCCGACGCCGCGGTCGAGGAACGACCGCTCGACGAGGCGCAGCTCTTCTTTCGTCGAGTCGAGGCCGCAGACGAGGACGACGACCGGGTGGAGGCCGCCGCCTGGAGGGAGCCTGAGGACGCCGAAGAGCTGCGTCCCCTCGAAGGGGACGACCTCGCGCCGCCCGGGCGGGTCGAGGTGTGGCAGCGCGTCGACGAGGCAGCGCACGGCGCGGCGGTGCGCGGTGCGTGCCTCGTCCGGGTGCTCGAGGAAGAGGAACCTCCCGAAGTGGTAGCTCGTCGCGGCCTCGGCCAGGTGCTCGCCGCCCGAGCGGGTCCTGTCCTCGGCCAGGGCGCGCCGCCCGAGCTCCTCGTGGCGCGCGCCGATCCGGCTCCAGGCGGCGCACCAGTCGTCCCAGCGGTCGAGGGTCCGCGCCACCTCAGCGAGGTCGCCGGCGTCGACCCCGTTCGCGACCAGGCGCGCTCCCCAGGTGGCGAGCGCCATCTCGAGCAGCTCGTCGGCCATGCCCCTCCTCCGCGGCGAGAGTGCACACGATTGTAGGCGAACGGCCCTGCTCGACACCGAGGTCCTGGACGAGGCTCGCCGGTCCGCAGCAGCACCTTGACAACGGCGGGAACCCGTGCGAGAGTTCCGATGCAATCGTTTGTGTCGCGGGGGTGACGGACGTGGGGGGAGAAGGCCACAGCATCGGCTGGATCGGGACCGGCCGGATGGGCTCGGCGATGGTCGAGCGGCTCCTCGCGGCGGGCCACGGCGTGCACGTCTACAACCGGACCCCGCAGAAGCTCGGGCCGCTCGTCGACGCGGGAGCGTCCGCCGTGGCCAGCATCGCGGAGCTCGCCGAGCGGGATCTCGTCTTCCTCACGGTCGGCGGGTCCGATGACCTCCTCGCGGTCCTCGACCACGACGGCGGCCTGCTCCACCAGGCTCGGGCACCTCGGGTGGTGGTCGACCTCTCCACGGTCTCGGTCGAGGCGTCGGCCCGTGCGCGGGCGCTCGCCGCCGAGCGCGGCACAGCGCTGCTCGCGGCGCCGGTGAGCGGCAACCCGGGAGTCGTGCGCGCCGGCCGGCTGACCATGGCGGTCTCAGGCCCACGGTCGGCCTTCGACGAGGTCGAGCGCTACCTCCGGGCCATCGGGCGGGGCGTGACCTACGTGGGCGAGGGCGAGGTCGCAAGGACGGTCAAGCTCTGCCACAACCTGTTCCTCGGTGGCGTCATCCAGTCGCTCATCGAGGTGACCGTGCTCGCGGAGAGGGCCGGAGTGAGGAGGAAGGACTTCCTCGCCTTCCTCAACGACTCCGTCCTCGGCTCGGACTTCACGCGCTACAAGACGCCCCAGCTCGTCGAGCTCGACTTCGCCCCGACCTTCACGACGAGGCTCCTGCGCAAGGACTTCGATCTCGGGCTCGCCTCGGCGCGCGAGCTCGAGGTGCCGATGCCGGTGCTCGGGCTCGTCCACCAGATCGTGCAGGCCGGTGTCGGCCAGGGCATCGGCGAGCTCGACTTCGCGGCGCTCCTCGAGCTCCAGGCGCGCGCCAGCGGGCTCAGCCTGGAGCGCGAGGAGGATCCCGGAGGCGGGGGGACCGGCACCAAGACCTGAACTGGTCGGCGCAGGGGGCGCCGGCTAGGGGTGCCACGCTCGGGCCCCGTGCCGGGTGGGCAAGAGCGAGGCAAGAAGTGCAAGAAGGGCCGGTGGCCCGAGTGAAGAGAGCAAGGGGGAGGCCATGAACGGGGGAAGAGCCAGGCACTGCAGCATGAGCCCGGGGCGGAGGGCCATCGCCCGGTCGGGCAGGACGAGCACTCGAGGCAGGTGGGCGGTCCGCTCGGCGGCGGCGCTCGCCGCGCTCGTGTCGGCGGTCGCCGCAGGCGCCGGCGCCGCAGCCGGTACGGCCCCGGCGCACGCCGGGTCCGGCCACGCGGGCAAGTCGCCGATCCTCATCGGGGCGTCGCTCTCGCTCTCGGGCGACTTCTCGGCCGACGGCATCGCCTTCGAGCGTGGCTACCTGCTGTGGCAGGACTACGTCAACGCGCACGGTGGCCTGCTCGGCCACCCGGTGAAGATGGACATCGTCTCGGACGCGTCGAGCCCGACGCAGGTGGCGACGAACTACGAGAAGCTCATATCCGTCGACCACGTCGCGCTGACCTTCGGGCCCTTCTCGTCGCTGCTCACGATCCCCGCGGCACGCGTCGCCCAGCGCTTCGGCTACGCCTTCGTCGAAGGAGCCGGCGGTGCCCCGAGCGTGTTCGCGATGAAGCTCCCGAACGTCTTCGACGTCGCGCTCCCGGTGAAGGACGCGCTCGTCCCCTTCGCCGAGTGGATCGCGTCGCTCCCGAAGGCCGAACGGCCGACGACCGCCGCCTACCCGACCTCCAACGACCCCTTCACCGAGCCGCAGCTGCCGGTGGCCCAGGCCATCCTCGAGAAGGCCGGAGTGAAGACGGTCTACTTCCACGTCTTCCCCGCAGAGGTCACCGACTACACGCCGATCGCCGACGCAGTGGCGGCGACCAAGGCGCAGGTCGTGCTTCTCGGCTCGGTAGACGTCCCGACCGTCTCGGCCTTCATCCACGCCTTCGTCCAGGCGCACTACAACCCCAAGGCGTTCATCGCGACGGCCGGACCCGACCAGGGCGCGGCGTTCGTCGACGCGGTCGGAAAGGCGAACACGGGCGGCGTGATGGTGCCGAACGCGTGGTACCCCGGCTACGACAACGCCACGAGCAAGGCGATGGTGCAGGCGTACGTCAAGAAGTACGGCGGCTCCCCCTCGGGCGTGAACGCCGACGTCGCGGAAGCCTTCTCCGTGGGCCAGGTCGTCGCCCAGGCGGTCAAGGCGACGGGCGGCTTCGACAACGCGAAGATCATCAAGTACCTGCACAGTGGCGTCACCCTGCAGAGCGTCGAGGGTCCGGTCAAGTTCGACTCGCTCGGGGAGAACCTCTCGTCGGCGGCCTTCGCCTTCCAGTGGCAGAACGGCAAGTTCCTCCAAGTGCTCCCGGCGAACGCGCCCGGGTCGGTGAAGGTGCTCTACCCCAAGCCGAACTGGGGGGCATGAGCCCCTTGGGCACCCAGGTCGTCCAGGCCGTCGTCGACGGCGTCCTCACGGGGGGCGTCTACGCGCTGATGGCGGCCGGGCTCACCCTGATCTTCGGGGTGATGGACATCATCAACATCGCGCAGGGGATCCTCGTGGTCCTCGGGGCGTACCTGAGCTACCTCCTGTCGGTCCACCTCGGCCTCGACCTCTTCGTCGGGCTCGTCGTCACCGTGCCGGCGCTGTTCGTCGTCGGGGTCGTGGTCGAGTGGGCCTTCATGCGCCGCCTCGCCGAGCGCGAGCGGACGGCGATGTCGATCCTCGTGACCTACGCGGTCGCGCTCGTCATCGAGGGGCTGCTCAGCGTGGGCTTCGGGACGAACTACGTGGAGCTCAACGCCTGGTACGTGAACCGCTCGGTCCACCTGCTCGGCTTCTACCTGCCCGACATATACCTCTTCGGCTTCGCGCTGGCCGCGGTCCTGCTCGGGGCGCTCTACGCGGTGCTCTACCGCACGCGCTTCGGAGCGAGCGTGCGGGCCTCGCTGCAGGACCGCACCGCGGCCCGCCTCGTCGGCGTGAACGTCGAGCGGGTGGCGACGATCTGCTTCGGGCTGGGCGTCGCGGTCACCGCCGCCGGGGGGATGGTCTTCGGAGCGACGAACGCGTTCAACCCCAACAGCGGCTATGACCTGATCTCCCGCCTGCTCACGATCGTGATCCTGGGCGGGCTCGGGTCCGTCGGCGGCGCGCTGGGCGCGGCGGTGTTGATGCTCGTGATCGAGGACGTCGTCGCAGTCGTCTGGTCGCCGATCTGGTCGGACGTCGTCTTCTTCGCCGTGCTGGTGGCGGTGCTGTCCGTCCGGCCGGTCGGGCTGTTCGGGCGGACGCTGTCGAGGGCGCAGTGACCGACGTCGCGGCGCTCGCCGAGCCTCGCGACCTCGAGCAGGTGCGGGCGCGAAGGTCCGCCCTGGTCAAAGGCGCCAGGGGCGCCTTCTGGGCGGCCTTCTGCGCGCTGCTGCTCGCCTTCCCGGTGATCTTCCCGAACCCCACGGTGACCTCGATCGCCGTGTTCACCGTGATCTTCATGACCGCGGCGACGGCGTGGAACGCGTTCTCCGGCTACTCCGGCTACATCGCGCTCGGCCATGCCGCGTTCTTCGGCACCGGCGCCTACACGCTGGCGGTCATCTCGACCGACATCCACATGGCGCCCGGCTACGGGGTCTTCTCCCTCGTCCCGCTCGGCGGCCTGGTCGCCGCCGCCGCGGCGGTGCCCATAGGGTTGATCGCGCTGAGGACCCGGCGGCACACCTTCGTCGTGCTCACCATCGCGATCTTCTTCATCTTCCAGCTTCTTGCGACGAACCTGTCCTTCACGGGAGGGTCGTCGGGCGAGGCGACCCCCGCGCCGGCCTGGTCGGCGGGAGGCTACAACGACCGCTTCTACTACGCGGGCCTCGTCTGCCTCGCGGTGGCAGTGGCTGTCACCCTCCTCATCCGACGCTCGCGCTTTGGCCTGCAGTTGCTCGCGATCAGAGATGACGAGGATCGGGCGGCCGGCCTCGGAGTGGCGGTGACCCGGGTGAAGCTCGTCGCGTTCGTCGCGTCGGCGTTCAGCGTCGGCATGGTCGGCGCCCTCTACGCGTACTTCCTCGGCCAGATCTACCCGCAGTTCGCCTTCGACCCCCTGTTCGACCTCTCCGTCGCGCTGATGGCCTTTCTCGGCGGGCTCGGCACGGTCTCCGGGCCGCTCCTCGGCGCCCTCTTGCTCGAGCCGCTCCAGCAGTACTTCACGCTGCAGTTCTCGGCGAGCGACCTCTACCTCGTCGTCTACGGGGCGCTCTTCCTCGCCGTGATCCTCTTCATGCCCCGAGGCGTCGTGCCGACCGTCGCCGGTGCCCTCGCCGCCCGCCGGGAGCGCCGAGCCGAGCGGGGGCGGGCATGACCCCCCTGCTCGAGGTGTCCGGAGTCTCGAAGTCCTTCGGAGGGCTGAGGGCCCTCGACAACTGCTCCATCGCCGTCGCGGAGGGTGAGATCGCCGGGCTCATCGGGCCGAACGGCTCGGGCAAGACGACGCTGTTCAACGTCATCACCGGCTACGTCCGGCCCGACTCGGGGACCGTCGCCTTCCGTGGCTTGCCGGTCCCCGCAGCCTCCCCGGCGGGCGTCTTCCGGCTTGGCATCGGTCGCACGTTCCAGATCACCCGGATCTTCGGGCGGCTCAGCGTGATGGAGAACATGCTCGTCGCGACCCAGCGGCACGAGTCCTGGTGGCGCAGCGTCGCCCGCTCGGCGGCGTCGCGCGCCGAGCGCGGGCGGGCGGCGGAGCTGCTCGAGTTCGTCGGGCTGGCGAGGTTCGCCGGCACTCCGGCCGGCAGGCTCTCCTACGGCCAGCGCAAGCTCCTCGAGCTCGCCTATGTCCTCGTCGCCGACCCGGCGGTCGTGCTGCTCGACGAGCCGGCCGGTGGCGTCAACCCGACGCTCGTCAACGAGATCGCCGAACGGGTGCGCGAGCTCAACCGCGCCGGCAAGACCTTCCTCATCGTCGAGCACAACATGGAGCTCGTGATGAGCCTGTGCCACCGGGTGACGGTGATGCACCAGGGGGCGGCGATCGTCTCCGGCCCGCCCGAGGCCGTGCGGGCCGACCCTCGAGTGCTCGACGCCTACCTCGGAGGCGAGGACGACGAGCTGGTCGGCGCGGGGGGCGACGCCCGTGGCTGAGCTGACGGCGACGCCCGAGGCCGTTGCGCCGGGGGGCTCGGCGGCCGCTCCGGCGATCCTCGCCTTCGAGGGCGTGGTCGCCGGCTACGGCGGCGGCGACATCCTCCACGGGGTCAGCTTCGAGGTCCCCGAGCACGGCCTGACCTGCGTGGTCGGCCCGAACGGCGCGGGCAAGTCGACCCTGCTCGCCACGGTGAGCGGCCTCGTGCGCCCGAGGCTGGGCGACGTCATCTTCCGGGGCGAGCGCCTCCGCGGGTGCACGCCCCGAGAGAGGCTCGAGCGAGGCATCGTCCAGGTCCCCCAGAACCACAGCCTGTTCCGCGAGATGACCGTGCGCGAGAACGTCGAGATGGGCGCCTTCCTCGTGCGCGACCGGGCGCTCGTCCGCCGGCGCCTCGAGCAGGTCGTCGAGCGCTTTCCCGTCGTCGCCGAGCGCTTGGGGGCCAAGGCCGGCAGCCTGTCGGGCGGCCAGCAGCGCCTCGTCGAGTTCGCCCGGTGCCTGATGCTCGACCCGGCGCTCGTCGTGCTCGACGAGCCGTCGATGGGGCTCGACCCGCGCACGCTCCGGCTCGTCTTCGACACCGTGCGCGCGATGCACGCCGACGGGAGGACCGTCCTGCTCGTCGAGCAGAACGCCCGTGCCGGGCTCAAGCTGGCAACCCACGGGGTGGTGCTCGAGAACGGGAGGGTCCGGTTCTCCGGCACCGGGCGCGAGGTGCTGGACAACCCCGAGATCGGCGCCCTCTTCCTCGGCGGTGCCGCTCGGGGAGGATGAGCCGGTCCCGCCGAGGAGCCTGCGGCGGCCCGCACGTGGCGCAGGGGCGGCGCTCCGGGGTACCGTCCAGCGGAGAGCCGCATCATCGGCGGCGGAACGGAGAGGGAGCGATGTTCCTCAGCCGGTCACGGTCGGGCGCCGAGGCCCCGAGGGGCGAGAAGGGCGTGAGCAGGCAGGCGGCGGAGGCTCCGCCGGGGCAGGGACCCCGGCCCGGCACCGAAGGGCCTACGGGCGGCGCGGACGAGAGGGCTGAAGGCAGGGAGATGTCGGCAGGCGCAACGAGCTCGGTGGGACCCGAGCGGGACTCGGGCGGGCCGCCCGGGGGCACGCAGTTGCAGGGCGCAGCGCCGGACGTGCCCGCGGCCGGCCAGGGGGCCGCGGGGCGCGGCTGGAGCCCGCCCGCAGGCACCGGCACGGCGCCAGCCCAGGTGCGCATCTCGCTCTACCGCCAGATGGCGACGATGCGTGCGTTCGAGAAGCGAGCCTACGACCTGTTCCTCGAGGGGCTGGTCAAGGGGACGAGCCACCTCGGCCTCGGGCAGGAGGCGATCGCTGCCGGCTTCGGCGAGGCGATGCGCCCGGGCGACTACACCTTCGCCACCTACCGGGGCCACAACCACTGCCTGGCACGGGGCGTCCCGATGGCGAGGATCATGGGCGAGCTGATGGGCCGCTCGAACGGGCTCATGGCGGGCAAGGGCGGCTCGATGCACCTCACCAGCGTCGAGCACAACATGATGGGCTCCTACGCGATCGTCGGCGCCCATCTCACCATCGCCAACGGCGCGGCCTGGTCGGCGAAGCTGCGCGGCAGCGGGCAGGTGACGGTGTGCTTCTTCGGCGACGGCACGACCAACATCGGCGCCTTCCACGAGGCGCTCAACTTCGCCTCCGTCTACTCCCTGCCGGTCGTGTTCGTCTGCGAGAACAACCTCTGGATGGAGTACACGCCGATCCAGTCCGTGACCGCGGTGGCGCGCCCCGCCGCCGACCGTGCCGGCGCCTACGGGCTCCCGCCGGTCGTCATCGACGGCAACGACGCCGACGCCGTCTACGCGGTGGCGAGCTCAGCCCTCGAGTGGGTGCGCTCGGGAGCAGGGCCGCTGCTCATCGAGGCGCTCACCTACCGCCACGGCGGGCACTCGCGTGCGGACCCGGGGAAGTACCGGCCGGAGGACGAGCTCTCCTCGTGGCTGGCGCGCGACCCGCTGCCCAGGTTCCGGGCGAGGCTCGTCGAGTCGGGGACCGATCCGGCGATGCTCGACGCGATCGACCTCGACATCGACGCCGCGGTCGCCCGTGCCGTGGAGGAGTGCCGCGCGAGCGGGCCGCCGGACACGAACCTCGTCACAGCCGACGTCTTTGCCGATGGGGGGGCGACATGGCGGAGATGACCTACCGGGACGCCGTCGCGGCGGCGATCGCCCAGGAGATGGCGCACGACCCTTCGGTGGTGCTGATCGGCGAGGACGTCGGCGCCGCCGGAGGGGTGTTCAAGGCGACGGTCGGCCTGCTCGAGAAGTTCGGCCCGAACCGAGTCGTCGACACCCCCATCTCCGAGCAGGCGATCCTGGGCGCGGCGATGGGCGCGGCGATGACGGGGCTCCGGCCGGTCGCGGAGGTGATGTTCTCCGACTTCTTCGCGGTCTGCTGGGACATCGTCGCCAACGAGATCGCCAAGGCCCGCTACATGACGAACGGCCAGGTGTCCCTGCCGCTCGTGATCCGCACGGCCAACGGCGGCGGCGTGCGCTTCGGCGCCCAGCACTCCCAGTCGGTCGAGTCCTGGGCGATGTCCATCCCGGGGCTGAAGGTCGTGGCGCCCTCGACGCCCCGGGACGTGATCGGCCTGTTCGCCGCGGCGGTGCGAGACCCGGACCCGGTGATCTTCTTCGAGCAGAAGTCCCTCTACCCGACGAAGGGCGAGGTGGAAGAGGGCGAGCTCGTGGACGAGCTCGGCCGGGCCTCGACGAGGCGGCAGGGCACGGACGTGACGGTCGTCGCCCTCGCGGCGATGGTGCCCCGCGCCCTGGACGCAGCGGAGGCGCTCGCCCAGGAGGGGGTGTCGGCGGAGGTGATCGACCTGCGCTCGCTCGTGCCGCTCGACGTGACGACGATCGCCGGCTCCGTGGCCCGCACCGGTCACCTCGTGACGGTCGAGGAGAACCCCCGACTCTGCGGCTGGGGTGCCGAGGTCGCCTCCATCGTCGCGGAGGAGTGCTTGTTCGACCTCGACGGGCCGATCGTGCGGGTGACCACGCCCCACGCGCCGCTCCCGGCGGCCGACGCCCTCGAGGACGCCGCGATGCCTTCGGTGGCCCGCATCGTCGAAGGGGTGAGGAGGTCGCTCGCATGACCGCCGCCCAGGCACACGCCGAGGCGTCGAAGCTCCTCGAGCGCTTCCCCACCCGCGCCCTCATCGCCGGCGAGTGGCGCGAGTCCGCCGACGGGTCCCGGCTCTCGGTCCAGGACCCGGCGACCCTCGAGGTGCTCGCCTCGGTCGCCGACGGCACCGTGGACGACGCCACGGCGGCGGTGGACGCCGCCGCCGGGGCGCTGCCGGCGTGGGCGGCGACCGCGCCCCGCCAGCGCGGCGAGATCCTCCGCCGGGCGTTCGAGCTGATGGTCGCCCGAGCCGAGGAGCTCGCGACCCTCGTCGTGCTGGAGAACGGCAAGGCGCTCGCCGACGCGAGGGGCGAGGTCGCCTACGCCGCCGAGTTCTTCCGCTGGTACTCCGAGGAGGCGGTGCGCAACGCCGGCGAGGTGGTGACCGCCCCGTCGGGGGCGAACCGCATCCTCGTGCTCCGCCAGCCGATCGGCGTGGCTGTGCTCGTCACGCCCTGGAACTTCCCGGCGGCGATGCTCACCCGCAAGATCGGGCCGGCGCTCGCGGCAGGGTGCACGGTCGTCTGCAAGCCCGCCTCGGAGACGCCCCTCACGGCGCTGGCCATCGGCGAGGTCCTCGCCGAGGCCGGCGTGCCCGCCGGGGTCGTCAACGTCGTCCCCTCGAGCCACTCCGGCGCCTTCGTCGGCCGGCTGCTCGACGACCCCAGGGTGCGCAAGCTCTCCTTCACCGGCTCCACCGAGGTGGGCCGCCTGCTCCTCGAGCGTGCGGCCCGCCACGTCGTCAGCTGCTCGATGGAGCTCGGCGGCAACGCGCCCTTCGTCGTCTTCGACGACGCCGACCTCGACGCCGCCGTCGCAGGGGCGATGGTCGCGAAGATGCGCAACGGCGGGGAGGCGTGCACCGCCGCCAACCGGTTCTTCGTCCAGCGGGGCGTGTCGGAGGAGTTCTCCCGCCGCCTCGCCGAGGCGATGGGCCGGCTGAGGGTCGGGCCGGGGCTCGAGCAGGGGGTCGAGGTCGGCCCGCTGGTGAACGAGCCGAGCCGCGCCAAGGTCGCCGAGCTCGTCGAGGGGGCCCTCGACGACGGCGCCTCGGCGCTCGTCGGCGGGGCGGTCCCTGAGGGGACGGGCTGGTTCTACCCGCCGACAGTGCTCTCGGGCGTGGCGCCGGGCTCGGAGATCCTCCGCACCGAGATATTCGGTCCGGTCGCGCCGGTCGTCACCTTCTCCGGCGAGGCAGAGGCCGTCGAGATGGCGAACGACACCGAGTTCGGGCTCGTCTCCTACGTCTACACCCGCGACCTCGCTCGCGGGCTCCGGTTCGCCGAGGCGATCGAGTCCGGCATGGTCGGGCTGAACCGCGGCCTCGTCTCCGACCCGGCCGCTCCCTTCGGCGGCGTGAAGGAGTCCGGGATCGGTCGAGAGGGGGGGCACGAGGGGATGCTCGAGTACCTCGAGGCGAAGTACATCGCCGCCAGCTGGTAGCGGGCCGGCCGAGGCGGGGGCGGGCGCGCCGCGAGCTAGCCTCGGCGGCGTGCGGCGTGCACCCTCTGGCGACCTCCCGACGCGCGCCCTCGGCACTACCGGCATGGAGATCACCCGGGTCGGCTTCGGCGCCTGGGCGCTCGGGGGCGGCGGCTGGGTCGCCGGCTGGGGCCCCCAGGACGACGAGGAGTCGGTGGCCGCGATCCGCCACGCCGTCGAGGCCGGGGTCAACTGGATCGACACCGCCGCCATCTACGGACTCGGCCACAGCGAGGAGGTGGTCGCCCAGGCGATCGCCGGCTTCCCCGAGGTCGACCGCCCCTACGTCTTCACCAAGTGCGGCGTGCGCCCCGACCCGCGCGACCCGATGCTGCCGAACCTTTGGATCGGCGAGCCAGCCGAGCTGCGGCGGGAGGTCGAGGAGAGCCTGCGGCGCCTGCGGGTCGAGCGGATCGACCTCTACCAGATGCACTGGCCTCCTCGGGACGGCACACCGGTGGAGGCGTACTGGGGCACGCTCCTCGAGCTCGTCGAGGAGGGGAAGGTGGCGGCGGTCGGGCTGTCGAACCACGGGGTCGACCTGCTCGAGCAGGCCGAGGCGATCGGCCACGTCGCCACGCTCCAGCCGCCGTTCTCCCTCGTGCGGCGCCAGGCCGCCGCCGACGTGCTGCCGTGGTGCGCGGCGCACGGCACGGGCGTCGTCGTCTACAGCCCGATGCAGTCCGGCCTGCTCACCGGGCGCTTTGACGCCGGAGGGGTCGCCGCGCTCGCCGAGGACGACTGGCGCCGGCGCAACCCGGAGTTCTTGCCGCCTCGGCTGGAGGCCAACCTCGCGCTCGCCGATGCGCTGCGCCCCGTCGCCGAGCGCCACGCGGTCACCGTCGCCGCCGTAGCCGTCGCCTGGGTCCTCGCCTTCCCGGCAGTGACCGGAGCGATCGTCGGCGCCCGCCGCCCGGCCCAGGTGGACGGCTGGATCTCGGCCGGGACGCTCCAGCTCGCGCCCGAGGACCTCGAGGAGATCGCCGCCGCGATCGACCGGACCGGTGCCGGGGAGGGTCCCGTCCTCCCCGGCTGACTCCCGTCGCCCGGTCGCTCCCTCAGGACTGGGTCAGGCGATGGAGGACCGGGACGACCGCTCGCAGCCTCGCCCTGTCCTCGGGCGGGAGCCGCTCGAGGGCGTGGGCGAGCCAGACCTCGCGCAGCTGACGATCGGCCTGGATGCGCCTCGCTCCGGCCGGGGATATGGCGATCACGGACTGGCGCCGGTCGCTCTCGTGGGGAGCCCGCTCCACGAGGCCGAGCTCCTCGAGGCGGGCGATCACCCTTGTCATCGACGGCGGCTGGACCCGCTCCAGCTCGGCGAGCGCCGTCGGGGAGAGCGGTCCGCTGCTGGCGAGCGTCGCGAGCGCCGACAGCTGGGTCAAGGTCAGCGTGTCGTCGCTCTTCTCCGTCCGGAGCCGCCGGGCGAGGCGCGTGAGGGCGATGCGCAGCTGAGTAGCGAGCGCGTCGTCGCCGACCGCCTCCCGAGGGCCCGAGGGCGTCGCCGCCCCGTTGGCCGGAACGTCCCGTCCCGGCTCGGCCTCCCTCAAGGGACGGCCCGGAGGAGGTGGGCGAGGCAGCCGGCCAGCGCGACGGCCGTCGGGACGTGGAGGAACTCGTTCGGGCCGTGGGCGTTGCTCTCCGGCCCGAGCACGCCGGTCGCGACGAGCTGGGCTCCGGGGAAGCGGCTCGAGAGCTCGGCGAGGAAGGGGATGGAGCCCCCGACCCCGATCGCCCCGGGCGGGCGGCCGAAGCACTCGAGCGAGGCCTCCTCGAGGGCCTCGTCCAGCCAGGGGGAGGGCTCCGGTGACTCCCAGCCGCTGCCGGGCGAGTCCCAGGCGAGCGAGACCCGGGCGCCTTCGGGAGGGTCTGCGAGCAGTCTCTCCTCGAGGGCGGCGGCCGCGGCGGCCACGTCGCAGGTCGGTGGGGTCCGGATCGAGAGCTTGAGGGCGGTGAAGGGGCGCAGCACGTTGCCCGCCTCGCCGACCGGAGGGAGCCCGTCGGCCCCGGTCACCGAGAGCGAAGGCTCCCAGGTCCCGCGCACGACCCGGTCGAGAGGGCCCGCGCCGGACAGCTCGAGCCCGGGGACCGAGGGGAAGGTCCCGGCTGCTGCCTCGCCGAGCTCCTCGACGAGCCGCTCGATCTCGAGCCGGCGGCGCTCGGGGAGGGGAACGTGGAGCTCGGGCACGAGCATCTCGCCCGTGCTCGGGTCCTCGATCCGGTCGAGCAGCCTGCGGAGCAGGCGGAACGACGACGGGACGATGCCTCCGGCGGCGCCGGAGTGCACGCCCTGCTCGAGCACCTCGACCCTCAGCGTCGCGGAGATGACGCCGCGCAGCGACGTGGTCACCCACAGCCGGTCGTAGGTGGCGCAGCCGGAGTCGAGGCAGACGACGACCGAGGGGCGGCCGATCCGGGAGGAGAGCGCGTCGAGGTAGGCGGGGAGGTCCGGGCTGCCGCTCTCCTCGCTGGCCTCGATGAGCACGACGACTCTCGGATGGCCGGCCCCCTCCCGCTGCAGCGCCTCGATCGCCGCAGTCGCGGCGAAGAGCGAGTAGCCGTCGTCGGCCGTTCCCCTCCCGTAGAGCCGGTCGCCCTCGAGCACCGGCTCGAAGGCCTGCAGGCCCTCGCGCCAGCCGCCGAGCGGCGGCTGCTTGTCGAGATGGCCGTAGACGAGCGCCGTCGACCTCGGTCGCCCTCCGGTCGCCCCGACCTCGGCGAGCAGCAGCGGGGTCCTGCCCTCGATCGTGACCACCTCCACGCTCGAGCCCTCGAGCGCGCGCCCTTCGAACCACTCGGCGAGCATGCCGGCGGCTCGCAGGATCTCGCCCCGCTCGAGCCAGTCCGCGTCGTAGGCCGGCGAGACGCAGGCGACGCGGGTGAGCTCGCAAAGCGCCTGCAGGCCGCCGGTCTCGAAGCAGGAGCGCGCCGCCCGGAGCAGGCCGTCCTCCAGGCCCGCCCCTTTGGAGCCGGGCGTCTTCGTCGTGTCCGGGTCGGCGTCCACGCTCACGTTGTAGCGCAGCGCGGGCAGGCCCGTTCGTGGAGAATGGGGTCGTGGCGACGCGCCCGCTCGGAGCGATCGTTCTTGCGGCGGGGGAGGGGACGAGGATGCGCTCATCCCTCCCGAAGCCGCTACATCGCGTCTGCGGTCGCCCGCTCGTGCTCCACGTGCTCGACGCCCTGGCGGAGCTGCCGGTCGCCAGGGTCGTCGTCGTCGTCGGCTACCGCTCGGTGGAGGTGACCAAGACCCTGCGGGCGGAGGCGCCCGCGGGGATGAGGCTCGAGTTCGTCGAGCAGGTCCGCCCGCTCGGCACCGGCGAGGCCGCCGCGGCCGGGCTCACGGGGTTCCCGGAGAGCTACGAGGGGCGCGAGGACGGCGACGTGCTCGTGCTCCCGGGTGACGCCCCGCTGGTGCGGCCGGGCACGCTCGCGGCGCTCGTGCGGGCGCATCGCACCTCGGAGGCGGCGGCGACGCTGCTCACCGCTCGCGTCGCCGACCCACGAGGCTACGGGCGGGTCGTGCGCGCCAAGGGCGGGGGCGTCTCGAGGATCGTCGAGGACGTCGACGCGAGCGAGGAGGAGCGGGAGATCGACGAGATCGCCACGTCCATCTACTGCTTCCGCCACAGCGTCCTCGCCCCGGCGCTGAGGAGGCTCTCGCCCGACAACGCCCAGGGCGAGTACTACCTCACCGACGTCGTCGCCGTCCTCCACGACGCCGGCCACCCCATCGGGAGCCTTCTCGTCCCCGACCCCGCCGAGGCAGCCGGCGTGAACGACCGCTCGCAGCTCGCCGAGGCCGAGGCCGAGATGCGCCGGCGGGTCAACACCCGCTGGATGCGCCGGGGGGTGACCATGGTCGACCCCGGCCACACCTACCTCGACACGACGGTGGTGATCGGCGAGGACGTGACGATCCTCCCAGGGGTGGTGCTCGAGGGGGCGACCAGGGTGGGGGCGGGCGCCTCCCTCGGACCGTCGTGCCACCTGGTCGACTGCGAGGTCGGGGCCGGGGCGCACCTCGAGCACTGCACGGCTCGCCAGGCGGTGATCGGCGACGACGCGGAGGTCGGGCCCTTCGCGGTGCTCGAGCCGGGGACCCGGTTGGCGCCGGGCTCGAGGACCGGAGCATTCTTCGTCGGCGCGCCCGCCTGAGCAGGCCGGCGGGAGGAGGCGTCGCCGGTGGAGTCGGCCAGGTCCGCAAGGGCCGGGGAGGATGGGGCGATGGAGCTCGGACCGCACAAGCGCCTGGAGCTGTTCAGCGGCAGGTCGCACCGGGCGCTGGCCGAGGAGATCGCGAGCTGTCTCGGGGTGACGCTCGGGGAGGCGAACGTGCGGGAGTTCGCCGACGGCGAGGTCCACTGCCGCTTCGACTCCTCGATCCGCGGCTCGGACGTCTTCGTGGTCCAGACCCACTGCGCGCCGGTGAACGACTCGCTGATGGAGCAGCTCATCATGATCGACGCCGCCAAGCGCGCCTCGGCGAGCCGGATCACGGCCGTCTGCCCCTACTACGGCTACTCCCGCCAGGACCGCAAGTCGGCCGGCCGCGAGCCGATCACTGCCAAGCTCGTCGCCGACCTGCTGAGCGCGGCCGGCGCGGACCGGGTCGTGAGCGTCGACCTGCACTCCGGCCAGATCCAGGGCTTCTTCGACTTCCCCGTCGACCACCTCACCGCGACCCCGGTGCTCGCCTCCTACCTCGAGGCGAACGATCCCACAGGGCTCGTCGTCGTGGCGCCCGACGCCGGCCGGGTGAAGGTGGCCGAGCGCTTCAGCCAGATCCTCGGGACCGACCTCGCCTTCGTCCACAAGCGCCGCCCTGCGGGCGCGGCGAACACCGTGGAGGCGCGAGGCGTGATCGGCGACGTCGCCGGCCGTCGCTGCGTGATCATCGACGACATCATCGACACGGCCGGCACCGTCTGCGCCGCCGCCGACCGGCTCGTCGAGCACGGCGCGACCGAGGTCTGGGCGATGGCGACCCACGCAGTGCTCTCCGACCCGGCGCTCGACCGGCTGAAGGCGTCGCCGATCTCCCGGGTCGTCGTGACGAACACGCTGCCCCTTCCCGACGAGCGGAGGATCGACAAGCTCGAGGTGCTGTCGGTGGCGCAGATCGTCGCCGACGCGATCGCCGCGGTGTTCCAGGACACCTCGGTGTCGAAGATCTTCGGCGGCCACAACCTCCTCTGGTGAGCAGCCGCCCGGCGGGCGGGGCAGGGCCGGCCGCGCCGTAGACTGAGCGCCGCCGCCGAGCCGGTGACGGCGTCGCGGCCTGCGCCGGCCACGCTCCGAGGGTCGGGCGAGCAACTCCGAGCTTTCGAAGGAGCGCGTCACGATGGCTGAGACATCCCTCGTCGCAGAGGTCCGGCACGAGCGCGGCTCGCGGGCCAGCCGCCGCCTGCTCGCCTCCGGCCGCATCCCCGGGGTCCTCTACGGGCACGGCGAGAGCCCGGTCGCGCTCTCCGTCGGCGGTCGGGCGCTTCGAGCCGCGCTGTCGACGGAGGCGGGCGTGAACGCCCTGCTCGACCTGTCGATCGGCGGCGAGGAGCACCTCGCGATCGTCCGCGAGATCCAGCGCCACCCGGTGCGCCAGACGATCTCTCACGTCGACTTCCAGGCGGTGAACCGAGACGAGGTCGTCTCGGTCGAGGTTGCCGTGACCCTCGTCGGCGAGGCTCGGGCCGTGAGCCGCGCCGGTGGCACCGTCGAGCACCTCCTCGCCGCGGCTCAGGTGCGGGCGAGGCCCGCCGACATCCCGGCCGCGCTCGAGGTCGACGTGTCCGAGCTCGAGGTCGGCGACAGTGTGCTGCTCGGCCAGCTCGCGCTGCCCGCCGGGGTCAGCCTCGACGCCGACCCCGGCACGATCGTCGTCATCGCCCACCCGCCGCGGATCCAGGCCGCCGAGGCTGAGGGCGCGGCCGAGGGCGCCGCGGCCGAGGGCGGCGAGGAGAGCTGAGCACGGCGATCGCCCTCTCAGACCGCCTCGGCCGCAGGCGCAGCGGCGCCGCCGCGGACCTGCTCGCCGTCGGCCTCGGCAACCCGGGTCCAGAGTACGAGCGCACCCGGCACAACGCCGGGGCCGACGTCGTCCGGCTCCTCGCGTCTCGGCGGGGCGCGTCGTTGCGCCCCGAGCGGCGCTGCTCCGCCGTCTCGGGCGAGGTCGTGCTCGCCGGGCGCCGCCTCGCGCTCGGCGTCCCGGAGACCTACATGAACGACTCCGGGCTCGCCGTGCGCGCGCTCGCGAGGCGCTACTCGCTCGAGGACCTCTCGCAGCTGGTGGTGGTCCACGACGAGCTCGACCTGCCGGTCGGGACGGTCCGGGTGAAGCGTGGCGGGGGGATCGCCGGCCACAACGGGCTGCGCTCGGTCCAGTCCCACCTCCACAGCCTGGAGTTCCTCCGGGTGAGGGTCGGCGTCGGCCGCCCGCCCGGGCGCATGGCCGGTGCCGATTACGTGCTGAGGCGCCCCTCGAGGGCGGAGGCGGACGAGCTCGCCGCCGCCTTCGAGGTCGCCGCCGACGCGGTGGAGGCGATCCTCGCCGACGGCGCCGAGGCCGCCATGAACGCCTTCAACGGGCGATGAGCCTCGGGGGCGCTCGACGATGAGCCTCGACGCGCTCCTGGCGAGCCTCGCGTCCGACGAAGCGGTCGCCGAGCTGCTCTCACGCCCGGGCGCCGTCGTCGCAGTCCCCGAACCGGCCCGGGCCTTCGTCGTCGCGGGCCTGGCGGCCCTCGGGGACGCCCGAGTCGTGCTCGTCGCGAGCCCGACGGCGGTCGAGGCGGACCGCCTCGCCCACGACCTCTCCGCCTTCTGCGGCGAGGGGGCGGACGTCGAGCTGCTCCCGGCCTGGGAGACCCTCCCCTTCGAGCGGGTCTCCCCGGGGGTCGAGACGATGGGCCGCAGGCTCCGGGCGATCTGGCGCCTCGGCGCAGGCGAGGCCGGGCGGCTGGGGCGCCCCGTCGTCGTCGTCGCCTCGGTGCGCTCGCTCCTGCAGCGCCTGGGCGCCGGCGTCGAGGACGCCGAGCCCGTTGTGGTCCGGGCCGGCGACCAGGTGGACGTCGACGCGCTCCTGCGGCGGCTCGTGGCCGCCGGCTACCGCCGCGAGTACCAGGTGGAGCACCGGGGCGAGGTCGCCGTGCGCGGCGGCATCCTCGACGTCTTCCCCTCGACGGCCGACTCCGGGGTGCGGGTGGACTGCTTCGGGGACGAGGTCGAGCGGCTCACCGAGTTCGACGTCGCCGATCAGCGCTCCGTGCGCGACCTCGAGTCCGCGGAGATCTTCGGGTGCAGGGAGCTCGCGGTCACCGACCCCGTGCGGGCGCGCGCCGGCGAGCTCGCGAGGTCCTCGAGCTTCGCGGCCGAGCAGTTCGCGCGCATCGCGGAGGGAGGGGTGTTCGACGGGATCGAGTCGTTCCTCCCCTGGCTCGTCGCCGAGGAGCGGATCCTCACGGACCTGCTCGGCGAGGCCGACCAGGTCGTGCTGGTCGAGCCGCGCCGGATGCGCGACCGGGCGCTCGAGCTCGCCGAGGAGGAGGCCTCGCTCGCCGAGACGCTGGCGGCGACCTGGGGGGTCGCCCCCGGCAGCGCCGAGCGCCCCTTCCCGCGCCTCCACGTCTCCTTCGACCGGCTGCTGTCGCGCTCGCCCGCACGCGCCGTCTCGCTGCCGGCGGCGGCCGAGGGGCCGGAGGTGCCGGTGCTCCCGGCCTCGGGCTGGCCGCCCGCGCTCGGCGACGCCGGCGCGCTGGCGCGCCGGGTGGGTGGGCTGGCGCGCTCGGGGTGCGCCGTGGCCGTCTGCTGCGAGGGGCGAGGCAGCGCGCTGAGGCTGGCCGAGGTGCTCGAGACCGAGGGCGTCGAGCTCGAGCGCCTGCTCGACGCCTCCGAGGAGCGGCGCCGGCGCTCGCTCCCGGCACCGGGCGTGCACGTCCTCGTCCAGGCCCTCGACCGAGGCTTCGTCCTCGAGCGCGCCCGAGTCGCCGTCCTCACCGAGGGCGACGTGACCGGGCGGCGGCGACCCCACCGGGTCCCGAGGGCTCGAGCCAGGCCGGCGGACGGGTTCTTCGACGACCTCGAGGCGGGGAGCTACGTGGTCCACCGCGTCCACGGGGTTGCCCGCTACGGCGGGATGGTGCGGCGCGCGATCGGTGGCGCCGAGCGCGACTACCTCCTCCTCGAGTACCGGGGAGGGGACCGGCTCTACGTGCCATCGGACCAGATCGACTCGATCACCCCCTACTCGGGGGGCGAGCAGCCGAGCCTGAACCGCCTGAACGGCGGCGAGTGGCAGCGCCAGCGGGCGAGGGTCCGCCGCGCGGTGCAGGAGGTCGCGCAGGAGCTCGTCGTGCTGTACCAGCGCCGGCTCGCCTCGCCGGGGCACGCCTTCGCGCCCGACAGCCCCTGGCAGGCCGAGATGGAGGAGGCGTTCCCCTACCCCGAGACGCCCGACCAGCTGCGAGCCATCGGCGAGGTCAAGTCCGACATGGAGCGTGGGGCCCCCATGGACCGCATCGTCTGCGGGGACGTCGGCTTCGGCAAGACCGAGGTGGCGTTGCGCGCGGTGTTCAAGGCCGTCCAGGATGGCAAGCAGGCCGCCGTGCTGGTGCCGACGACGCTGCTCGCCCAGCAGCACTACCAGCGCTTCTCCGAACGGTTCGCGCCCTACCCGGTCCGGGTCGAGCTGCTGTCGCGCTTCCTGACCCCGGCCGAGGCCCGAGCGGTCGTCGCCGGCCTGCGCTCCGGCGCCGTAGACGTCGTGGTCGGCACCCACCGCCTGCTGGCCGACGACGTCGGTTTCAAGGACCTCGGCCTGCTCGTGGTCGACGAGGAGCAGCGCTTCGGCGTCGAGCACAAGGAGGCGATGAAGAAGCTCGCGATCGGCGTCGACGTGCTCACCCTCACCGCGAGCCCCATCCCCCGCACCCTCGAGATGGGCCTCACGGGGATCCGAGACTTCTCCGTCATCGACACACCCCCGGCCGCGCGCCAGCCGATCCTCACCTACGTCGGCGAGTACGACGAGCGGGCCGTCGTCGAGGCGGTCCGCCGGGAGCTGCTTCGCGAAGGGCAGGTCTTCTTCGTCCACAACCGGGTCCAGGACATCGACCAGGTCGCCGGGCGGCTGCGCCTGCTCGTCCCCGAGGCCCGGGTGGCGGTGGCGCACGGCCAGATGGACGAGGGCTCGCTGGAGAAGGTCGTCCTCGACTTCGCCGAGGGCGGCTACGACGTGCTCGTCTGCACGACGATCATCGAGTCCGGGATCGACATGCCGACGGTCAACACCCTCGTCGTCGACCGTGCCGACATGCTCGGTCTCGGCCAGCTGCACCAGCTGAGAGGCCGGGTCGGCCGGGCGGGCCAGCGCGCCTACGCCTACCTGTTCCACCCTGCCGACCGGGTGCTGTCCGAGCAGGCCTACGAGCGGCTGCGGACGATCGGGGAGCACACCGAGCTCGGCTCGGGCTTCAAGATCGCGATGCGAGATCTCGAGATCCGCGGCGCCGGGAACCTGCTCGGCAGGGACCAGTCCGGCCACATCGCCGCCGTCGGCTACGACCTGTACGTGCGCATGGTCGCCGAGGCGGTCGCCGAGCTGAAGGGAGAGGCGGTCCCCCAGCCGGCCGAGATCACGCTCGACCTGCCCGTCGACGCCCACCTGCCGGTGGCCTACGTGGAGCGGGAGGACCTCCGGCTCGAGGCCTACCGGCGCCTGGCGGCGGTGCGGGACGAGGCCGAGGTCGAGGACATCGAGTCCGAGTGGCTCGACCGGTTCGGGCCGCCGCCCGCCCCTGCCGCCGCGCTGCTCTCGATCGCCCGCCTGCGCGCCGAGTGCGTCCGAACGGGCGTGACCGAGGTGACCGCCGCCGCCGTCCGCCCCGGTTCTCGCGGGGTCGGGCGGCCCGGAGAGCTCCTCGTGCGCTGCTCGCCGGTCCGCCTCAGGCCCTCGGCCGCGGTGCGGCTCCGGCGCATCGCGCCGAGGGCCATCGCCAAGGACGACGCCGGGCAGCTCCTCCTGCCGCTGGCACCCGGGCTCGACGTCGCCGAGCGACTGGCCGGGCTGTTGAGGGAGCTGCTCCCCGAAGAGGCGGTCGCGGCCGCGGGCGGCTGAGGACGCGCCGCCCCACCGCCGGGCGCCGCCGCCGGGGCGGGCTGGCCGTCGGGGTCGGCCGCCCGTAGCATGGCGTCACCGTGCGCAAGCTCGTGTCGATCCTCGCGTGCGCGCTCGCCCTCGGCGTCGGGCTGAGCGCCTGTGGCTCGCCGCTGACGCCCTACGCGGCGCGAGTCGACGGGAAGGAGATCTCGGCCGCCTCCCTGGTCTCGGCCATGCGAGCGGTCGCGGACGACCCCGGCTACCGCTGCCAGGTCCGCGCCGGCTCGGGCGACCAGATCGCCATCGAGGGCAGCGGGCCGGGGACGTACTCCTCGAGCTTCGCCGCCGACGTCCTCACCCAGCTCGTGCAGTACCAGGCGGTGCACCAAGAGATCGCCAGGCTCGGCCTGACCGAGACGCCCTTCGCCGAGGCGCTCGCGGCGAGCGAGCTCCCCCAGGCCTTCAGCCCGAGCGCGGGGAGCGGGTGCACGACGCCGGGGGCGGCGGTCCTCGCCGCGTTCGCCCCCTCGTACCGGCGGCTCGTGACCCAGTTCGAGGTGGACCAGCTCACCATCCTCGCCCACCTTGCCGGCGTCGAGCTCACCCGTGCGGGGATCCGTGCCTACGTGGCGCACCATCGAGCCGAGTCCGCGCTCGCCTGCACGAGCGTGATCGAGGTCGCCAGCCGCTCGACCGCCCAGGCCATCTACCGCCGGCTGCGGGCCGGCGCGAGCTTCGCCTCGGCAGCGCGTTCGGACTCCCTCGATGCCAGCGCCTCCTCCGGCGGCGCGCTCGGCTGCGTCTTCCCGTCCGAGTTCACCGCGCCGCTCGGCTCGATCGTCGCCGCGCTCCCCGTCGGCCAGGTCTCCCAGCCGGTGGCGTTCGGGGCCGACTACTTGCTGCTGCTCGTGACGAGCCGGCCGGTCGCCCCGCTCGAGCGGGTCGCCGCCGAGCTGCTGCTCGCCCAGCAGTCGAAGGCCTCGGCCCTGATCGCCGCGGTGAGCGGCGAGGCCCACGTGACCGTCGACCCCGCCTACGGGACCTGGCGGCGCTCGAGGTCCGGCTGGAGCGTCCAGGCGCCCAGCGGGCCGGCCGACGCGCTGCTGCCCGACCCCGCCGCGGTGACCCCGGCCGCGGCCGCGGTGTCGCCCTCGGGGTGAGGGCCGCTCGCCCGGGCGAGGGCGGTGGCCGCCTGCCGACGGTCCTCGCCGTGGGCCTCGGGCCCGCGGGACCGGAGCTCACCACCCCGGCTGCCTCGGCGGCGATCCGCTCCGCCGCCGCCGTGCTCGTCCGCACGGCCCGGCACGCCGCGGCCGAGCCGCTGATCGCAGCCGGGGCGAGGGCGCTCGACGAGCACTACGAGCGGGCGGGGTCCTTCGAGGAGGCCTATTCGGCCATCGTGGAGGACGTCGCCTCGGCGGCCGGGAAGGCCGCGCCGGCCGGGCCGGTCGCCTACTGCGTGCCCGGCTCCCCGGCCGTGCTCGAGGCGACGGTCGAGCGGCTCGCCGCCGATCCTCGGGTCGCGCTCCGGCTCGTCCCGGGGATGTCCTTCCTCGAGCTCGCCTGGGCTCGCCTGGGCATCGACCCGGTGGGCGCAGGCGTCCGGCTGGTCGACGCCGCCGACTTCCCCGCCGCCTCGGCAGGCGACCACGGGCCGCTGCTCGTCGCCCAGGTCTGGTCCAAGGACCTCTGCTCGGAGGTCAAGCTCGCCCTCGACGAGCCCCCGAGGCTCCCGGCAGTCGTGCTCCACCACCTCGGCCTGGCCGACGAGCGGGTCGTGGAGGTGGACTGGCCCGACCTCGACCGGAGGGTCGAGCCGGACCACCTCACCTCGATCTACGTCCCGTTCCTCGACGAGCCCGCAGGGTCGGAGCTGCTGCGCGCCGTCGAGGTGGTGCGCCTCCTCCGGGAGCGCTGCCCCTGGGACGCCGCCCAGACGCAGGAGTCGCTCGGCCGCTACCTGCTCGAGGAGACCTACGAGGTCCTCGACGCCGTCGAGCACCTTGGCCCGGCGCCCTCGCTCGAGGGGGCCGACCATCTCGAGGAAGAGCTCGGCGACCTGCTCGGCCTGGTCCTCTTCCACGCCCGCCTCGGCGCCGAGGCCGGCGCCTTCGACATCGCCGACGTGGCTCGCTCCCTCCGGGACAAGCTCGTCCGCCGCCACCCCCACGTCTTTCGCGCCGACGGCTCGCCGCTCCCGGCCGGATCCCCGGCGGCCGGTGCCTCGCCGCAGCTCCGGGCCGAGGACGTCGCCGAGCGATGGGAGCGGGCCAAGCGGGAGGAGGAGGGCCGCTCGAGCGTGACCGACGGCATCCCCTCCTCCCTCCCCGCGCTGCTGCTCGGGGCGAAGCTCGAGAAGAGGGCCCAGACGGTCGGGCTCGGCCTCGACGGCACCGAGGCGGCCGGCTCTTCCGCCCTCGATCGCCTGGCCGCCCTCGAGCGCGGCGACACCGCCGAGCTCGGCGAGCTCCTGCTCTTGTTGGCGCGCCTCGCGGCGCGCCACGGGGCGGACCCAGAGGCCGCGGCGCGCCGCGCCGCCGAGGCGTTCCGCTCGGCGTTGGCCGAGAAGGAGCGGGCGCGGTCCGGGCCCCACCCGCCCGGGCGGGAGCCGGCCGGTCGCTGACGGCCCCAGCCCCGGCAGCCCCCGCCCGGGCGGCCGGCAGGGAAGGCCCGTGGGGCGCCGCAGGCCTTGCTAGCTTTGTTCACTCCAGCAACACTGGCCACAAGAGGCTCAGGAGCCACAGGCAGAGTTGACCGAGCGCGGTTGAGGCAGGCGAGGAGGCGCGGTTGAGCAGGCGCGACATCGCACGGCTGCGCGCCTTGGAGGTGCTCGACGCCGGTGGGGCGCCGGCGCTCGAGGTCTGCTGCGTCCTCGACTCGGGCGCCGCCGGCCGCGCCGTGGCGACGGCGCCGGACGCGGTCGGGCCGCTCGGTCTCGCCCCCCTGCTCGACGGCGGGGCGCGCCACGGCGGCCGGGGCCTGCGGGGGGCGGTCGCCGCGGTCGAGGGTGAGATCGCCGCCGCGCTGGCCGGTCACGACGCGTCCGACCAGCGGGGGGTCGACCTCGCGCTCGTCGACCTCGACGGGACGCCGACTCGGGCTCGGCTCGGCGCCGGGACCCTGCTCGCCGTCTCCCTCGCCGTGGCCCGGGCGGCCGCGAAGTCCTCGGGCCTGCCGCTCTACCGCTACCTCGGTGGCGCGGCGGCCACGTCGCTGCCCCTGCCGTTCGTCTCGCTCCTCTCCGGTGGCCCCGGCCGCGTTGTCGCACGCGGCGGTCTCGAGGTGATGGCGGTTCCTCTCGGGGCGGCCTCCTTCGAGGAGGCGCTTCGCTGGGCGCTCGACGTCGCCCGCGCCTTCGCCCAAATGCTCGGCTCGAGGGGGCTCGCCGGGCTCGGGGCGCCCGCGGCCGTCCCAGGCGGGAGCGGCGAGAAGGAAGGCGCGGATGCGCCGGGAACGGCGGGCCGGATGCTCGAGCTCGCCCTCGGGGCGATCGAGTCGGCGGGCCTTGTCCCCGGCGAGCAGGTCGCGCTCGCGCTCGACTCCTCGGTCGCCGGCGTGCCGCCCTCGCCGGGAGCCGGGGAGGGCCGGCAGCCGGCCTCGGCGTCAGAGGCAGGGACCGAGATCGAGCGCGTCGCAGCGCTGTGCGGGCGGTTCCCGGTCGTCTCGCTCGAGGGCCCGCTCCCCTCCGCCGAGCCCGGAACCTGGGGGCAGCTGCGTGAGGTGCTCGGCGAGGGGGTTCAGCTGGTCGACGGCGAGCTGCTCGCCGAGCCCGCCCGCCCGCCCGGCCCGTTCACCCGGCCCGGGCCTTCGGCCCTCGGCCTCGAGCTCGCCCGCGCCGGGACGCTCACCGAGGCGCTCGGAGCCGTGGAGCGGGCGAGGCAGGCGGGCCTCGGCCTGGTCGCGGAGGTCGGCTCGCGCGAGACCGAAGACGCCGCCCTGGCCGATCTCGCCGTCGCCGCCGGGTGTGCCCAGTTGAGAGGTGGGCCGGCGAGCGGCTCGGAGCACCTGGCCAAGTACAACCGGCTCCTGCGCATCGAGCGAGATCTCGGTGAGTCGGCCCTGTTCCCCGGCGCCGCGGCGCTCTCGCGCGGGCGAGGCTGATGCACGTCACGAAGGCTCGCCTCACGCTGCTCGTCGCCGCCGGGCTCGCCTCGGCGGTGCTCGCCTTCGAGCTCCCCGTCGCCGAGCTCGTCCACCAGCAGCACGAGCTCTCGACCGCGGGGGCCGAGCTGTCGGCCGTCCGGGCCCTCGACGCTCGGCTGTCGGCGGACGTCGCCTCGCTCCGGAGAGCCTCGACCGTGGAGGCGATCGCCCACGCCGAGTACGGGCTCGTCCGCCCCGGCGAGCAGGCGTACTCCGTGCCCGGCCTTGGCGGCCGAGCGGGCACCGGCGGGGCGCGGGGCGTCGCGCCCGGCCTCGAGCCGAGCCGGCTGTCGCCGGAGGACCTCTACCTCTCCTCCCCGACCGCGCTGCTCCCGCCGCCGAGGCGGACCGGTGCCGGAGCGGGCGGGGCGGCGACGGGGAGCCTGTGGAGCCGCGTCCTCGGCCACCTCGAGTTCTGGCGCTGGGCCTTCTGAGGCCGCCACCGGCCGGGGTCCGGAGGACGGGTGGTAGCGTGCCGGTCGATCGGAGGGCGATGACGATCTGGGACGGGACGGGGCTGCCGCCGGCGGTCCAGGCGCGAGTCGACCGGGCTCGCAGCTCCGGCGTTCGCTCGAGCCTGCTCGACGTGCCAGGACATACGGGCCTCTCGAGCTGCGGCTTCATGCCCGTCGGCGAGGTGATGGGCTGCATCGTCGAGTACATCGGGTTCCAGGGCTACGGAGGCTGCGGCTGGTACGCCGGCGGGCTCGGGCCCTCCTGGACGGGCTACGGCAGCTCGGCGTCGCCGCCGGTGATCACGAGCGGCGGCGGCTCGGCCTCAAGCTGGGCCGGCTTCGGCCCGTACGTCGATGCCCTCTACCACGGGTGGGGCACTGCGCTCGACCGCATGCTCGTCGAGGCGCGAGAGCTCGGGGCGGACGGAGTCGTCGGGGTCTCGCTCACCGAGCACCACCTCGGAGCCGGCAACCGGGAGTTCATGGCGCTCGGCACGGCGGTGCGCTCGCTCGGCGGCACCCACGTCTCCCGGCCCTTCACGACGACGCTCGACGGGCAGGACGTCGCCAAGCTCTTCCACTCGGGCTGGATGCCCGCCGCGATCATCGTGGGGATCTCCGTGGCGATACGCCACGACGACTACGCGACGAGAGTGGCCCAGGGAGCCTGGTCGCCGAACATGGAGGTGGTCGGCCTGAGCGAGCTTGCCACCGCCGTGCGCGCCGACGCGCGCCGTCAGCTCTCCTCGCGCGCCGCCCACGCCGGCGCCGACGGCGCGATCCTTGACAGCCCGGTGAGCCTCTACGTCCACGAGCTCGAGGTGGGGGAGGGTCACCGAGACCACGTCGCCGAGTCGAGCGCTGTCGCGAGCGCGCTCGTCCGCTACCACAAGGCCGAGACCCTGCCCCCGTCGCCGTTGAAGATGCTGCCGCTCTCGGGGGCGAGGACGACCAAGCGCGGCAGCACCTTCGGCAGTCCGCACTGATCCGGCAGTCCGCACTGAGAGGTCGAGCGATCGTGAAGAGCGTGGAGGAAGGCACATGACGACGGACGAGCAGGGCCTGGCGCTCGGCATCCCCGAGGACGCGATGCGGCGGCTGGCGGAGATGCGTCCCGGCTCGGCCAAGGCGCTGTTCACCTCGGACCTCACCGTGAACGAGTTCCTCCTCGTGAGGGAGGCCGGGTTCCTCCCGCTCGGGCTGGTCCTCGGCTCGAGCATCTACCACGTCGGCATCCAGGTCGGGCGCTGGGGCAAGAACATGGAGCTCGACACCCTCTCCCAGGCGATGTACCACGCCCGAGAGCTCGCGATGACCCGGATGGAGGCCGAGGCCGACGCCCTCGGCGCCGACGGGATCGTCGGGGTGCGGCTGGAGATCGAGTTCAAGGAGTTCGGCAACGACCTCGCCGAGTTCATCGCCGTGGGCACCGCGGTCAAGTCCGAGCAGGCGGGGAAGTGGCGCAACGACGAGGGCAAGCCGTTCACCTCGGACCTCTCCGGCCAGGACTTCTGGACGCTCCTGCAGTCCGGGTACGCGCCGCTCGGGATGGTGATGGGCAGCTGCGTCTACCACATCGCGCACCAGCGGGGGCTCGCCGCGCTCGGCAACGTCGGCAGGAACGTGGAGATCCCCCAGTTCACCGAGGCGCTCTACGACGCGAGGGAGCTCGCCATGAGCCGGATGCAGGCGGAGGCCGAGCAGCTGCACGCCGAGGGGATCGTCGGGGTGCAGCTGCTGTCCCTGCCGCACCGATGGGGAGGGCACACGACCGAGTTCTTCGCGATCGGGACGGCGGTCCGGCCGCTCCGGGCCGACCACACGATCGCCGCGCCCCAGCTCGTCCTCCCGCTGACCGACGGATGAGCGAGCTGCCCGCCGAGCAAGGCGGGGAGGTCCGGCCGGAGGCGGCGAGCGGCGCCGGGGGCGGGCAGGACGAGCTCCCGGGAGGGCTGGGGGCCGTCGACCTGCTCGCCGCGGCGCTGCGCTCGGGCGCCCAGGACCTGTCGAGCTACGAGCGCGTCCTTTTCAAGAGCCTCGCCGAGAGCCTGCCGGCCGGCGTCGTCGAGGTGCGCCGGGAGCGGTCGATGGCCGACCGGGTCGCCGGGAGGCCAGGGCGCCCGACGGCGATCTCGGTCCACCTCGGCGACGAGACGCTCGAGATCGCCGAGCGGCGCGGCTCTACCGTCGCGAGCGTCGCCCGGGACGTGCGCGGCGTCACCATCAGCCGCCGGGAGGTGAGCCTCGCGGAGTGGTCCGAGCACCTCGCCGAGCAGCTCGCACGCTTCGCCGAGAAGAACTCCGCCGCCCGCGACGCGATCCTCCGCCTGCTCGGCGCCGGCTGAGACGCCGCCCGAGGGCGCGCCCAGGGGAGCCTGTGGATCCCTGCCGGCGGAAGGCCGCGGCCGCCTAGAGCCCGAGGATCGCCGAGCACTCCGGCCAGGGCGCCCAGCCGTCCTGCTGGTAGAGGCGGTAGGCGAGGGCGTCCTGGACGGCCGGGGGGGCCGAGCTGGGCAGGCCCGCGCCGCCGAGCC
>JAJYNS010000082.1 GCA_021786195.1 Actinomycetes bacterium | reverse complement strand
GGACCCGGCCGGGTGCAGACCGACCGGCCGGAGCGCCGGGGGCCCGGTCAGCGCATCGAGTCGATGATCTCGGCGACCATCTCCGGCGTCGTGTCGGGGTGCAGGAAGGCGAGGCGCGCCACCGGCTCGCCCTCCCAGGTCGTCGGCAGCACGAAGGCCGTCTGCCGCGCGAGCAGGCGGGACGACCATCGCGCGTACTCCTCCCGGTCCCAGCCGAGGCGGCGGAACAGCACGACCGACAGCTCCGGCTCGCGCACGAGCTCGAGGTGCCCCGCCGCCCGGACGAGGCGGGCCGCCTCGCGGGCCAGCTCGATCGCCGACTCGACCGCCTCTCGATAGGCGTCGGTGCCGTTCACGGCGAGGGAGAACCACAGCGGCAGGCCCCGGGCTCGGCGAGTGAGGTGGACGGCGAAGTCGCTCGGGTTCCACTGGTCGTCGTCGTGCACCGGGTCCAGGTACGCGGCGTCCTGGGTGTGCACGGCCCGGGCGAGGCGGGGCTCGCGGTAGAGGAGCGCCGCGCAGTCGAAGGGTGCGAACAGCCACTTGTGGGGGTCCACGATGAACGAGTCGGCTTCCTCGATCCCGGCGAACAAGGGCCGGGCGCGCGGCGACAGCATCGCCGCTCCGCCGTAGGCGGCGTCGACGTGGAACCACAGCCGCCGGGACCTCGCCACCTCCCCGACGCCGGCGAGGTCGTCGACCAGCCCGGCGTTCGTCGTCCCGCCGGTCGCGACGACGGCGATGACGTCCTCGCTCCGGGGGTCCGCCTCGAGCGCTGCCTCGAGGGCCGCGCCGGTGAGCCGGTGATCGGCGGTCGGCACGAGGAGCAGCCCGGCACCGATGACGTGCGCGGCCTTGGACACCGAGGAGTGGGCCTCCTCGCTCACCGCGACGAGCGGCCGTCCTGCCCTGCCGCCCGGCCCGACGCCACGGCGTCCTGCGGTGTCGCGGGCGACGAGCAGCGCCGAGAGGTTGCCGGCCGTCCCTCCCGCGACGAAGCAGCCACCCGCGCCGGCCGGCATCCCGGCGAGGTCGGCGAGGAACCGCAGCGCCTGGTTCTCCGCGGCGACCGCGCCGGCGGCCTCGAGCCAGCTCGTCGCCTGCAGCGAGGAGCAGGAGACGACCATGTCGAACAGCAGCGCCGCCTTGGTCGGGGCGGCCGGGATGAAGGAGAGGAAGCGCGGGCTGTCGCAGGAGACGATGCGGGTGGCGAGGTGCTCGGAGAAGATCCTGAGGACCTCCTCTGCGTCGCTGCCCTCCGGGCGGATCAGCCCCTCGAGGTGCTGGTCGAGGCGCTCCGCGCCCCCGCCGTAGTCGAGCGGGACCGGGTCGAGGCTGAGCCGCCAACGGCAGTAGTCGAAGATCGAGTCGGCGAGCTTGCCGTCGTAACGGAACATCTGGTGTGCCACGGACCCATCATCCCAGGCGGGGGCCCCCTGCCCGGAACCGGTCGTAGGGCGCGGCGGCGCCGTCGGGCGAGCGGTGCGGGGGCCGGGCGGGGACGACGACGTCGGGAGACAGGTGGCTCCGGGGCCCAGACCACGGCGCGTGCGGCGCGACGAGGTGGTCCGCCATCTTGTAGGCGATCGCCTCGTAGTTCACCCGCCAGCCGCGGAAGTGGCGCCACGCCTCCTCGCCGGCGCGCTCGATCGGGAAGCCCACCTCGGCGAGCCGGGCCACCGCGGCGTCGAACTCGGCCCTGGGCAGCTCGATCGGGCCGAGCGGCGAGGGGTCGTGCTCGAAGGGCCAACCGAGCGTCGCGCCAAGGCGGCGCAGCGCCGAGAAGCCCATCCTCAGGCACATGCGCGCTTCAGAAGGCGCGGTCGCCGGGCAAAGGGCGAGGTGCATCGCGGCGGCGTCGAGCACGGCGAGGAGGGAGAGCAACCAGGACTCGCCGGGGCTCGCCGAGCGGAACAGGACGAGGACCGGGTGGGTGGAATGGCTCTCGGCGACCTCGGCCGACCACAGCTCCCAGTCGCGGTAGAGCGGGCGCAGGGCGTCCACGGTGGCGATCAAGCTGTGGCGCATGAGCAGCTCCGGCCCCCAAGCCGGTGCCCCAGCACGGCTCTCCATCAGCGCGACGAGCGCCTCGCGTCGCGCGAACGCCTGGTAGATGACCGGCAGGTAGCCGATCTGGAGCGCGATCGCGACCGCGCCGGTCGCGGCGGCGAGGACCCGCACGACGTCGTTCGTCGGCCCGGCCGCGTCGGCGAGCCCGACGACGAACAGCGACCCCGCCGCCTGCCGGAACGCGAGGCCCATCGACCCCGCCCAGGGGTAGAGCTCGAGCGCCGCGCCGGCGAGGAACGCCGCGAGGAACAGCGCGAGCTGCACGACGAGCGCGACCGGGCCCGCAGCGGAAAGGACGGCGTCCTTCGCCTCGTAGCGCCTGAGGAGCCTGCTCGCCTGCACGAGGGTCGCGTGCACGGCGGCGAGCACTGCCGACGAGGTCGCGCGCTGGAAGACCGAACGGCCCCGGGGAAGGACGAAGGTCGCAACGATGCTGCACCAACCGAGCGCGACGAGGACCGCCCCCGCGGCAAAGACGGCCCAGCGCACCCGAGCATCATCGCGGAGCGGGCAGGACAGGTAGCATCTCGCCGGTGGAGGTCGGCGAGCTGCTGAGCGCCGACTTGGCGCGGGCCGTCGCGGACTTCCGCAACAGCGACGGCCCCGTCGTCGGCGGGCTCACCCCCGACGCGATCCACGACGCCCGAGTCGCGCTGCGCCGGATCCGGTCCAACCTGCGCACCTTCCGCCGCCTGGTCGATCCTGGATGGTCGAGCGCCGCGCGGGGCGAGCTCGCCTGGTACGAGTCTGTCCTCGGGGGGGTGCGCGACCTCGACGTCACCGGAGCACGGCTGCTCGGCGCCTCCGAGCGTCTCGACGACCGAAAGGCGGTCGCCGCGATCACCGCGCTGCTCGCGACCGAGCGGGCCGCCCGCCTCGCCGACCTGCAGGCGGGACGGGCCTCGCCGCGCTACTCGGCGACGCTCGCCTACCTCGCCGAAGCCGCCACGAGACCGCCGCTTCGCGAGCGGGCACGCCTCCCGGCGCGAAAGGCGCTCCTCCCCTACCTCGAGCGCCCCTGGCGAGACCTGCGCGCGGCGGCGGGCGCCGTGCGCGGCGGCGACGCGGACGCGGCGCTGCACGTCGTTCGCATCCGAGCCAAGCAGCTCCGCTACGCGGCGGAGCTGGCGACGCCGGTCCTCGGCCCGGACGCGACCCGGCTCGCACGCGCCGCCGCAGGCCTGCAGCGCCACCTCGGGGTCCAACGCGACGCCGTGCTCGCCACGTCCTGGCTCGAGCACGCCGCCGAGGAAGCCCCGGAGGCCGCGTTCCTCTGCGGCCAGCTCGCCGCCGAGCAGGAGGCCTTCGCCGAGGAACAGGCGGCGAGCTGGGGGCGGCGCGAGGACGAGGTGCGCCGGGCCTGGCGGCGCCTCGCCGCCCGGGGCCGCTGAGCACCCCCCGAGGGACGCCGGAGCCGGCCCCCCGGGACGGCGTCCTGCGCCCCGCTCGCGTCAGCCGAAGCGGGCCGGTGGGAAGCCCGAGACGCCCGGCTCGACGACGAAGAGGTCGCCGGCGTGCGGCTCCTCGGCGAGCGCCGCGGGATCGAGGTCGGTGCGCGCGGTCGTGACGTAGAGATCGGTGAGGTGCGGCCCGCCGAAGGCGACGCTCGTCACGCAGCTCGCCGGGAGCCGGACGATCGTGTCGAGGGCGCCCGCAGGCGTAAACCGGCAGACCCGCCCCCCGCCGTAGCAGGCGACCCACAGGCAACCCTCGGCGTCGAGGGCGATCCCGTCGGGCCGGCCGTGCTCGGACTCCTCGACGTCGATCGTCCGTCGCCGGCCCGAGATCCCACCGTCGGCCGGGTCGACGTCGAAGACGTCGACGCCGAGGGTCGGCGTGTCGACGTAGTAGAGGAGGCGCCGGTCCGCGCTCCAGGCGAGCCCGTTCGAGATCGTCACGCCCTCGACGAGCGTCGTCACCGAGCCGTCGGGAGAGAGCCGGTAGAGCGCGCCCAGCGGACGGCGCTGCTCCCAGTCCATCGTGCCCGCCACGTACCGACCCCAGGGGTCGACCTCACCGTCGTTGAACCGGACCGCCGCCCCTTCGACCGAGAACCCCGGCACGGCCTCGAGGTCCTCTCCCGCGGCGCCCGAGCGGGCGAAGTGATCGTGGACCGCGAGGACGAGGCCGCCGTCGGCCCGCAGCCCGACAGAGCCGACGGGCGCCCCGGTCGAGAAGCTCGCGTGCTCGCCGGTCGCCGGCCCGAAGCGGTGCACCAGCTCGCCCTCGATGTCGACGAACAGGAGCGAGCCGTCGCGCTCGTCCCACAGCGGCCCCTCGCCGAGCAGCGCACCGACCTCGAGCGCGAGCTCGGCGGAGAGCTCCCGGGGGCTCACCCGGCCCTGCCGGTCCCCCGCGGCCGGCAGGTCGCCGCAAGGGGCTGCGCCGCCGCGACCCTGGTCAGCGGCGTCTCGACGGGCATGGAGAAAGATGCTAGCCGCCCGACTACTCGACGCCGGGTACCGCACCAGAGTCCTTCGGCCCTTTACGCGGCCGTAACGTGAGCGATAACGTTTGGTCGGTTGCCACGGGTCGGCCGGGGGTTTCGCGCCCGATCCGGGGGGCATATCGTTCAGGAGACAGGAAGGGGAGGCCATGGCAAAAGACCAGCCCGACGAGGTGTCGCCAGAGCGTTTCGAGGTGTCCCGGCGCCGCTTCTTGCGCACCGCGGGCGTGACCGCGGCGGCTGTGCCCTTCGCGGGGTTCCTCGCCGACACGCTGATGGACATGCCCGCCAACGCGAGCACCCGTGAGCGGGTGGCGGCAGGCCGGCGAGCGGCGCGCAACTCGGTCTTCGAGAGCGCGTACGCGCCGCACCCGCCCTACCGGTTCACCTTCGTCAACCACGTCACGACGAACCCGTTCTTCGTGCCGACCCGTTACGGCTACGCGGACGCGGCGGCCCTGCTCGGCGGGATCACCGTCGCGTGGGAGGGCTCGACGACCTCCGACGTCGGCCAGATGATCGCCGCCTTCGACGCCGCGATCGCCGCCAGGGTGAACGGGATCGCCTCGACGATCATCGCCGACACCTCCTTCGAGGCGCCGACGAACAAGGCGCTGGCGTCGGGCATCCCCGTCGTCGCCTACAACGCCGACGGCAACGAGCTCAACAAGGCCGACGTGGCGGCGAACCACTTCATGTCCTACGTCGGCCAGGGCCTCTACGACGCTGGGGTCGCGGCCGGGAACAAGATCCTCGAGAACGTGAAGAAGGGCGACCTCGTCGCCGGCTTCATCGCCACGCCGGGCGCGTTGAACATCCAGCCCCGGATCAACGGTGCCGAGTCGGTGCTGAAGCCCGCCGGGATCAACTTCCAGGTCGTCCCCACCGGAGCGCTGCTCTCGCAGGAGGCGACCGCCGTCGAGGCGTGGTACCTCGCGCACAAGGACGTGAAGTTCATGTACGCCGTCGACGCCGGCTCGACCTCGAGCGCCGCCGCGGTGGTGCTGAAGTACAACCTGAAGGGGAAGGTCTTCGTCGGAGGGTTCGACTTCCTCACCACGACGGTCAAGGCGATCGCGAACGGCTCGCAGCTGTGGACCATCGACCAGCAGCCCTACCTGCAGGGGTTCCTGCCAGTGCTGCAGCTGTTCCAGTACAACGTCTCGGGCGGCCTGGTCGCCCCGGCCAACACCGACACCGGCCTCAAGTTCGTCTACAAGGCGCAGATCGGTCCCTACACCAAGGCCGACCGCTACGAGGGCAGCTCGGCGAAGCCGGTGACCCTCACCCCGCCGAAGACGATCACCGTCTGAGGACATGGCAGAACCGGCGACCCTCGTCACCGGCGGGCCTCCCGCCGGACCGGAGCCCGTCCCGCCTCCCGCGGGACGGGCTCCCCGCCGCCTCCCGATCCGGCGCATCGTCGAGCGCCGGGAGGCCGCGATCTTCGTCGTGGCCGTCGGGCTCTTCCTCTACTTCGCACTGTCGACGACGGCGTTCGTCGGCTACAACAACTTCGTCACCCTCACGCAGTTCCTCGCGCCGATCGCGGTGATCGGCGCTGGCGAAGCCGTGCTGCTCACCGCCGGCGAGGTCGACCTGTCGGCCGGCACGGCCTTCATCTTCTTCCCCTTCGTCTTCTACTATCTGACGACGAACGAGGGCCTCCCGGTCGCCGCCGCGATCATCATCGCCCTCGTCACGGCCGCGCTGTTCGGGATGCTCAACGGCATGCTCACGACCTTGCTGGAGCTGCCCTCGTTCGTGACCACCCTCGGCTCGCTGTTCGCCCTCGACGGGATCATGGAGATCACCTCCAACGGCACCCAGTTCAACCTCGTCATACCCGGCGCGGGCGGCAGCATCCTCGGCCTGTACTCCTGGTCGGAGGTGCTCTGGGCGCTCGGGCTCGTCGTGGTCGTCTACCTCATCCTCCACCGCTCCCGCTTCGGGATCCACGTCGTCGCGTCCGGAGGCAACCTCGTCGGCGCCGCCGAGGCCGGCGTGAAGACGACGAGGGTGAAGATCTGGGCGTTCGTGCTCTGCTCGACGATCTCGGCCCTCATCGGCATCGTCGACGCCAGCCGGCTCTCCCTGCTCGACCCGGGCAACGACGGCACGACCGAGATGTTCTACGCGATCGCCGCCGCGGTGATCGGCGGGACGGCCCTCACCGGCGGCCGCGGCACCATCGTCGGCGCCGCCATCGGCAGCGTCGTCCTCGGGATCCTCTACGACGGCATGTACATCAAGGGCGTCAACGCCTACTGGTTCCAGTTCATCCTCGGCGCCGCCATCCTCGCCGCGATGGTCCTCAACGTCCAGCTGCGGCGCGCCGCGGTGCGCCACTGGCGGTCACTGCGACGATGAGCGCGCACGAGGTGCCGGCGGAGGGCGCGACGCAGCCGGGCGACGGCTCGGGACCGTCGGGGAACGGCACCGAGCCGATCCTGCGAGTGGAGGGGATCTCCAAGAGGTTCGGCGCGGTCGTGGCGCTTCGCGGCGTCGACCTCCAGCTCAATGCGGGAGAGGTGCTCGGCCTGGTCGGTGACAACGGGGCGGGCAAGTCGACGCTCGTCAAGATCATCTGCGGCTTCCATCAGCCCGACAGCGGGAGGATCTTCCTCGAGGGCAGGCAGGTGCACTTCCGCTCCGTCGAGGACGCCCGCCATCACGGGATCGACACCGTCTACCAGGACCTCGCGCTGGTCCCGCAGCTCCCCATCTACTACAACCTCTTCCTCGGCCGAGAGCTCACCTTCGGTGGTCCGCTGAGGCTGCTCTCGCAGCACAGGATGCGCCGGCTGTCCGAGCGATACCTCGACGACATCCAGGTGAGCATCCCGGACATCAATGCCGAGGTCGAGACCCTGTCCGGTGGCCAGCGCCAGGCGGTCGCCGTCGCTCGGGCCACCCGCTCCCAGGTGAAGGTGCTGCTCCTCGACGAGCCCCTCGCCGCGATGGGCGCCAAGGAGTCGTCGCTGATCATCGACCTGATCAAGGGCCTCGCGGCCCGGGGCCAGGCGATGATCGTGATCGACCACAACTACACCCACATGTTCGAGCTCTGCGACCGGCTGAACATCATCGAGCAGGGCGTCGTGAGCCTCGACACGAAGGTGGCCGACACCTCGATAGAAGAGCTCACGAGCTACATGGTCTCCCAGTACCGCAAGCAGGTGACGACCGGCAGGGAGGAGCTCTCCGAGGCAGGCCGCTGAGGCAGACGGCACGCCGGGCCCCGGGCCGCGCCCCCGGGTAGGGACGGTGCTTCCAGTGGACGTCAGGGTTATCCGGGGGGGTCCCGTGCGCGCGGCCCTCGCCGGTGTCGTCCTCGCCGGCGGGCTCGGCCTGTCCGTCCGGCTGGACCGGAGCAGCGTGACCCCCGGCCAGCCGGGCGAGCGCCTTGCGATCGTCCGGCTGGCCGGGGGCGGCTTTTCCGGCTACGCCCTCGGCGCCGCAGGAAGGGTGTGGGCCTGGGGGGACGGGATCGAGGGCCAGCTCGGCGACGACCTCCAGGGAGTCTTCTCCTCGGTCCCCTCTCCGGTGCGCCGCCTCTCGGGCGCCGTCGCCCTCGCCGCCTCCGCGAACAGCGCCTACGCCCTGCAGCGAGACGGCAGCGTCTGGTCCTGGGGGGACGACGCCGCCGGCGAGCTGGGCGACGGACAGCAAGGTGTCGTACGCGCCCTTCCCGTGAGGGTCGAGGGGCTTCGCGGCGTCGTGGCGCTCGCCGGGGGGAGCTTCTCCGCCTACGCGCTCGGCCGCGACGGGAGGGTGTGGGCCTGGGGCGACAACGCCTTCGGGCAGCTCGGACAGCCGCTTCGCGTCGCCGGCAGCAGCCTCCCGCGCGAGGTCGCCGGGATCGAGGACGTGCTGCAGCTCTCGGCCGGGTCCTCGGCCGCCTACGCGCTTGGCCGCGACGGAAAGGTGTGGGCCTGGGGCGACAACGCCTTCGGGGAGCTGGCGCGCCCTCGCCGGCTGGTCGTGAGCACCGCGCCGGAGCCGGTCATCGGCCTGGGCCGGACGACCGCCCTCGCCGCCGGCTCCTACAGCGTCTTCGCACTGGAGTCGAACGGGACCGTCTGGTCGTGGGGGGACGGCAGTGCCGGCGAGCTGGGCGACGGCAGCTGCCGGCCGGCCGGCCGCTGTGGCGCCGTTCGCCGCCCCGTCGAGGTCCGCGGCCTGCACAAGGTGGTCGCCGTCGCCGCGGGTGGCGACGCCGCCTACGCGCTCGGGTCCGGCGGCACCCTGTGGGCCTGGGGTGCCAACACCTACGGCCAGCTCGGCAACGGCTCGACGGCAGGGTCCGACCTCCCGGTCAAGGTGAAGGTCCCCGGCAAGGTGGTCGCCGTCGCCGCGGGTGGCGACGCCGCCTACGCGCTCGGGTCCGGCGGCACCCTGTGGGCCTGGGGTGCCAACACCTACGGCCAGCTCGGCAACGGCTCGACGGCAGGGTCCGACCTCCCGGTCAAGGTCGTGGCGCTGCGCCTCCCGAACGCCAAGCCCGTGGGGCCGCGCCCCGGGGGTCCGCGATCCGCCGCCGGGTGAACGCGCTCGAACAGCGGGCACGGCTCAAGCCCCTGAGCGATCGCGCCGTTCCAACAGCGTGGACGCGCCGCACCGATCCAGGACCGCCGGGACGAGCCTGAGCAAGCGGGCGCTCCGGGACGCCTTCGAGGGCTCGGCCGTGCCCGGGGCCTTCCTCGACGAACGCCTGGTGCTGAGGGCGGTCAACCCCGCCTTGTGTGAGATGCTCGAGCTCGGCCGGCAGGAGCTCCTCGGGACGAGCGTGGCCGACCTGGTCCACCCGGCGGACCGAGCAGTGCTCGAGGGGCTCGGCGAGCGCGCCTCGGGAGGCTCGCGCTGGCGACCGGCGCGCCTGCGTCGCGGGGATGGCGAGCTGGTCGGCATGGAGCTCGCGGCGACCATGGTCGACGGTGCGGCAACGGCGGGAGGGGATCGGCTCTTCGTCCAGCTGCGTGCCGCTTCTCCACCTGCGCAAGGGGCCCCGCCCGGGGGCGCCGAGGCCATCCACGACCCGCTCACCGGCCTTTGCAGCAAGGCGCTGCTCCTCGACCGGGCAGCGAGGGCGCTCGCACGCCGCGGGCGGGAGCCTGCGACCGTCGGCCTCGTCCTGGTCGGCCTTCGGGTCGACGGGCCCGAGCCCGGCGGCTCAGCGGCTTCGCGCCGGGTCGGTGACGCCATGATCGTGCGCGCGGCGTCCCGGCTGTCCGAGGTGGCGCGCCCCTCCGAGACCCTCGCCCGGCTCGACGACGACCGGCTCGCCGTGCTCTGCGACGACCTGAGGGACCCGCTCGAGGCGGCAGACCGTGCCAAGTCGTTCGCCGACGCCCTCCGGGAGCCCCTCCTTCTCGGCGCCCTACCGGTCGCCCTCGAGGTGAGCATCGGCGTGGCGACGGCCTCGGGACCGGGTCGGGATGCGACGGTGCTGCTCGAGGAGGCCGAGAGCGCCCGGAAGACCGCCGGTTCCGGGGGTCACGGGCAGATCGAGGTGTTCGACCGCTCGATCCGCTTCGAGACGCTGCGGCGCCTCCAGCTCGAGGACGGCCTTCGCGCCGCCCTCGACGACGGCGAGCTCCTCCTCGAGTACCAGCCGATCGTCGACGTCGTGACCGGTCGTCCCGTCGCGCTGGAGGCGCTCGCCCGCTGGGACCACCCGGTCCGGGGAAAGATCCGCCCGAACGAGTTCGTGCCGCTCGCCGCGAAGGCCGGCCTCGCGGTCGAGCTCGGGGAGTGGGTCGTGCGCGAGGCGCTGGCCCGCCTTGGCGAGTGGCAGGACCTCCAGCCGGAGAGCCCGCCCCTCAAGATGACGGTGAACGTCTCGGGCGAGCTGCTCGCCGCACCCGGCTTTGCCGGCCGCGTGGCCGAGCTGCTCGCCGCAGGGAGGTTCGCGCCCCGATCGCTCGGCATCGAGGTCACCGAATCGGTGGTGATCGAGGTCACCCCGGCGCACGAGGTGCTCGAGGCGCTGAGGTCGATCGGGGTGCTCGTGCTGCTCGACGACTTCGGGACCGGCTGGTCCTCGCTCTCCTACCTCGACAAGCTCCCGATCGACGTCTTGAAGATCGACCGCTCCTTCGTCGCGCGGCTAGACGAGGGCCTCGCCCGCTCGGTCGTGCTCGAGGCGATCTGCGCGTTGGCCCGGGTGCTCGGCCTGCCGGTCGTCGCCGAGGGCGTGGAGACCTCCCGCCACGTCGCCAGGCTGCGCGAGCTCGGCTGCGCCTGGGTCCAGGGCTTCGCGGTCGCGCCGCCGCTCGCGGCAGCCGACGTGCCGGGGTTCCTCGCCGAGGGTCGGGTGCTCGCCGAGGCGCT
>JAJYNS010000065.1:7140-11070 GCA_021786195.1 Actinomycetes bacterium | reverse complement strand
CGTCGGAGCGGGTGCCCCTGCCGGTCGTCTGGAAGCCCGTGCTCACCGACGCGGAGGGGATCCGGCGCCGCTGCCTCGAGGCGAACGACGACGACCGCTGCGTGGGCGTGATCGTGTGGATGCACACCTTCTCGCCCGCGAAGTCCTGGATCGCCGGGCTCGACCTGCTGCGCAAGCCGCTCCTGCACCTCCACACCCAGGCCAACGTCGCCCTGCCCTGGTCGACGATCGACATGGACTTCATGAACCTCAACCAGGCGGCTCACGGGGACCGGGAGCTCGCCTACCTCGAGACCCGCCTCGCCCTCCGGCGCAAGACCGTCGTCGGCCATGCCGGCGACGAGTCCGTGCAGCGGCGGGTCGCCGCCTGGCAGCGCGCGGCGAGCGGATGGGCCGAGGCCCGCCGCCTGCGGGTCGTCCGCTTCGGCGACAACATGCGGCGGGTCGCGGTGACCGAGGGCGACAAGGTCGAGGCCGAGCTGCGGCTCGGGGTCGCCGTCGACACCTACGGGGTCCACGACCTCGCCGCCGAGGTCGAGGGAGTGGACGACAAGACCGAGAGCCAGGTGGTCGAGGAGTACCTCGACCTCTACGACGTCTCCCCGGAGCTCCAGCCCGGCGGGGCTCGCCACGGCTCGCTCTGCTACGCGGCTCGGCTCGAGGTCGGGATCCGCAGCTTCCTCGACTCGCACGGCGCGAAGGCCTTCACGACCAACTTCGAGGACCTCGGGCCGCTCCGCCAGCTGCCGGGCATCGCCGTCCAGCGGCTCATGGCCGACGGCTACGGGTTCGGAGGCGAGGGCGACTGGAAGACGGCGATCCTCGTCCGGCTCCTCAAGACGATGGGCGAGGGCCTCCCCGGTGGCGTCTCGTTCATGGAGGACTACACCTACCACTTCGGCCCCGGCACGCCCAAGGTGCTGGGCGCCCACATGCTCGAGGTGTGCCCGACGATCGCTGCCGGGCGGCCGCGCTGCGAGATCCACCCGCTGAGCATCGGGGCGAGAGAGGACCCGGTCCGCCTCGTCTTCGACGCCGCCACGGGCCCTGGGTTCGTGACGGGCCTGCTCGACCTCGGCGACCGGTTCCGGATGGTGCTGAACGAGATCGAGCTCGTCTCCCCCGACGAGCCGCTCGCACGCCTGCCCGTCGGCCGGGCGGTGTGGGAGCCTCGACCTTCGCTCTCCGTCGCGGCGGAGTGCTGGCTCACGGCAGGCGGGCCGCACCACACGGCCCTCGCGACCTCGGTCGAGCTCGAGTCTGTCGTCGATCTCGCCGAGATCGCCGGCCTCGAGCTCGTCCGGATCGGTGCCGACTCGAGCGCGGAGCGGCTCCGGCAGGAGCTGCGCTGGAACCAGGCGTACTACCGTCTGGCCTCTGGCCTCGCGCGCTGAGCAGCGGGACGCCGGCGTGGTCCCGATGGCGACGCCCGGCGGCCGAGGCCGCCCGCGGCCCAAAGAGTGACGAGCAGCCGCCCGGACCCGGGCGCGAAGGGAGCGGAGATGGATGACCGCGCGATCGTCGAGGAGATCAACCGGCTCGCGGAGGAGGAGCACCGCATCGAGCGAGCCCACCCCGGGACGCCGCTGTCGCCGGAGGAAAAGGAGCGGCTCGAGAACCTCGCGGTGACGCTCGACCAGTGCTGGGACCTCCTCGCGCAGCGCCGAGCGCGCCGGGCCGCCGGGCAGAACCCCGACGCCGCGGAGGTGCGCCCCGCGTCGGTGGTGGAGAACTTTCAGCAGTGAGCGTGCGAGGAGCGAACACGGCGGGAACCTCGGACGAGCTCGGACGCGAACGCCACGACGTTCATCCACTGCTTTCATCAATATTGACGTTGTGCCGCCTCGGGCCCGAGGCGAGCCTTTCGCCATGGAGACAGGTCGCGCCATCGCGATGCCGTGCGGGTCCCGGGGGTACCGGTGACGACGGCCGGCGCCTACTCCCGCCTCAGCCCCGGCGATAGCGGCGTCGCGCCCCACGGCGTGCCCGCCTGGCTCGACCCGCCGTTCAAGGCGATATTCGACGAGTCGAGCGACGGCGTGCTCGTCATGAACGCCGCGGGGCATCGCGTCTACTCCAATCCCTCCCTCAACGAGCTCGTCGGCGGCAACGCCTGCCTGCCCCTCGGCACGCCGTCGCCGCCGCTGTACGTCCCGGCCGAGCAGCGCCAGCGCTACCTCAGGGTCCTCGAGGGCATGTCCGCGCTGCTCGCCTCGGAGGGATCGGGCACCGCCTCGACCTGGCTGGAGCTCGCGACGCCCGTCCACGGCCGGGTTCGGGCCAAGGTGACGATTGGCGTGTTCACCGGGCCGAGGGGCGGGAGGTACGTCGTGTGGCTCGTCAAGCCCGAGCTGCACGGGCTGCACGGCACGAGCGACCTTGTGGGGGCGGTCGGAACCGCCGGCCTCGACCGCCTCGATCTCCGTGGCGCCAGGCAGGGGGCGGGGATGGAGGACGGTCAAGGGCCGCTCCTCGCGTGGCAGCCCTTCTCGGCAGTCGAGAGCCTGACGAAGCGGGAGCGGGACGTGCTCCAGCTGCTGCTCGACGGGCGGCGAGTCTCGTCGATCGCGCGCTCGCTCTACCTGAGCCCGCACACGGTGCGCAACCACCTGAAGTCGATCTTCCGCAAGCTCGGGGCGCACTCGCAGAGCGAGCTCCTCGACAGCCTGCGGCCGGTCACCTCCCTCCCCCAGGCCGGGTTGAGGGCGCGCAGCGGGCCGGGGGGCCCGGAGGCGGGGAGGTGAGGCAGCTGTACCGCGAGCACGAGCACGGGCGACACGCCCCCGGCGGCGGCGCCGGAGCAAGCGCGGCCGAGAGGGACGGGGCCGACCCGGCGTGGAGCCAGGCCAACGGGTCGCCTCGGGCCGACGGCATCTGGCACCCGCCCGCTCGCCGGGACCAGCAGCTGGAGAAGCTCGTCCTCGTGGTCGAGGAGAGCCCCGGCGTCCTCTACCGCCTCGCCCGCGCCGTGCCCGACCCCTCGGAGGCGTACACCTTCGGCAGCATCGACGACATCGACTCGGCCCAGCTGCGCTCCGGCGGCCGGGTCGTCGTCGTGCTCGGGCCCTCTCAGGCCAACGAGGCGACCCTCGACCGGCTCCCCGCCTTCTCGAGGCTGGCACCCGGCGTCGGCGTGGTCCTCGTCGTCGACCGGCCCTCGACCCAGGTGTTCCGCCACTCCCTGCACGCCGGGATCGACGACGCGATCGAGCTCGCCGAGGTCGAGGAGCAGCTGCCCCTCGCCATCAAGGAGCTGCTCCACCGCCTGGAGAGCGAGCTCACCGAGGCCTCGGAGCGGCGGCCGGGCTCGCCGAGGACGGGGCGCGGCTGGGTGACGAGCGTCTTCTCGCCGAAGGGCGGGGTCGGCAAGTCGGTCCTCGCCGTGAACCTCGCGGCCGCCCTCACCCGGCGCTCCGGCCGGCCCGTCGCCGTGCTCGACCTCGACCTGCAGTTCGGCGACGTCGCCGTCATGCTCCGCCTCCAGCCGGTGCACACGATGATCGACGCCGTCTCGGCCGGCAACCGGCTCGACCGGACGCTGCTCAAGAGCTTCCTCGTCCGCCACGAGCGGAGCGGGGTGCACGTCCTGGCGGCGCCGACGTCCCCCTCGGAGGGCGACCACGTCAACCCGGGCGCGATGCTGCGGATCCTCGAGCTCTTGAGGGAGACCTTCGGCTTCGTCGTGATCGACACCCCGCCGCACGTCGACGAGGTCGTGCTCCAGGCGCTCGCCGAGAGCGACACCGTCGCGTTCATGGCGGCCCTGGACGTGCCCTCGGTGAAGAACGCCCGGCTCGGGCTGCAGGCGTTCGAGCTGCTCCAGCTCCCGATCGACAAGCTCGTGCTGGTCCTGAACAGGGCAGACTCCCGCGTGCACCTCGCCGTCCACGACGTCGAGCGCGCCCTCGAGGCGAAGATCGGCCTGACGCT
>JAJYNS010000065.1:0-6339 GCA_021786195.1 Actinomycetes bacterium | reverse complement strand
TCCAGGGTGAACGCGGTGTTCCCGCCGCTCGCGGTCGGCGGCCCGTTCCTCACGATCCGCAAGTTCGCCGTCGACCCCTACACGCTGGACGACCTCGTCAGCTTCGGGACCCTGACCTACCAGGTGGCCGAGCTCCTGCACGCCTGCGTCGAGGGCAAGGCGAACATCCTCGTGTCCGGCGGCACGAGCACCGGCAAGACCACCCTGCTCGGCGTGCTCTCCTCCTTCATCCCCCCAGGGGAGCGGGTGGTCACGATCGAGGACGCGAAGGAGCTCCAGCTCCGCCAGGAGCACGTGGTCTCCCTCGAGTCCCGGCCGCCGAACACCGAGGGCAGGGGCGAGGTGACGATCCGCGACCTGTTGCGCAACGCCCTGCGGATGCGGCCGGACCGGATCATCATCGGCGAGTGCCGAGCCGGCGAGGCGCTCGACATGCTGCAGGCGATGAACACCGGCCACGAGGGCTCGATCACGACGGTGCACGCCAACAGCCCCCGGGACGCCCTCTCCCGGGTCGAGACGATGACGCTGATGGCCGGCTTCGACCTGCCGGTGCGAGCCGTGCGGGAGCAGATGGCCTCGGCCCTGGACCTCATCGTCCACCTCTCACGCCTGCGTGACGGGACCCGGCGGGTCACCCACGTCTCCGAGGTCGGCCGCATGGAGGGCGACGTCGTCCTGCTCCAGGACATCTTCCTCTTCGACTACCGAGCCGGCGGCGACCTCGAGGGCCGCAACGCCGGGGCGCTGCGCGCGACGGGGATCAGGCCCCAGCTCACCGAGCGGCTCGCCGAGCGCGGCGTGAAGGTGGACCCTGCCGTCTTCGACCACGAGCAGTCCCGCTGGGCGGTGCTCGCCAGAGGATGAGGACGGGCGGAGATGCCGGTGGCGGCTCCCTTGGCGACGTTCCTGGGCCCGGCCTGGTCGGCCGTCGCCCGCTTCTTCACCCACCTCGACCGTGAGATCAGCCTGGTCGGCGTCGTCGCCGCGGGGATCGCCGCCGTCTCCCTGATCGTCTACGGCGGGCTGTTCATCGCCTCGAGGCACCGGCGCACGACGCTCGTCGCCGTCCTCGACCCCTACCGCGTCGCTCCCTCCGGCCAGCAGGGCCGGATCGTCGAGGAGCCCGAGAGCGTCCTCACCCTCCGGCTGCTCAAGCGCCTCTCCGCGGCGCTCGAGGCCGCGATCGGCGAGACTCGCGCCGGCCGCTGGCTGCGCGCCATGCTCGAGCGCGCCGGGGTGCAGGTCCCCTTCGGCGAGCTCGCCGGCATCTGGCTCGTCACCGGGGTCCTGCTCGTCGCCCTCGGCTGGCTGCTCGCCGGGCTCGTCGGGCTCGCCATCCTCCTCGTGCTCGCCCTCGTCGGGCCCGTGGCGGTGCTGCAGGGCCTCGTCGACCGCCGGGCCGCGCTGTTCGCCTCGCAGCTGCCCGACGTGCTGAAGCTGACGGCGAGCTCGCTCCGGGCGGGGTTCTCGCTCCTCCAGGGCCTCGACGCCGTCACCCGGCAGGTGCGCGACCCCTCGAGGAGCGAGCTCCAGCGGGTGCTCGCCGAGGCGAGGCTCGGCCGCCCGGTCGAGGACGCCCTCGAGGACGCCGCCGCCCGGATCCGCAACAGGGACTTCGCCGAGAGCGTCGCCGCCGTCCGGATCCAGCAGGAGGCGGGAGGCAACCTGGCGACGCTGTTCGACATGCTGGCGGCGACGATGCAGCAGCGCCTGAGGCTGCGGCGCGAGGTCCGCACGCTGACTGCAGAGGGGCGGGCGAGCGCCTGGATCCTCGCGGTCCTGCCCGTCGCGCTCGGCGCGTTCATCCTCGCCGTCAACCGGCCCTACATCCTCGAGCTCGTCCACAGCCTCCCCGGCCGGGTGATGCTGATCGGCGGCCTCCTCCTCGAGATCGTCGGCTTCTGGTGGATGAACCGGATCGTGAAGATCGATGCCTGAGCCCGCCCACCTCGCCCTCCTCGTCGCCGCCTGCCTGGTCCCCGTCGCCGTCGCGCTGGCCCTGTGGCGGACGACGGCTCGCCGGCGAGCCGTCCTCGTCACGCTGAAGGCGGCGACCGCGTCGACGCCCTCCCCCTCGCGCTCCCGGGACCGGCGAGCGCAACGGCGCCGTCCGCTGGTCGCGGCGCTCGACAGGGGGATCGACGCCGTCGCGCAGCTCGCCCACCGGCTCAGCCCTCCCGGCTACGTCGAGGGGGTCCAGCGGCGGCTCACCCTTGCCGGCCACGACGCCAAGGTGGACCTGAGCCGGTTCCTCGCGGCGCGCCTCGCGACGGTCGCGCTCGTCCCGGTCGCCTTCGTGCTGGTGCGCGTCTCCCCGGTCCCTCGGCTGGACCAGCTGCTCATCTTCCTCGTCCTGGCCTTCTTGCTGTTGCTCGGCCCGGAGGCCTTCCTCAACCGCCGGGTCGGCGCCCGCCAGGAGCAGATCCGAAGGGACCTGCCGGCGATCGTCGAGCTGCTGATGATCAGCACCGAGGCCGGCCTCGGCTTCGACCAGGCGCTCGGCATGGCGCATGCTCGGGTGCCCGGACCGCTCAGCGACGAGCTCTCCCGCCTGCTCGGCGAGGTCCGCATGGGTGCCCCGCGCACCTCGGCGCTCGAGGCCCTGGACCGGCGGACCGACGTCTCCGAGCTCCGGTCCTTCATCATGGCGCTTGTGCAGGCCGAGACCTTCGGCGTGTCGATCGGGTCGATCCTGCGGTCCCAGGCGGAGGAGGTGCGCGTCGCCCAGCGACAGCACGTCCAGGAGCTCGCCCAGAAGGCGCCGGTGAAGATGCTCTTCCCCCTCGTCTTCTGCGTGCTGCCCGCGCTGTTCATCGTCGTCGTCGGGCCGGCGGCGATCGAGATCTACCGGACGATCATCAAATGAGCCCGATCCGTGCGACTCGGACGGCAGCGCAGCGGCCCCGAGCCGCACGCGCCCACCGCCGGTGCTCCCGGCCGGACGACGACTCTGGAGCCGCGCTCGTCGAGTTCGCCCTCGTGTTCCCGATCTTCGTGATGATGCTGCTCGGCATGGTCCAGCTCGGGCTGTCTTTCGCCGGCTGGTCCTCGCTCACCGCCTCGGTGCAGACGGGCGCTCGAATGGCGAGCGTGGTGGACGCCGGGAGCTCGCCCGCCGCCTGCCCCGCGCTCGGCAGCGGCTACCCTCCCGGCGGCGAAAGGGTCGCCACCGACACGGCAAAGATGATCTGCGAGATCGCCTCGCTGATCGGCACGCCCGTCGGCACGACCGCCACCGATGCGAACCCTGTCGAGATCGGGCTTCTCGTCAACCCCGCGAGTTCGAACGAGTCCACGGTCACGGTCTGCGCCGCGGTGCCGGCCTCCGACCTCACCGGGTTCCTGCCCTCCTACACCCTCCATGCCGCGAGCACGGTGTACGCCGAGGTGCCGGACATCGGCAGCGACCTCGAGACCTGGAACCCCTACGGCCTGTCCTCGTGCGGTCAGGCAACGGGCGGCTGAGCGGGTGCGGGCCGGGGTGAGAAAGCGCCGCCCTCCTGCGCGCTCGCCGCTCCTGCGGCACCGGCACCTGGCCCGCGGGCGGGGCGAGGACGGCGTCATCCTCGTGTTCTGGGCGATATCGCTCAGCGCGCTCGTCGGCTGCGTCGCCCTGGCGCTCGGCCTGGGCGACGTCGCGCAGAAGGCGACGAACCTGCAGGACGCCGCCGACTCCGCCGCGCTCGCGGCCGCGACCGCACTCGGGACGTCCCCGAGCTGCGTCGACGGGCCGAGCTGCGTCGACGCCGCGGAGTCGGCAGCCGAACAGGTCGTCGCGACCTATGGCGTCGGCCTCGGGTCCTGCGACGCGGCGCCGCCGACCGGCAAACGCTGGGTGCTGGAGGCCGGGGGCTGCCTGGCCTTCTACTTCCCGCACCCCGAGCAGGCTCGAGACCCGAACGACTTCCTCGGCTCGCCGACGGTCGTCTGGGTGAGCACGCCCCCGGAGAGCGCGACCTCCATCCTCGGCGGCGTCCTCCCCCCGGTGAGCAGGTCGGCCGTCGCGTACTACGACGGCGGCGGCGACGGCACGGCCGCGGGAGCCCGCCTGTGCACGTTGACCCCGATCGGCAACGGCAACGGCAACGACGGGAACGGGAACGGTCCCTTCCCCGGCAACTGCGGCGGCGCACCCGGCCAGTCCCAGGGATAGGCGCCGGGCCCGGCCGCCCGGCGAGCCGCCCGGGCCGGTGGGATCAGGCGGCCGTCGCCGCGTGGAGCACGAGGAGGTTCGAGAGCACCGCCGTCGCGTAGATGCCGGCCGCGAAGCACGCCGCCCCCATCACGCCGAGGCGAGGCCGGCCCCGCACGACCTTGAGGGCGAGGGCGAGGATCAGCGCGAGCTTTACCCAGAGCAGGTCACGGCTCGCGAGGAGCAGGCCCGCGAGCGGGTTCGCCTCGATCCCCCGGTGCCCGAGCAGGAGCTGCGTCGTGACGACGTCGGCGACGTTCAAGGCCGCCAGGACGACGACCGCCGCGAGCGTCACGGTGCGGACCCGGCCCGCAGCGCTCGGGTCGACCCACCTCAGGTGGCCGCTTCGTCCCCGGCCGCCGACCGCGAGAGCCGACAGGCGCGGCTCGTCGTGCATCGATGCAGCTCCTCCGTCCCGACCGGCGCGATCCGGTCGCCCAAAGTCTGGCACGCGCCTCCCCTACGGCAGCGGCACCACGGCGGTTGAGCCCTGCGCCCGGATGCCTGGTCCCCGGGCGGCCCCGGGGGGCGCGTCGCCAGCGGCGCCGGCGACGGCTCACCAGCGCCCGGGATGCTCGTAGACGAGGGCGTCGCCGGAGGACAGGACGAGGCGCCAGCCGGGGTCCCTCGAGAGGTAGCGGCTGAGGGCGGTGTCGCGGTTCCACAGCACCCAGCGCACGTCCCAGCGCCCGAAGACTGCGTCGGGGTCGGTCGTCAGCTCGGACACCGCGACGTAGGTCGAGAGCACCTTCGTCCCGAAGTAGAGGTCGGTCCTGCCATCGACGAAGACCGGGATCCCGACGTGGTCGAGGTAGTCGCCCCACCAGTAGGTGGCGAAAACCCGGCCTTGCTGGTGGCGGAGGTAGGCGGCGGCGTCAACCGGCATGTCGAGGCTGCCGCTCCCGCGCTGGGGCGCGCCGGCGGGGACATGGGGGCCTGCGAGGAGCCCGGCCACGAGGGCGATCGCGACCGGCAGGGTGAGCCAGGACGGCCTGATCGTCTCCCTGCCGGGCACCCAGCGGCTCATCACCGAGCACCAGGCGAGGACGAGGTAGGGGAGGAACCGCACGGCGTGCAACGTCAGCACGAGGAGGAGGAGCGCGAGCACGACCTCGCCGAGGTCGAGGCGACGGCTCGAGAGCCCCAGCACCGCCACGAGCCAGAGCAGCGGGCCGACGACGAGCGCGAGGACGTAGAGGTCGTGGAAGTTCGGCGACTGCCACTCCTGGATCAACGAGGTGAGCTCGGTCGAGGCGCTGACCTTCGCCGCGTAGGCGAGCAGGCCGGGCCCGTGGGGGTTGACGAAGGAGGCGAGGACCGAGGCGCCGAGCGCAGCCGCGACCGGCCTCGGCGCGAGCCGGGGCTCGACCCGGAGCCGCCCGTGGAGCTCGGGGAGCAGGGACCAGACCAGCTCGAGGACGAGCACGCCGAGGCCGAGGAGGAAGCTCCCGTGCAGGTTCGCCCAGACGAGCAGGAGAAGGGGCAGCGCGGCGAGCCAGCGGGCATCGGACCGGGCAAGGCTGAGCAGCAGGAGCTCGGCCGCGAAGAGCGCGTAGCTCGGGTCCTGAGGCCTCGGTCCGAGACCGTAGAGGAGGCCCGCCGCGGCGAGGCAGGCGAGCGCCGCCGTCCAGAGCCACTGGGCGCCCTGGCGCCGCCAGCGCGCGACGGAGAGCAGCAGCGCCAAAGCGCACGAGCCGGCCGAGGCGAGCCAGAAGGCAACCGGCCCGATCGTCCGCACGAGCCAGGCCAGGGCGAGCTCGAACCCCCACTCGTCGGCAACCCAGGGCCTCCCCTGCACGGTGTAGGAGAAGACGTCGCGCCGGATGACGCCATGGTGGTCGAGCATCCAGTTGCCTGCGGCCCAGTGGAAGTAGACGTCGCCGGAGAGCCCGGTGTGCATCGCGGCGTGGAAGAGCGCGGCGCAGGCGCCGAGGACCACCGCGACGCCGGGATGGAGCCGCAGGCGGCCAAGAAGCGGATGACGCTCAGCTAGAAGTCGAGTCCTGCCCCCCGGAGGGCGCTCGGACGGCGGGCGCTCCAGCTGCTCTCCGGCGGCCAGGCCGCCGACCGCCCCGGCGGCGCCCATGGACGACAACTGATAGCCGCATGGCGCCGGCGCGTCAAGAGCTCGCCTCGGTGGCAGG
>JAJYNS010000056.1:29152-50174 GCA_021786195.1 Actinomycetes bacterium | reverse complement strand
GCCAGGAGGGGCGCGTTGTAGGGGAAGATCACCGAGTCGTAGTCGAAGCGCTCGAGGCTGCGCAGGTGCATGGCCGCGATCCTCAGCCCGTGGCCGGTCACCCCGATGAAGCGCGTCAGGCCCTCGTCTCGAGCGCGCGCGAGCGCCTCGACGGCGCCACCGGGGGCGTGCGCTACCTCCCAGTCGTCCTCTTCGACGAGGTCGTGCAGCTGGACCAGGTCGACGTGGTCCACTCCGAGCCGCTCGAGCGAGCGCTCGAGCTCGGCGCGGGCGGCCGGACCGCTCCGCTCGTCGGTCTTGGTGGCGAGGAAGTACTCGTCCCGACGCCCGACGAGCCAGGGTGCGATCCGCAGCTCGGAGTCGCCGTAGCTCGCGGCCGTGTCGAGGTGGTTGACGCCGTAGCGGCGCAGGACCTCGAACACCGCGTCGGCGGTCTCCTGGCTGACGTTGCCGAGGCCCGCTCCGCCGAAGATCACCCGTGTGCTGTTGTGACCCGTGCGCCCGAAGGGCAGCTGCTCGATCATGGGACGAGCCTACGTTGCACGAGGTCCTCGGACGCGGCAGGCGCATGGCCGCAGCCCGCCGACAGGGCGCCCGGCGGGAGGGAGGCTCACCAGCCGTCAGCCCGCCGGGACCCTCCACCCCTGGCGCGTGGCGATCTCCTTGCAGGTCGGGCACAGCGGGTAGCGCTTCGGGTCCCGGGACGGGACCCATACCTTGCCGCACAGGGCTCGCACCGGGGTGCCGGTCACGAGGGACTCGACGACGGAGGTGCCCGCCGGCACGAACTCGCCGTCTGCGGGCCTGAAGCCCTCGAGGACGATGTGGCTCATGCGCTCGTGGTCCCCTTCGAGCGAGGGGTCGGCGCGCTCGGGGACGCTGATCGTCGCGGTCCCGGCTCCCGCCGGTGGGGGGGAGGCGACCTCCTCGTCGGCTGAGCTGGTCGACATGGTCGACGACGCATACTACCGGCGCCACCTGCCGGGCACATCGCCGAGCCGGTCAGGCTCGCCCGGCTGCGCCCGGCCGAGCGGAGGGCTGCTCGGCGAGCCGAGCAGCCGCGAGCAGCTCTCGGCCCGCGGCGATGGCGCGCCGTGCGAGGCCGCGGTCCGGGGTGGCGAGGCGCTCGAGGGCGTCGCGGGCCGCCACGATCGCCGCGAGATGTGGCGAGGGCGACCGCTCGACGACGCGAGGACCGAACCTCCGGCGCAGCGACCAGGAGCAGTGCAGCTCCTCCCGGGCGCGGCTGAGCGCGACGTAGAGCAGGCGCCGCTCCTCCTCCAGCGCCTCGGGCGTCTTGGCCTGGGCCATCGGCACGAACCCGTCCTCGAGCCCGGTGACGAAGACGACGGGCCATTCGAGCCCCTTGGCCCGGTGGAACGTCGAGAGGGTCACGGCATCGCGACGGCTCGAGGCCGCGTCGGTACGCAGCTGGGCGCGAACCCAGGAGCTGAACCCGCTGACCGAGGGTCGGGGGTCGTCCCTCAGGTACTCGCGCGCCACGTCGAGGAAGTCGGCGACCGCGGCCTCGGCACCGCCTTCCTCGGCCTGGAGCCCCCCGGCGCGCAGGTCCATCTCCAGATCGTCGAGCAGCGCGACGAAGCAGCGAGGGCTCGACGGGTCGCCGGAGCTGGCGATCGCCGCTCGAACCGCCGGATGAGCGAGGAAGCCGGTTGCCGGGCCGCTCGCCACCGGCACCCCGCAGGCTGCGAAGGCCTGCTCGAAGGGCGCGAGCTGGGCGTTGGTCCGCGCGAGGACGGCGACGGCGGACCAGCCGCGGTCGAGCCTTCGGGCTCGTGCCGCGCCGGCGACGACGGCCGCGACCTCCTCGTCGTCGCTCGGCCAGGCACTGACCGTCGGGACGGGCCCGTCGGCGGCTTCGGGGCTCGAGGCGACCTGCGCGGTGATCCCCCCGGGCACCGTCGACCCGGCGCAGGTGTCATCGCCTCCGAGGGCGAGACGCCGGGCGCCCCCGGGATGACCGAGGACCGCCGAGGCGACGGCGACGACCTGAGGGGTCGAGCGGTGGTTGGTGTCGAGGCGGAGCACGGTCCCACCCGGGAATCGCTGTTCGAAGTCCGCCACGACGCCGACCACGGCGCCGTTCCACCCGTAGACGGCCTGCCTCGGGTCGCCGACGGCGCAGAGGTCACGGCGCCCGCCGAGCCACGCCTCGAGCAGGCGGAGCTGCGAGGGGTTCGCATCCTGGAGCTCGTCGACGAAGAAGTGCCGGAACCTCCACCGCTCGGTCGCCGCGACCTCCGGGTCGCGCTCGATGGCCGTCGCGAGCCCGGAGAGCAGGTCGTCGAAGTCGTACCAGCCGGCGCGCCGGCGAGCCTGCTCGTAGGCGGCGTAGATCTCCGCCGTCCGCTCGGGCTCGAGCAGCCGGCCGCGGCCTGCGGCGGCGGCCGCCGCCGGGTAGCCCGACGGACCGACGAGGCGGGCCTTCGCCCAGTCGATCTCTCCGGAGACGAAGGCCAGGACCTCCCTGTCCGGAGAACCGGGCGCGCCGGCCAGGAGCGAAGAGCCCGGCGCCGGCCTCGCCCCGCCCCGGCTGCCGCCGCCCGCCGCCCGTATGCGCCGCCCGGCGCGCTCGGTGCCGAGGACCCGCTCGAGCAGGCCTGTCCTCGAGCCGAGCACCCGGGGCGCCAGCTCGCCGCGCTCGGCTGCCAGGCGGCGGAGCTCCGCTAAGGCGATGCCGTGGAAGGTGCCGGCCGTGACGGGCTCGGCCAGCCCGAGCGCTCGAACCCGAGCGCGCAGCTCGCCGGCGGCCTTGCGAGTGAAGGTGAGCGCGAGGACGTGCGCCGGGGCGGCAGAGCCGTCGAGGACGCGGCGGGCGATGCGTCTCGTGAGCACCCGGGTCTTCCCCGAGCCGGCGCCGGCCACGACGAGCAGGGGCTCCGCTGCGTCGAGGATCGCGGCCCGCTGGGCCTCGTCGCAGTCGCGGACGAGGTCCGCCGCCGAGCAGGGGCTCATCGAGGCGACGGTACACGGGCGGCGCGCGCTCGGCGGCGCGTTATCGTCGGCGCCGTGCTGCGGGCGTTTGCCTCCGGGCGCCTGTTCGGCGAGGCCTACGGGGAGGCTGCGCCCTGGGTGCTCGCCCTGCACGGCTGGGCCCGGACCCATGCCGACTTCGCCGGGGTGCTCGGCTCCCGGAACGGCCTGCCGGAGCTCGACGGCGTGGCGCTCGACCTGCCGGGCTTCGGCTCGACGCCACCGCCGCCTGCCGCGTGGGGGTCCGCCGAGTACGCGGACCTCGTCGCCGAGGTGCTGGGCTCGATGGGGGAGAAGGTCGTCGTGCTCGGGCACTCCTTCGGCGGACGCGTGGCGATCGAGCTCGCCGCCCGCCACGGCGAGCGCCTTGCCGGGCTCGTCCTCACCGGAGTCCCCATCTTCCGGCCCGAGGGCGCACGCACCCGGACCGCGCCCTCCTATCGCGTGCTGCGACGCCTGGCGCGGCTCGGGCTCCTGGGAGAGGAGCGGCTGGAGCGAGCCCGTCGGCACCACGGCTCCCGCGACTACCGAGAGGCGACCGGGGTGCTGCGGGCGGTGCTGGTCCGGGTCCTGTCGGAGCGCTACGAAGATGCGCTGGCGAGGATCGCCTGCCCGGTGACCCTCGTCTGGGGTGAGCTCGACCGAGTGGCCCCCGTCGAGGTCGCGCGTCGTGCCGCGTCCCTCATCGGCGCGCCCGAGGTGGTCGTCGTCCCGGGGACAGGGCACCTCCTGCCGACCGAGTCGCCCGGGGCGCTCAGGGAGGCGCTGCTCGCGACCCGTGCGCGGGCGGGAGCGTGACCGAAGCGCTCGATGCCGCCTCGCTCGCGGCCTGCGCGCTCGCGACGGTCCCGGCGGGGCTGCGGTGGCTGCGGGTCGCCCAGCGCGAGCACTACCTGGCCGGCCGGACCAGCCGGTTCGCGCTGAGGTGGTGGGGCGCGTCCGGGCTCGCCACGGCGATGGGCGCGGTCGGTGGCGCCGGGGCGCTGGCAGCGTTGCTGGTGCCGGCGGCGGCCTTTGCGACGGCGGCCGTCGCGATCGCCGGGCCGCCGGGGCTCGGGGTGCGCGGCCGCACGTCACCTTTGAGGTTCACTCGGCGGCTCGGGAGCCTGGGAATCGGGGTCGCGGTCCTCTGCGGTGGGTCGGCCGGCGTGGCGGCGGCGGCCGGAGGGCTTGCCGGAGCCGTCGCCGGGACGGCCCTCGCCCTCGCCGCGCTGCCGGCGCTGGTCGACCTCGCCCTGCTCGCGCTGGGCCCGGTCGAGGAGCGCCTCGCCCGGCGACACGTCGCCGCGGCGGCGAGGCGGCTGGAGCAGGTGGCACCGGCGGTGGTCGCGGTGACCGGCTCCTACGGCAAGACGTCGACGAAGTTCTACGCGGCCCACCTGCTCTCCGGGAGGCGCTCGGTCGTCGCGAGCCCGAAGAGCTTCAACAACCGAGCCGGCCTCACCCGGACGGTGAACGAGCTGCTCGTGCCGGGGACCGAGGTGCTCGTCGCCGAGATGGGGGCCTATGGGCCGGGCGAGATCGCCGCGATGTGCCGCTGGCTCCCCCCCCGCATCGCGGTGATCACGGCGATCGGCCCGGTGCACCTCGAGCGGTTCAAGAGCCTCGAGCGCACGCTCGAGGCCAAGTCCGAGATCACAGACCGGGCCGAGCTCAGCGTGCTCAACGTCGACGACACCCGCCTCGCCGCCTTGGCGGCGCGCCTGGCCGGCGCCGGGCGGGCGGTGACGCGCTGCTCCGGGAGGGACTCGGGCGCCGACGTCGCGGTGATCGCCGATGGCGAGGCCGTGACGCTGTTTCGCGCGGGCAGGGAGCAGGGCACGGCGAAGCTCGGGCGCGGCGCTCCTCCTGTCCCGTCGAACCTCGCCTGCGCAGCCGCCGTGGCCCTGGCGCTCGGCTGCCCGCCCGAGGAGGTGCTCGAGCGGATGGCGACGCTCCCCACGCCTCCCTCCCGGCTCGAGGCGACCCGCTCGGCGAACGGGACGGTGGTGCTCGACGACACCTTCAACTCCAACCCGGCGGGTGCTCGCCTCGCGCTCCAGCTTCTCGCCGCGGCGGCCCCCGGCGGCCGGCGCGTGGTCGTGACCCCGGGGATGGTGGAGCTCGGCCACCTCCAGGCCGAGGAGAACGCGGCGTTCGCCCGGGCGGCCGCGGCCACGGCCACCGACCTCGTGATCGTCGGCCGGACCAACCGGGCCGCGCTCCGCAGGGGCGTCGCCGAGGCCAGGGCCGGCGGGGCCGAGGTCGCCCTCCACGAGGCGGCGACGCGCGACCGGGCGGTGGAGTGGGTCCGGGGGGCCGTCGGCCCCGGCGACGCCGTCCTGTACGAGAACGACCTCCCCGACCACTACCCCTGACCGGCCTACCATGACCGGACCGTGAGCCAGACCTCGCCGCGCCTCCCCGCGAGGGTCGCCGTGCTGTTCGGCGGCCCTTCGCCAGAGCACGACGTCTCGATCCTCACGGGGCTCCAGGCGGTGCGCGGGCTCGAAGGGGTCGAGGGCGTGCGCGAGATCCTCCCGCTCTACTGGTCCAAGTCGGGAGACTGGTTCGCCGTCGGGCGCGGCCTCGAGGCGACGGCCTTCCTCGACGGGCAGCCCGACGGGGCGCGCCGAGCAGAGCTCGTGCTCGGGCGCGAAGGCGGCTTCCTCGTCCGGCTCGGCGGGCTGAGGGCGCGCAGCGAGCGGCTCGGGATCGACGCCGCCCTCGTCTGCTGCCACGGGGGCCCCGGGGAGGACGGCGCCCTGCAGGGTGCCTTGGATCTCGCCGGCATGGCCTACACCGGCCCGGACGCCGCCGGCGCGGCGATCGGGATGGACAAGCTCGGCTTCGGCGCCCTCATCCGCTGCGCGGGGCTCCCCGCGCTCGAGCGCGTGCCGCTTCTGGCCGAGGCGACCGAGCCGGGCTTCGAGGGGCCCTACATCCTCAAGCCCCGCTTCGGCGGCTCCTCGATCGGCATCGACGTCGTCGCCGACCTCGAGACCGCCCGAGCGCGCCTTGCCGCCAACGTCCACCTGCGCCGGGGCGCGGTCCTCGAGCCCTACCGGCCAGACCTGTTCGACCTGCAGGTCGCGGTGCGCGCCTGGCCGGAGCTCGAGCTCTCGGCGATCGAGCGACCGCTCCGGGCGGCCGAGGCAGGAGGGAGCGGGGACGGGGACCGCGGGGAGATCCTGGGCTACCGCGACAAGTACGTGGGGTCCGAGGGCATGGCGAGCGCGCCTCGCGAGCTGCCGGCGTCTCTCCCCGAGGAGCTCGCCTCCCGCCTCCGGTCGCTGGCGAAGGACGTCGCCCGGCTCGTCGGCGCCCGAGGGGTGCTGCGGGTCGACTTCCTGAGCGACGGGCGGTCGCTGTACGTCAACGAGGTCAACACGATCCCGGGGTCGTTGGGCCGGCATCTGTTCGTCGACCCGCCGTTGCCCTTCCCGGAGCTGCTCGCAGGCCTGCTCGCCGAGGCGCTGGAGCGGCCGGCCGCCCGCCTGTCGGCGGCCGGGGCCGACGGCTCCGTGCTGCGAAGCGCCGGGAGCATCGCCGCCAAGCTCGCCTGAGCCGTGCCACTGCCTGAGCGGATCCTGCACGAGGACGAGGACGTGCTGGTCGACACGCGCCCGAGCTGGACCGCCCTCGCCGGGCCGGGGGTGCTGGCCGTGGCGGTGCTTGCCGGCTGTCTCGCAGGGCTCGTCGGCTGGCCCGGGGCGCCGGCGTGGTTCGGCTGGGTGCTCCTCGGCGCCTTCCTCCTCGCCTCGGGGCGGTTCGCAGTGCGGCTGCTCGCCTGGCGGGCGACCTCCCTCGCCGTCACGACCAGCCGGGTCGTGCTCCGCTCCGGCGTGCTGCGCCGCCGCGGCCGGGAGGTCCCGATCGAGAGCGTCCAGGACGTGAGCTTCAGCCAGACCCTCTTCGAGCGCCTGGCCCGGGCGGGGCGGGTCACGTGCGAGTCGGCGGGGGAGCGCGGCGGGCTGCCCCTGGTCGACGTCCCTCGGCCCGAGGCCTTCCAGGCCGCGGTCAACCGCGCGATCACCCAGGCGCGCCGAGCCGGGCGTGCCGGAGCGCCCGGCGCGGCCGGGCCGGTCGGCGCCCCGGCGCTGGAGACGATCCCCGACCAGATCGCCCGGCTCGCCGAGCTGTGGCGCCGCGGGGTCCTCACCGACGCCGAGTTCACGCGGAAGAAGGCCGAGCTGCTCGACCGCATGTGAGCGACCCGGCTCGAGCCCGCCCCGGGTCCTGGCCTACGGCTGCGGGGCGGCGTGAGCGCGCCTCTGCCGAGGGCGCGGGCGGCCGGGGCGCCCCCGGCGCCGGTTGCTACGCTGGACCGATGCCGAAGAGCTACTGGATCGAGACTCTCGGCTGCCCGAAGAACCAGGTGGACTCGGACAAGATCGCCGGCTCGCTGCTCGCCGACGGCTACGAGCAGGCGCCGGACCCAAGCGACGCGGACGTGGTCGTCGTGAACACCTGCGCCTTCATCGAGCCCGCCCGCGCCGAGTCGGTCGAGGCCGTGCTCTGCCTCGCCGAGGCCCGCCGCCCAGGGGCGAGGCTCGTCGTCACCGGCTGCCTCGCGGCGAGATCCGGCCGCGAGCTCGCCGAGGCGCTGCCCGAGGTCGACCTCGTCGCCGACGTCGGCGTGCCGATCGATCTCGGGCTGACCCGCTCCGGGGCGACGGGTGCCCGATGGCTCGGGAGGGACACGGGGCTCCCCGCGCTCGACCTGCTCGAGCTGCCGAGGCGCCCCGCCGGGGCTCCGTGGGGCTACGTGAAGGTGGCCGAGGGCTGCGACAGGGCCTGCGGGTTCTGCGCGATCCCCGGCTTCCGCGGCCCGCAGCGCTCGCGCCCGCTCGACGCCGTGCTCGCGGAGGTCGACGCCCTCGGCGTGGCCGAGGTGGTGCTCGTCGCCCAGGACCTCGCCTCCTACGGCCGGGACCGGGCCGCGCGCGGGGCCCGGCGGGCGGGCCGGGCAGGGCCGGCCGGCCCCTCGCAGGCCACCGGAGCGGGCACTCGGGGGATCATCGAGCTGGTCGAGGCGGTCGCTGCCCGGGTCCCCCGGGTCCGGCTCCTCTACCTCTACCCCTCGGCGCTCGGGGACGAGCTCATCGACGCCGTGGTCGCCACCGGCGTGCCGTACTTCGACCTCTCCCTCCAGCACGCCTCGGCACGGCTGCTCCGCTCGATGCGCCGGTCCGGCGGCGCGAGGCGGTTCCTCGAGCGGATCGAGCGCATCCGGGCCAAGGCGCCTGACGCGGCGCTGCGCTCGTCGTTCATCCTCGGCTACCCCGGCGAGACCGAGGAGGATCACGACGAGCTGCTCCGCTTCCTCGAGGCCGCGCAGCTCGACTGGGCCGGGTTCTTCACCTACTCGGAGGAGCCCGGCACCCACGCCGCGCAGCTGGGGGGGCGCGTCCCGGAGCGGCTCGCGCTCCTCCGGCTCCGGGAGTGCGCGGAGCTGCAGGACTCGATCACCGCGGCCAAGCGGTCCGCGCTCGTCGGCCAGCGGGTCGAGGTGCTCGTCGACGCCCCGGGCGTCGCGCGCTCGACGCGTGAGGCCCCGGAGATCGACGGCGTCGTGCGGGTGCCGGCCACGCTCGCCGCCGGCAGCTTCGCGAAGGTCGAGATCGTCGCCTCCGAGGGCCCGGACCTGGTCGCGGTGGCCGCGTGAGCCCGGCCGCACCTCCCGCGCAGGCGGTCGGGCAGAAGGCCTTCGGGCCCTCCGCGCTCGCCACTCCGGCCAACGCGATGACGATGGCGCGCCTCGTCGCCTCGCCGGTCCTCGCGGTGCTCATCGCCGTCGTCGGGCCGTCGTCCTGGCTTCTCGCCGTGCTCTGGCTCGTCCTCGCCGGCTCGGACGGGCTCGACGGCCACGTGGCCCGCCGTCAGGGCTCGACCCGCTCGGGCGCGTTCCTCGACCCGCTCGCCGACAAGCTCCTCGTCCTCGGTGCCCTCGCCGCGCTCGCCTCCACGGGGGTCGTGAGCTGGCTGCCGGCCGCGCTGGTGTTCGCGAGGGAGGCCGGGATGACCTGGTTCCGGGTGCGTGCGGGCCGCCGCGGGGTGTCCGTGCCCGCCCGGCCCCTCGCCAAGGTGAAGACGCTCGTCCAGGACGTCGCCGTCGGGCTCGCCCTCCTCCCGGCTGTCGGGGTCCAGCACAAGGGGACGATCGCCGACGTGCTGTGGTTCGCCGTCGCGCTCACCTTGTACACCGGCCTCGAGTACCTCTTGGACGCCCGCCGGATGCTGCGCGTCGCCGGCGGGGCGTGACGGGCGGCGGTGCGGGCCGAGATCCTCGCGATCGGGACGGAGCTGCTGCTCGGCCAGATCGTCGACACCAACTCCGCCTGGATCGCCGAGCAGCTCGCCGCGAGCGGGATCGACTGCCTGTTCCAGACCCGGGTCGGGGACAACGTCGAGCGGATCGTCGAGGCGCTCGAGACGGCGCTCGGGCGCTGCGAGGCGGTGGTCACCTGCGGGGGTCTCGGGCCGACCCAGGACGACGTGACCCGCGAGGCCATCGCCGCCGTCATGGGCGTGGCGCTGCGCCGCGACCCGGCCCTTCTCGCCGGCATCGAGGCGATCTTCGCGGCCCGGGGGCGCGAGATGGCGGCGAGCAACGCCCGGCAGGCCGACCTCCCCGACGGGGCGACCCCGATCCCCCAGCGCAGGGGCACGGCGCCCGGGCTCATCTGCCCCGTCGGCGACAAGGTCGTCTATGCCCTGCCGGGCGTGCCCGACGAGCTGCACGAGATGCTCAAGCGGGCCGTCCTGCCCGACCTGCGCAGGAGGGCGGGCGAGCAGGCGGTGATCCTCTCGAGGACACTGCGGACCTGGGGGATCAGCGAGTCCCGCCTCGCCGAGCTCGTCGAGCCGCGCATCGAGGCGCTCGACGCCGCCGGGCCGGGTGCGCCGACGATCGCCTTTCTCGCGAGCGGGATCGAGGGGATCAAGCTCCGCATCACCGTCAAGGCCGCCGGCTCCGACGACGCGAGGGCGCAGCTCGACGAGGAGGAGGGGCGGCTCAGGGACCTCCTCGGAGAGGCGGTGTTCGGGGTCGGCGACGAGACGATGGAGCGCGCGGTCGGCGAGGCGCTCCTGCGCCGGGGGCGCACGCTGGCCCTCGCGGAGTCCTTTACCGGCGGGCTCATCGCCTCCCGGATCGTCGCCCTCCCCGGGGCGAGCCGGTGGTTCCGCGGCGCGCTCGTCGCCTATGCCACTCCCGTGAAGCACGAGCTCCTCGCGCTCTCCGACGGCCCGGTCGTCAGCGCCGAGGCGGCCGCCGCGATGGCCGAAGGAGTGCGGCGCCTCCTCCGCGCGGACGTCGGCCTGGCGACGACGGGCGTGGCGGGGCCCGATCCTCAGGAGGGGCTGCCGCCGGGGACCGCCTACGCCGGGGTGGCCGTCGGCGCCGCGCCAGCCGAGGGCCTCGCCCTCCGGCTCTCGGGCAGCCGGGAGCGGATCCGCCAGATCGGGTCGATCTCGGCGCTCGACGCGCTGCGCCGCCGCCTCCTCGCAGGGGCCTGAGCGCCCATCCAACACAGAACGTCTGTTCGGAACTACAGTCGTGGAAGCCGGGGCGGCCGGCACCGGGCAGCGGCCGGAGGCGGGTGTGACAACCCGCCCGTAGGGTGCGTCCGTCCGCAGGTCGCAAGCGAAGGGAGAGCGGGAGCGATGGAGCGGGACAAGGCGCTCGAGGCGGCGATCAGCCAGATCGAGAAGCAGTTCGGCAAGGGTTCGGTCATGCGCATGGGCGAGAACCTCTCGCTCGGGATCGAGGCGATATCGACCGGTGCCATGGCGCTCGACCTCGCCCTCGGCGTGGGCGGCCTGCCGCGGGGCCGGATCGTCGAGGTCTTCGGCCCAGAGTCCTCCGGGAAGTCGACGCTCGCGCTCCACGTCGTCGCCGAGGCCCAGCGAAACGGGGGGATCTGCGCCTACATCGACGCCGAGCACGCGATGGACCCCGTCTACGCCGCGGCGATCGGCGTCGACATCGACGAGCTGCTCGTCTCCCAGCCGGACACGGGCGAGCAGGCCCTGGAGATCGCCGACATGCTGATCCGCTCGGGGGCGATCGACGTCCTCGTCGTCGACTCCGTCGCGGCCTTGACGCCCCGGGCGGAGATCGAGGGCGAGATGGGCGACAGCCACGTCGGGCTCCAGGCGCGACTGATGTCCCAGGCGCTGCGGAAGATCACGGCGACGCTGAGCAAGTCGCGGACCATCGCGATCTTCATCAACCAGCTCCGGGAGAAGATCGGGGTGATGTACGGCTCGCCGGAGACGACGCCGGGCGGGAGGGCGCTCAAGTTCTATTCGTCCGTGCGGCTCGACATCCGGCGGGTGGAGTCGATCAAGGACGGGGCCGAGATCGTCGGGAACCGGACCCGGGTGAAGGTCGTGAAGAACAAGTGCGCGCCCCCGTTCAGGACGGCCGAGTTCGACATCATGTACGGCAAGGGCATCAGCCGCGAGGGCTCGATCCTCGACGTCGCCGTCGACCTCGGGATCGTGAAGAAGTCGGGGGCCTGGTACACCTACGAGGGAGAGCAGCTCGGCCAGGGTCGGGAGAACGCCAAGCAGTTCCTGAGGGAGAGCCCGGAGCTGCTCGTGGAGCTCGACGAGCGGATCCGCCAGTCAGGCGTCGGAGTGCCCGTCCAGGTGCCGCTCGGCTCGGGCGAGCGCGACGACGAGCCGATCGCGCTGAAGGACTGAGCGGGGGGCCCAGGCGTCACGGCGCGGGCGAGCCGCCTGTGCCGGCGCGGCGGCGGTCCGGGAGCGCGCCGGCATGGGGCCGCTTAGCGCGGGATCGTCGTGTGCTTGAACTCGTTCAGCTCACCGGCGCCTGAGACGAGCTCGAGCACGCGCCCGATGGTGCGCGTCGCGAGGTCACCGTCGCCACGGGGCCGGGTCATCAGGCGGACGAAAACCGCCGACCCGGCGAGCACGAAGGTCGGCACGCCGAAGACCGAGTGCTCGGCGACGGACCGCTCGTGCTCCTTGCGCAGCGTCTCGAACGGCCAGCCGTCGTCGAGCTCTGCGAGCACGGCCCCGGCGTCGGCCCCGGCGCGCTCGAGGGCGGCGCGCACGACACCGAGGTCCCTCAGGTCGCCGCCGTGGTCGTGCCGCGCGCCGAAGAGCTCGAGGTGCCCGGCACGGAACAGCTCGGGGAACCGGTCTCTCAGCACCACTCCGGCACCGAGCGCGAGCAGGTCCGCCCGCCGGTCGGGCTGCTCCCAGACCGCCGGCTCGCCGTCGGGGACGTGCGCCTGGCTCAAGGAGAACGGGACGAAGTCCACCTCCCAGGGGGCGCCGGCCTCGAGGGCGGCGAGGACGTGCTCGTTGGCGTTGCGGGCGAAGGGGCAGCGGTAGTCGAAGTTGATCGAGAAGCGCGCCGGCATGGCGCGCTCGGGCGAGTGGTCGGAGGTGCTCTGGGCCATGCCGAGCACAACGCCGGCGGGCAGGCGCGGATTCCCGGGCGGGGTGGGCGGTACGATCCGAGGCGTGGGAGAGGTTCGCCGGGCGGACCGCTCCGACGTTCCTGCCATGGCGGCGATGCTCGGCAGAGCGTTCGTCGACGATCCGGTCGCGGCGTACGTCTTCCCGGGCGCCCCCGGGCGCGAGGATCGGCTGCGCCGCTTCTTCGAGCTGCAGCTCCGGCACAACTACCTGCCCCGCGGCGAGGTCTACACGGTCCCCGGGTGGCTCGGCGCGGCGCTGTGGCTGCCCCCGAGCCCGGCGGCGAGCAGCGTCGCCGACGTGCTCGCGCACCTCTCGCTCGTCCTCATCCTCGCCGGGAGGCTGCTCGCCATGCGTCGGCTGTCCGTCCTCCTCGCCGGCCACCACCCCCGCCGTCCGCACTACTACCTCGGCACGATCGGCACCGAACCGGCGCACCAGCACCAAGGGGTCGGCTCGGCCCTGCTCGACCCCGTGCTCCACCGCTGCGACAGCGACGGCGTCCCGGCCTACCTCGAGTGCTCCAAGCTCGAGAACGTCGCTTTCTACCGCTCCCACGGCTTCGAGGTCGCCGAGGAGGTCACGGCGCCGCTCGGAGGACCGACGCTGTGGCTGATGTGGCGAGACTCCCCAGCGAGCGACTGAGGCAGCGAGGACGGAGCGAGCCGCGCTCAGGAGGGTCCACCGCCGGGCGAGGCGGCGACGGGGCGGACGCCCTTCGGCCTGGAGCGCTCGTCGAGGATGACCTCGGAGAGGATGTCGAGCACGGCGCGCACCGGCGCGCCCGGCATGCCCCGGCGGCGCTGGCCGACTCCGACGAGACGCGGCTGGAGCCCTCGGACCGGCACGACGACCCAGGAGTCGACGAAGTACGACGGGATCGCCCCTGCGGGGAGGATCGAGAACCCAGAGCCCTCGAAGGTGAGCGAGGCGATGAGCCGGAGACTGTCCATCTCGGCGCGCGGGCGCAGCGCGACCCCCGCCGCTCGAGCGACCGAGTCGAGCTCGTTGCGGTAGGCGCTGCCCGGGAGCGGGAGCATGAGGGGGAGCTCCGCCAGGATGGCAGGATCGACGGCCTCGCCCTTGTCCAGCGGGTGGCCCCGAGGGACCACGAGGCCGAGGTCCTCCTCGAACAGCGGCAGGGTGCGCACCTCGGTGCCTGAGGCAGGGAGCGCCATGATGGCGAGGTCCAGCTGGCCGAGGGCGAGCTGCGCGTCGAGCCCCAGGCCCGTCGCCTCGACGAACACGAGGTGCAGGAGCGGGTGCCGGCTGGGCGCGATATCGACGAGCTGGGGGACGATCCACCGGGCGGCCGTGCCGATCGCGCCGAGCCGGACGGTGCCGATGACCTCCCGGCTCATGGCGGTCACGTCGGAGGTCATGGCGTCGAGCTCCCCGATCACCCTTCGTGCCCGGTCGACGACGAGCTCGCCCGCCTCGGTGAGCTCGCCGGTCGCCCGGTCGACGAGCACGGCGCCGAGCTCGCGCTCGAGCTTTTTCACGTGCGTGGAGACGTTGGACTGGACGGTGGCGAGCGCGTCGGCAGCGGCGGAGAACGACCCGTGCTCGGCGATGGCGACGATGGCGTTGAGCTGGCGAAGGTCCATCGCTTCTAACGATACAAGATATCTCTCAAAGCTGTTTGACCGATGGCACCCGCGGGCGCATACTGATGCCAGACCGCAGGGCGATATCGGATCCCCCCTCCGATTCCTGATCGGTTTCACAGAACGGGCCGGATCCCCCCTCCGGCCCGTTCTTCGCGTCCGGGGCCGCGCCCTCGGACGCGCGTTGCGACCCTATCCTCGGCTCGTGCGCTGTGCCGCCCCGGGTACACGGCGAGCAGCCTGGGCCGCCGTGCTCGGGGGGGCCCTCTCCCTGCCGATGCTCCTCGCGCCAGCGGGGCCCGCTGCAGCCGGTCTGGCGGCCCCTCGTCTCCGGGCGGAGGGGGCGGTGCCGTCGGCTGGGGGCCGCAGCGGGCTCGTCCCGTTGCCGGTCCCGAGGCCGCTCACCCCGTTCCCGGGGCCCGTCTCGCCCGGCGCAGGCCGCTGGCGGCCCTACGGGCGCCCTGTGGGCGGCCAGGAGGCCGTCTACGAGACCACGCTGGTGCCGCCGGGCGGGACGCTGCCGGCCGGGATCGCCTGGATGGACACCCGCCTGCTGGCCGCCCGGCTCTACTCGGGCTCGGTGAGCCCCGGCGGCGGCCCCTACCGCTACACCGCGCCTATCGAGCCGGCCCAGGCGCGCTCGCTGGTCGCCGCCTTCAACGGGGGGTTCCAGATGGCCGCGGCGCAGGGCGGCTACTACACGGAGGGCCGGACCGTCTATCCGCTGCGAGCCGGCGCCGCGTCGCTCGTCATCTACTCCGGCGGCGGTGTGGGCCTCGGCGCGTGGGGAAGCGACGTCCTGATGACGCCGCAGGTCGTGGCCGTCCGCCAGAACCTCGTGCCGCTGGTGTCCGGGGGCCGTCCGGTGGCGCTCGCGTCGACGCCGAACTGGCTGGTCTGGGGAGCGACCTGCGGCGCCTACTCCTGCTCGGGCCCCGGCATCGAGGACCAGTGGCGCTCCGGGCTCGGGATCACCGCCGAGGGCGCCCTCGTCTACGTCGCCGGCCCGTCGCTCGCCCCCCTGCAGCTTGCCGAGCTCCTCGTGCGGGCCGGCGCGCTGCGCGCGATGGAGCTCGACATCAACCCGTACTGGCCGGACTTCGTCACCTACCGCCCGGCGAGCCCCTACGGGCTCGCGGCCCCGGGGAACGGCACGAAGCTGCTGGCGTCGATGGTCCAAGGACCGGCAACTTTCTTCACCCCGAGCTGGGCTCGGGACTTCGTCACGCTGTCGGCGCGCCCGACGGCCGAGCGCCGCTGAGCGGTCGAACCGCAGCACCGGGTCCTGGTGGCCCGACGGCCGGTGGCCGCTGGCGAGGGTCCGGGGCGGCTAGGCTGCGAACACATGTTCTGCTCCATGGCAGCCTGGGACGAGGGGCTCGACGACGCCCAGCTCGCCGCGGTGGACCACGGCACCTCGCCGCTCGTCGTCGTCGCCGGTGCCGGCACGGGCAAGACGAGGACGCTCACGGCTCGCGTCGCGCGCCTGCTCGAGCGAGGCGTCGACCCCGAGCGGATCCTGCTGCTGACGTTCACCCGCAGGGCCGCGGAGGACATGCTTGCTCGGGCGGCGACGCTGATCGGGCGACCCGAGCTCGCTCGGCGCCTCTGGGGCGGGACCTTCCACCGAGTCGCCTACCAGGTGATCCGTGACTTCTGCGAGGTGCTCGGCCTCGCTCCGACCTTCTCGGTCCTCGACCCGGCGGATGCCGGCGACGCGATGGACCTGCTGCGCGACGACGCCGGCCTCGCGGGGTCGGCCGAGCGCCTCCCGAGGACGGCGACGCTCGTCGACCTGTACAGCCGGTGCGTGAACACGAACCGGACCGTCGCCGAGGTGGCCGCGCTCGACTTCCCCTGGTGCCAGCCTCAGGTGGCCGAGATCGTCAAGCTGTTCCGGGCCTTCGTCGCCCGGAAGCGCTCGAGGGGCCAGCTCGACTACGACGACCTGCTCGTCTACTTCCGCGCGGCCCTCCTCGACGAGACGGTCGGCCCGCAGCTCGCCGGGAGATGGGACTACGTGCTGGTCGACGAGTACCAGGATGTGAACTCGCTCCAGGCGGAGATCGTCGCGGGCCTGTGCCCCGGCGGACGCGGCCTCACGGTCGTCGGCGACGACGCCCAGGCCGTCTACGGCTTTCGCGGCGCCGACCCGGCGCAGCTCTCGCGCCTCGCGGCGAGCTATCCGGACGTCACCGTCGTCGTGCTCGAGCACAACTTCCGATCCGTGCAGCGCGTCCTGGACCTCGCCAACCTGGCGCGCCCCGCTGCCGGCCCGGGCCTTCCCGCGATCCGGTTGCGCGCGCAGCGAGGCGGAGGTGCCCGGCCGACCCTCGATCGCTGCTACGACGCCTCCTCCGAGGCGCGGGCGGTCGCAAGGCGCATCCTCGAGCACCACGAGGAGGGGATGCGCCTCGCCGACCAGGCGATCCTCGTGCGAGCTGCGCACCACAGCGATCTCGTCGAGCTCGAGCTCACGGCCCGGCGCATCCCCTATCGCAAGTACGGAGGGCTGCGCTACGTGGACGCGGCACATCTGAAGGATTTCGTCGCCGGCGCTCGGCTCGTGGACAACCCGACCGACGACGTCGCCTGGATGCGCCTGCTCCGGCTACACCCCGGGGTCGGGCCGTCGAGAGCCCGGCAGCTGCTCGAGCTGCTGCCGCCCCGGCGCCCTTCCGGGGCAGAGGACTGGCCGGAGGTGGTCGCCGCCGCGCCGCCGCCGGCACGGGCCGCGCTCTCGGCGACGCTGCCGGGCCTGCTCGACGCCCGCTCGGCGGCGAGCGCCAAGGCCAAGGCGGAGGCGGTGCTCGCGCTGCTGCGGCCGCTCGTCGCCGCGCACTACGCCTCGGGCTCGGCACGGCTCTCGGACCTCGACCGTCTCGTCGCGGCGGCGGGAACGAGCGAGGACCTCGCCTCGTGGGTCTCGGCGATCACGCTCGACCCGCCCGTGTCGTGCGCGGACCTCGCAGGTCGGCCCCGGCTCGACGAGGACTACGTGGTCGTGTCGACGGTCCACGCGGCGAAAGGTCTCGAGTGGCGCGCCGTCCACCTCGTCCACCTCGTCGACGGTGCCTTCCCTGCCGACATGGCCCTTCGCTCCGGAGAAGGGCTCGCTGAGGAGCGTCGCCTGTTCTACGTCGCGCTCACCCGGGCGCGAGACGAGCTCCACCTGTACTCGCCGCAGCGGCTGCCCCACCACCGGCGGGGGGGCGACGACCGCCATACCTTGGTCCAGGCGAGCCGTTTCCTCGACGAGGCCGTGCTGGGCCAGGTCGCGAGCCACGACGAGCCGAGCGTGGGACGCGACTCGCTCTCGGTCGGCTCGACCGGCCGGCCGGCGACGGGGGGCTCGCGCCCCGTCGCCGAGGCGGCGCTCGACCTCGATGCGCTCTGGCGCTGAGAGCGGCCGGCCGCGTCGGTGTCAGCTCGCCGTGTCGGTCCCGAGGACCTCCTCCGGGCCGGCGGGCCGTTGCGTCCCGGTCCCCGTCTGGCTTCTCGCCGCCGGGCTCCTGAGCAGCAGCCTGCGACCGTAGAGGATCACGGTCGCGCCGAGGAACGCGGCCGCGGCGTCCGCGGACCACGCCTCGGCGAAGGAGCGGTGGGTGGCGAGCAGCCCGAAGCCCAGGGGACCGGCGACCCCGGCCAGGCGGCCGCTCACCTGGGTGATCGAGGTGGCCCGAGCCGGCGCGTCGGGGTAGCTGCGCACGATCGCGAAGACGAACAGACCGTTCCATCCCCATCCCGCCCCGAAGGCGACCAGCGCGCCGGCGACGAGGAGCGCGTGTGCCCCACGTGCCACGCCGAGCGCCAGCACGGCGTAGCCGACGCCTCCTGCGGCGAGCATCGCCGCGACGACCGGGAGGTGCGCGCGACCCCGGCGGTCGGCTCGGGCGCCGGAGACCACCCGCACGACTGCGGCCGTCGCGGCCCCGGCGGCGGCGAGGAGCCCCGCACCGCCCTTGGTGATCCTCGAGTGCACCGCCGAGGTGACGACGAAGGCCGTCAGGCTGTTCGCCGCGATGACCCCGAGCCCGAAGCCGACGGCGAGGACGAGGAGCGGGAGCCGGAGCACCGGCGGGGAGGGGTGCGAGGCGCCACTTGCTCGACGCTCGGCCAGGCTGACGCGAGGCCGGGGGAGGAGGCCGGCGGCGAGGACCCCAAGTGCGGCGGCCAGGGCGAACGCCGCCCGCCAGCCCACGGTCAGCGCCAGGGCGGGCACGGCGAGCCCGCCGAGCGCCGCCGCCGCGGGCACGGAGGCCTGCTTGACCCCGAAGGCGAGGCCCTGTCGCGCGCGCGGTAGGCGGCGCGCGAGGAAGAGGTTCGTCGCGGGCTGGATGGCGGAGCTCGCGAAGCCGGCGGCGACGAGCATGGCCGAGAGCGCGAGCCAGGAGTCCGCGAACGCGGCGATCAGCGCGAGCATGACGGCGGCCGCCGGCGTCGCCGCCCGCATCACCCGGATGCCCCCCACTCGCTCCGCCAGCCGCCCGAAGGGCATGGAGCCCAGCGCGGCGGCGAGGTAGTAGAGGGAGATCGCGCCCCCGAGGGCCGAGGTCCCAAAGTGCAGGGACGCCCGCATCTGGACCGCGAGCGTCCCCACGAAGAACACCGCCAGGGACCCCGCGACTGAAGCGGCCATCGCGGCGGCGACGTCGCCCCTCGCAGCCGAGCGCGCGCGGCTAACCCGCACCGCGGTCGTGCCGCGAGGATCTGGCGAAGGGGGTCACGCCTTGGCTGGTCAGCGTGGACACTATGCCAGGGCGCGACGGGCACGAGCCGCTCGGCTCAGCTTCTTCGGCGTCCTGAGGGGTGGCGACCGAGCGCGGCCGCGACGTCCTCGCGCAGCTCGCGCACCTCGGCGAGCGCCTCCTGCAGCCGCTCGATGAGCTCGATCGCCTCCTCCCGGGACAGGCCTGCCGGCGCCCCCGGCGCGAGCATCGCGAGCGACCGTCGGCGGATCTCGAGCGACGGGTCGATCACCACGCCGACAGCGTAGCGCGTAGGCGAACAGGTGTTCGCAACGGGGCCGAGCCCGGCGCCCTCAGCCTCCTGCGGGTGCTTGAGCGGCGGCCGGCCCGCCCGTTACGCTCCCCGGGTTGCCGCCAGGAGCCGAGAGAGGGAGCGGGAGGACGCCGGGCCCGCGGCATGGCGCCTGGCGGCGCGGCGCCGACGCGGCCGGGCGAGGCCGCCGGGGGCGCCTCGGACGACGGCCTGCGGACGCGGGCGGGTCGAGCGGGCAGTGCCGAGCCGCTCCCAGGAACGGGCCATGGCGCAGAACCTCCTCGAGCTCGACGGCCTGACCCGTCGCTTCGGTGCCGTGACGGCGCTGGACGGCCTGAGCTTCCGCGTCCCCTCGGGCGAGGTGGTGGGCTTCCTCGGGCCAAACGGGGCGGGCAAGACCACCACCATGAGGGCGATCTTCGGTCTGACCGACCTCGACGCGGGCTCCGTCCTGTGGAACGGGGCGCCGGTCGGGCCCGCGGATCGGCGCCGCTTCGGCTACATGCCCGAGGAGCGGGGCCTCTACCCCAACATGCTCGTCGCCGAGCAGCTCGAGTACCTCGGCCGGCTGCACGGGATGGGAGCCGCCGACGCCGCGTCGGCCACGAGGCGCTGGCTCGAGCGCCTGGAGGTCGCGGACCGTGCCACGAGCAGGGTCGAGGCGTTGTCGCATGGCAACCAGCAGCGGGTGCAGCTCGCCGCGGCGCTCGTGCACGACCCGGACCTGCTCGTGCTCGACGAGCCCCTCGCGGGGCTCGATCCCGCCGGCATCGACGTCATCGGACAGGTGCTCCTCGAGCAGGCGCGCTCGGGGCGCTCGGTGCTGTTCTCGAGCCACCAGCTCGACCTGGTGGAGGACTTGTGCGAGTCGGTCGCGATCATCGATCACGGTCGTCTCGTGGCGAACGGCGCGGTCGACGAGCTGGCGACCCGGGGTCCGAGGCGGATCGCGGTCCGGATCGAGGGCGAGCGGCTGGGGGCGTGGGCCCGCGCCCTTCCCGGCGTCAGCGTCTCCGAGGTGCAGGGCGGGGAGGTGCGGCTGACGCTCGACGAGTCGACCGACAGCGACGCCGTCCTCGACGCCGCTCGTGCCGCGGGCCGGGTGACGAAGTTCGCCTTCGAGCGGCGCCGGCTGTCGGAGGTCTACCGGGAGTCGCTGGCGCGATGAAGCTGGCCCCGGTCGTCATCGCCGCGCTGGCCCTGCTTGCCGCCTTCCGCCTGCGCCGGCGGCGCAGGGGACGCCCGTCGCCACCGCTCAGGCGGCTTCTCGGGCGCGTCGGGGGGCGGAAGGTCCTCGGCGACACGGGCCTCGTGGCCGGAAGGGAGATCCGGGAGCGGCTCCGGGGCAAGGTCTTCCGGTTCTCGACGGCCGTCCTGTTCGCCGCGGTCGCCGCCGCGGTGGTCATCCCCGCGGAGCACGGCAAGACGGCCGAGACCGGGAGGGTCGGCGTCGTGGCCGGCTCGGCGCCCTTGAACGCGCTGCTCCGGGCCGTGGCGAACGGCCTCGGGCTGAGGGTGCAGCTCGTCAGCGAGCCCGACGTCGCCCGTGCACGAGCCGCGCTGGAGGCGGGCCGTCTCGACGCCGTGGTCGACGGAGAGGGGCGGATCCTCGTCGAGAGCCCGCTCACGCCGTCGGACACCTCCGCAGGGTCGCGCTTCGTGCGCGAGGTCTCCCTGGTCCTCGGCGAACGGCGCGCCTATGTCCAGGCCGGCCTGACCCCGGCGCAGGCGTCTGCCGTCCTCCGGGCGAGGCCGCTGCCCGTCGACAGCGTCCGGCCCGCGAGGCCGCCCAGGACGACCTCTGAGGCCACGGCGCTGCTCGGCGTCATCCTCATCTTCATCGTGCTCAACCAGTACCTGACCTGGACGCTCATGGGGGTGATGGAGGAGAAGGCGAGCCGGGTGGTGGAGGTGCTCCTCGCCGCGATCCGGCCGATCCAGCTGCTCGCGGGCAAGGTCGCCGGGATCGGCGCCGTCGCGCTGGC
>JAJYNS010000056.1:0-28298 GCA_021786195.1 Actinomycetes bacterium | reverse complement strand
GCCGGCTTGCGGGGGACCTCCGAGCGGCGGCTCTCTGGGAGCTCCCAGGCCCTTCGCCAGGACGAGCCCGCCGGGCCTCGTGGATCGGGGGTGAGCCCGGCGGCCGCACGCCGGCGGGCCGACCACCAGTCGGTCTCGGCCTCGTCGGCGAGCGCGGCGACGGAGGACTCGATGCGGGCGGCGAAGCGGCGGGCGTCCTCCTCGCGCCCGGACCTGCCCTCGGGAAGCGGCCGGAGCGGCGCGCCGATGCGGACCTCGACCTTGCCCGGCCGGAGCCGGGAGCGCCCCTTCGGCAGGATGGGACGGACGCCCTGGAGGTGGACCGGCACGACGGGCACGGAGCAGCGCTTCGCGAGGTAGGCGGCGCCCCCGTGGAACTCCTGGCCCCAGCCGTCGGGGGAACGCCCTCCTTCTGGGTAGATGACGAGGCTCCAGCCGTCGCCGATCAGCTCGGCCGCGAGGTCGGCGCCCCGGCGGGAGATTCGGGCGCGCTCGACGGGGATCGTCGCGAGCCAGAGGGACCACAGGTCGGCCTTCCAGCGGCGGTCGAAGAAGTAGTCGGCGGCCGCGGCGACGACGCACTTGCGTCGAAAGCGCGCCGGGAGCGCCGACAGCAGGATCGCCGTGTCGAGATGGCTCGAATGGTTGGCGGCGAAGATCGCAGGCCCGTCCAGCGGGTCGAGCTGCTCGGCGCCGAGCACCGACGGGGACGCGACCGCTCGCACGAACGGGCGGGTCACCCCTTCGACCAGCGCGGCCCTGGTCGCCCGGGCGAGGGGAGCGCGCGACCAGGCGGTGTCGTAGTCGGCTCCGACGTTGCGCCTCGGCACCGGCCGCTCGAGCCCGCCGGGCCAGGTCGGGGCGCGCACGACGGCCGACAGCGTGCCGGTCGCACCGGCGGCTCGGCTGCGCGCGCGCTCGACGAGCCGGCGGGCGAGGAGCGGCGCGACCTTCGTCGAGGCCGTCGCTCCCCCGGCTGCGCTCACGTGACCTCGCTCATGAAGATCGGCGGGTTGTGGACGTGGGTGATGGTCGGGTCCCGACCGACGACGTCCTCGGCCATCTCGAAGGCATCGGCGAAGGTCGAGGCGGGCTTGAAGCCCATCCGCCTGACGGCTGCCCGGTCGCCGCCGACGATGATCACCTGCCCGAGGTGCTGCAGGGCGTGGGCGCCCCAGTACCACATGTAGAAGGGGTGCACGCCGTGGTAGGCGTGAGAGGTCCGGTAGAGGTGGATGTACCAGGGGTCGGTCGCGAAGCCCTCCTCGTACTTCGCCTCGATCTCGAGCGGGTCGGTCGTCTCCGAGAGCACCTGCTCGAAGAAGTCGATGTAGCTCGGGTGCTGCACGGGGTCGAAGGCCCAGGGAGTGGGGTGGGAGATGATAAGCACCCCCCCCTCTCGCACGAGCGGCTTGCCCCGGTACATGTTGAAGAAGTAGCCGAGGCCGAGGCAGGAGACGAGGATCGGGTTCATGACCGAGTTGACGTTGTAGGGGCTGAGGTAGGGGAGTCCCATCGTGAGCACGTCGCTCTGGCCCTCGACGTGGACGAGCTGCTGGCGGTAGAGGTTGGCGAGCGTCAGGTCGTGCACCGCCTCGACCTCCCCGGCCTGCACCGAGGCGAGGGCGTGGGGCGAGCGGATCGAGTGGAAGATCTGGCGAGCGAGCGCCGGGGGCGTGCGCTCGAGGGCGGCACGAGTCGCGTGGAAGCCGGCTCGGTCCCTCAGGGTCCACTCCCACTCTCGTCGCTGCAGGAAGCCGAAGCTCGAGGGGAAGGTGTCCAGGTTCAGGGTCGTCTCGATCTGGAAGATCCGCACCCCTGCATCGGCGATCAGCCGGCCCATCCGCCAGTTCGAGCTGTGGAGCTCGCTGTGGTGGCGGTCCATGAACGAGCGGCTGTGCTGCATCGCCCGGACGTTGTGGTGGTGGCGGATGCTGCGGTAGCTGGCGAGGCCCGTCGCCACGGACTTGTGGCCCCCGTCCATCGGGACGAGGGTGATGTTGACGTAGACGAGCAGGTCGCTCTCCGCGGCACGCCGGCTGATCTCCACGTCCTCGCCCTGGTCGGTGAGACCGAGGTGCACCATCGCGTCGGGATCCTCGGCGTCGTGCTGGAGCAGCAGGCCGTGCGGTGCGAAGGCGTCGAAGATCCGGGAGCCGAGCGCGTGGCGGAGCTCGTCGTCGGTCATCCGCCGGTGGAGCGCGAGCGCGGCGATCAGCACGACGTCGTCGACGCCCGCGGCGGCTGCGGCGTCGAGCACGGCGGTGATCACGCGCTGGCGGGTGTCCGGGGCGCGCATCGGGGGGAGGGGCAGGGACACGTCGTCGAAGGCGATCGTGAGCCGCATCCCCGGCCTGAGCAGCGCGGACAGCGGAGGCGAGTCGCCGACGGGGTGCTCGAGCGCGTGGCGGATCGCGGCGTCGGGATCGGGGAGGGGGGGGAGCGGCTCGGGCGGGTAGACGACCCGGGTGCCGACCGGGAAGCGCTCCTGGCGGAAGCCGTCGCCGTGCCAGAGCATCGTCGGGGGGGTGGAGCGATCGACCTCCAGCACGAACCCAGGTCTCGGACTCAACTCCCCGCCTCCACCTCGGTCGCTTGCCAGCCCCGGCGCGCCGGGCGCCGCAGGTCGAACACGACCTTCACCGCGCCGCGGCGCCCCGCCGCCGCCGCGTGCCGGATCGCCTCCTCGTAGCGCTCCAGAGGGTAGCGGGCCGAGACGAGCCGCTCGAGGTGCGCCGAGGCGACGAGCTCGAAGGCGAGGTCGAAGGTCGAGCGCGGCCCTTCGGGGGTGTCCTCGGACCCGTAGGCGTAGGCGCCCGCGAGGGTGATCTCGCGCTGCCAGAGGGGGGCGAGGTCGACCCTGACCGAGCCGGGCATGCCGACGAGCACCACCCTGCCGCCGGGCCTCACCACGGCGAGCGAGGAGGCGATCGATCCCGCCGAACCGACGCAGTCGAACACCACGTCCGCGCCGCCGGCGAGCCGCTGGAGGCGGCCGGCGCTCGAGGCGCCGAGCGAGCCGGTGAGCCGCCGCACCGCGCGGGGGAGCTCCTCGGGCGCGACGACCTGGTCGGCGCCGAGCGAGGCGGCGAGCGATCGCTGGACGGCGTACTTGGCCACGACGAGGACCGCCGAGGGAAGGCTGTGGTGGCGGAGCGCGGCGAGCGTCGCCAGCCCGAGCGTCCCGGCACCGAGCACGACCACCCGCTCGCCGGCGACGACGCCACCCGCGAGCGCGGCGTGCAGCGCGCAGGCCGTCGGCTCCACCATCACCGCGGCCTCGTCCGAGAGGCCCTCCGGGACGCGATGGAGCTGGGACTCGTGGGCGACGAGCAGCTCGGACCACCCGCCCCCGGTGTCGGCGCAGTAGCCGGTCTGCAGGCCCGGGCGCAGGTGGCCGTAGGCGATGCGCTCGCAGGCGCCCTTCCTGCCCGCCGCGCACGCGGGGCAGGGGGGGTCGATCCCTCGAGCCAGGCAGCCGAGGACGGGCTCGACGACGACGCGGGCGCCGTCGTGCTCGTCGCCGAGCACCTCGCCGACGATCTCGTGGCCGGGGACGAAGGGGAAGCTGACGATCGGCTCGAAGTAGCGGGAGCTCGCCCCGTCGAGCGTCGAGAGGTCCGAGCCGCAGATCCCGGCGAGGCGCGGCCGCACCTCGTGCCAGCCGGAGCCCGGCAGCCCGGGCGGCTCGGCGTCGGTGAGCCGCAACGGCCCGACGGTGATGCCGCGCCCTGATCCGGCGACGAGCGAGGCGGCTCTTGCCGCCGCGAAGCGTGCCACGCTGCGCTCGAGCACGAGTGCCTTCATCGCCGCCCTTCCCCTCTCGAGGTCGCCGTCGGTGCGACGGTGCGGGCGCCGAGGCGACGTGTCGAGACGGCGAGGGGCCGCCTCGGCCCGCCGCGTGAGAGCTTCCAGAGCTCCACCGGCCAGCCGCGCCTCCTCGCGATCGCGGCGAGCTTGGGCTCGGGGTTCACGGCGACGGGGTGGCCGGCGGCCTCGAGCATGGGGAGATCGCTCGTCGAGTCGGCGTAGGCGACGATGGCGTCGGGGCCGAGCCCGAAGCCGGCGGCCCAACGCTCGACGAGCAGCGCCCGAGCCTCTCCGGTCGGCGGGGTCTCGACCAGCTCTCCGGTGAACCGGCCCTCTCGCTCGCCGAGGCGCGCGCAGACGATCTCGTCGAACAGCGGCTCGAGCGGGGCGATCACGAAGTCGAGCGCACCCGTGATGAGCAGGGTCTTGTGCCCGAGCGCGCGGTGCTGGCGCACCCGCTGGATCGCGTCGGGGAACGCCCGGGTGAGGATGAGGTCGCTGAACAGCTCCCAGCAGTCGCGCCGGACCTGGTCCGCGGGCGCCCCCTCGTAGCGACGGTAGAAGGAACGGAGGAAGTCGCCACGGTCGCGCCGGTCGACCGCGAGCAGGTGCGGCCCCTCGGCGATGAGCTCGAGGGAGAGCCGCGCCCGCCGGACGGGCGACAGATGGCGGGTCGCGAGCCACGCGTAGGACTCGACGACGTTGGAGTTGATCAGGGTCTGCTCGAGGTCGAACACCGCGCAGCGCGGCTCCGGGGAGAGGATCGCCCGGCGCTGGCGCGCCTCGCGGTCGTCGCCGAAGCGCTTCCCGGGCGAGGTGCGGACGCGGGCGTGCTCGACGACGGAGGGCAGATGGACGTCGTTGACGTAGGACGTCCAGTCGACAACGGCCGGGTCGAAGCAGAAGGTCTTGCGGTCGGCCTCCTCGAGCGACTCGTAGAGCGCGAGGGTTCGGTCGATCCGAAAGCGCGCCTCGCTCTCGGCGTAGGAGCCGTAGAGCTCGACATAGCCAAGGGCGCGCTGGGCGAGCGCGCGCCGCTCCTCGACCGAGCTCACCTTCTCCGCGAGCGCGCCTCGCACCGGAAGCCCGCGCACGACGCGCTCGACCGCCTCGAGCGCCCGGATCGCTCGCCGCAGCTCGCCTTGGACCTTTCCCCGGCCGGGGAAGGACCACGTCGGCACGACGATCGGCTGGCCCTTGGCATCGTAGAGGGGCCGCTCGGTGAACCAGCGCTCGACGAGCTCGACGAGGGTGCCGTAGCGGAGGGGGTTCCTCAGCCCGGAGGCCACCTGGTAGACGGCCGGCGAGTCCCCTGCGGGCCCGTTCGCGGCGACTGCGATGATGGCGGCGGCGACGAGGTCGACGGGGATGACGTCGATCACGCCCTCGGCGACGCCGGGGAACTGGCGCAGCATCCCTCGGGCGTAGGAGATGATCACCGGCTCCGCCATTCGAAAGCCTCGGATCCAGCCCGGGCGGGGCTCGGCGAGCGCGGACTCGACGATCGAGGGCCGCACGATCGACACCGGCAGCGGCCCGCGGGTCTGGACGAGGGCGACCTCGCCGAGCGACTTGGTGTAGGCGTAGGCGTCGGGCCACCCGAGCGCGTTCGCTCGGGCGCGCCCGAGCTCGACGAGGCGATCGTCGACCCAGTCCCGGCGCAGCCGCTCCGTGCGCTCGGCGAGCAGCGCGGTGCCCGCCGCGCCGAGCTCGGCCCGGGCGGCGGCGCGGAGCTCGGCGAGGCGCGACGGGCTGCGGCTCTCGGCGTCGGCGTCCGCTCGGGCCCGCCTCGCGGCGGCGACCTCGGCGGGCCAGTCGGGGAGCGTCAGGTAGGGCGTGTCGGTGACGAGCTCCTCGCCGGCCTCGCCCCGGCGCCCGCCGTTGACGTAGGCGGTCGAGACGGCGACGAGGTGGGGGAGGTCTCCCGGGGGGCGGTGGGCGGACGCGACGGAGAGCAGCGTCTGGGCGACTCGGCTCGGCCCGAGCAGGTTGACCTCGACGGCTCCGTCCAAGGGCGCGTCGAAGCTCACCGTCGCCGCCGAGTGGACGACGACGTCGCAGCTCGCCAGCGCCGCTCGGCCCTCCTCGTCGAGCCCGAGACCGTCGGAGGCGACGTCGCCCGCGATCGTGGAGACCCGCCGGCGGATCTCGGAGGGGAAGGCGTCCCCGAGCTCTGCCCTCAGCCGGTCGAAGCAGTCGTTGCGGATGACCTCGCGGGCGGTGCGCTCGGCCGCCCCCTGGCGGCGGGTTGGGCGGACCAGGAGCACGAGCTGGCACTCCGGGACGGTGCGCAGCAGTCGCTCGACGAGCGCGGTGCCGACGAAGCCCGTGGCTCCCGTGACGGCGATGCGCTTGCCGGCGAGCGCGTCGGCGATCACAAGCTCATGGGCGGCCGGCACCGGCGGCCGCAGCACCTCGCGCCGGGCCGCCCCGCGACGGGGTGTGGGGCCAGGCGGGGGACGACGACGAGCTCACCGCTTCCTCGCCGCGGCGCCGAGTTGCTTCGGGGGGGTGTAGCGCTTCGAGGGCTTCGGCCGCTGCGGGCCGGAGGCCGAGCCGGAAGTGGTGCGCGAACCGCCGCTCCGAGGCTCGGCGCTGCCTTCGACCTTCTGACGGGCCTGGTCCTGGCGCTGCTTGCGCATCACCCGGAGGATGAGCCAGCCGCCGTAGAAAAGGAAGAGCAGGCCGTAGATGAGGCCGAAGGAGATGAGCTCCATCCCGACGATGAAGGCCGCGAAGCCGAGCAGCGCGCGGCGGCGTATGGCGAGGCCGGCGGCGAGCAGGCCCTCGCCGATGAGCCCGGCCACGAGGAAGTCGGGGGCGTAGTGGCGGTACTTGGTCTCGTGGGAGCCGTGCCAGTAGAGGTAGACCGAGATCGTGACCGCGAGCTGGAGCACCGCGAGGGCGGCACCGGTGACGATCTCGTTGCGCGACAGGCCGTTGACGATCTGCTTCTCGCTGAGCAGGCGCTCCGTCGCGCCCGGCCGCTCCTGCCGCACCCCGGGCTTTTGGTGCCAGAGGTCGGCGAGGATCTCCCGGATGCTCCTCGTCCGTGGCGAGCCGTGGCTGGCAGCGCCGGCGTCGTCGCCGGCCAGGGGTCCAGAGCGAGCGCCATTGGTCGCCACGGCGCAAGGCTACCTGCGTGCCCGGCAGGTCATCGACTTGCAGGCGGCAAGCCCGCGCCCCGCGGGGGTTGCCTGCAGGCGAGAATCGTCCGGTGCGCTGCGCCCGTGGTGCCCGGCGCCGGCTCGCCCTCGCCGTCGGGGTGCTGGTCGCCGGCCTCGGCGTGACGTCCCGGTCGGCCGCGTCGTTGCCCTACCCGCTCCCCGCCCGGCCTGTCCAGCCCGAGCCGTGCCCCCCGCCGCCCGCCCCGCCTTCCCCTCCGCCGCCGCCGCTCGGCCCGCCGGCCGTGCCGGAGCGGGCGATCCCCGTCGCCCCGCCACCCGGGCCCCGCCGGGTCGACCTCGCCCCGATCAGCGGCAAGGGGATCTGGTTGACCGTGTGGCCGGGCCAGGGCCTCGACGTCGCCTCGGTCGTCGCGCTGGCACGCCGGGACCACCTGCACCAGCTCTGGCTGCGGACCGGTAGCAGCCAGAGCGGCTTCTACGGTGGCCCGACGCTCTCGGAGCTCTCGAGCCGGGCCCACGCGGCCGGGATCGACGTCATCGCCTGGGACTTCCCTACGCTCTCGAACCCGGCGGCCGACGCGAGGCGGGCCGAGGAGGACTTCGCGGACGGCGCCGACGGCTTCGCCGCCGACATCGAGAGCGCCGCGGAGGGCACCTACCTCTCGGCGCGGCGAGTCGCCTACTACCTCTCGCTCGTCCGGCGCGAAGCCGGTGACCGGCCGGTTGTCGCCGTCGTGCCGAGGCCCCTGCGCTACTGGCTCGCGAACTACCCCTACGCGGCGGAGGCGCCCTATGTCGACGCCTTCGCGCCGATGGTCTACTGGTCCTGCACCGAGCCGGGACGGGCGACGCTCGAGGCGATCCGCAATCTCGACGCGCTCCGGCCCGTCGTGCCGATCGGCCAGGACTACGACATGGCCTCCGAGGGCGGGCGGCACGGCCTGCCCTCCGGCGCCGAGATCTGGCGCTTCCTCGACGTCGCGCGCCGCGGCGGGGCCCTCGGCGCGAGCCTCTACGACCTCGAGTCGGGCGGCCGGGCCGACCTCGCCGCGCTGGCTGCCTACCCCTGGCCGCCGAGGGCCGCAGGAGCGGGGCCGTGAAGGACTACGACCTCGACCGCTTCGTCGAGGCACAGGATGCCGGCGCCACCTACGAGCACGCCCTCGAGGAGCTGCGCAGGGGAAGGAAGGCCGGCCACTGGATGTGGTTCGTCTTCCCCCAGCTTGCCGGTCTCGGCCAGAGCGCGACGTCGCGGCGCTACGCGATCTCCTCGCTCGAGGAGGCACGTGCCTACCTCGCGCACCCGGTCCTCGGGGCCCGGCTGCGCGAGTGCGCCGAGGCCGTCGCGACCTCGCCCGCGGCGGATGCCGAGGAGCTGCTCGGCGTCGTCGACGCCCTCAAGCTGCGCTCGTCGATGACCCTGTTCCTTGCCGCCGCGCCCGAGGAGGCGGTCTTCGCCTCGGTCCTCGACCGCTACTTCCACGGCGAGCCGGACCCGCTGAGCGAGCGGCTGCTGGCGAGCGCCGGCTGAGCTCCGAGGCGCGGGCGCGCACCCGGCTCTTGTGGGCGACCGTCCGCCCGGCCGCCGCCCCGGGCCCAGGGCAAAAGTTGACAAACCAGGTCGACTTTTGCTCGGATGGAGCCGTGCGGGGCGAGGGAGCAGTCGGAGCAGTCGGGGTGGACGGTGGCCGGCTGGACCTCGAGGGCGACATCGCCAGGTTCGAGGCCGTGCTGGCGGACTACCTCTCCGGCCGCATGGAGGAGGAAGCCTTCCGGATCTTCCGGCTCAACAACGGCGTCTACGGTCAACGGCAGGGCGGTCACGCCCAGATGGTGCGGGTGAAGGCCCCCTACGGGTCGATCGACGCCGTCCAGCTGGGGATGCTGGGCCAGGTTGCCGAGCGCTACAGCCGCGGGTGGGGGCACCTCACCACCCGGCAGAACGTCCAGTTCCACTTCGTCGAGCTCGAGCGCGTCCCCGAGCTGCTGCGCGATCTCGCCTCGGTGGGCCTGACGACCCGCGAGGCGTGCGGCGACACCGTTCGCAACGTCGCCGGCTGCCACCTGGCGGGGGCCTGCCCGTACGAGGTGCTCGACGTCAGCCCCTGGGCGGAGGCGACGTTCCGGCACTTCTTGCACCATCCCTACGCGCAGCGGCTCCCCCGCAAGTTCAAGATCAACTTCTCGGGCTGCTCGGCCGACTGCGGCCAGGCGATGTTCAACGACGTCGGCGTGGTGGCGACCTCCCGAGAGACGCCCGACGGCCGCGTGGCGGGCTTCCGGGTCTTCCTCGGCGGCGGCCTCGGGGCCAACCCCCGTCCCGCCCAGGCGCTCGAGCCCTTCACCGAGCGAAGCGACCTGCTCCCAACGCTCGAGGCCGTGCTGCGCACGTTCGACCACTACGGCAACCGGGACAACAAGCTGCGTGCCCGGCTCAAGTGGGTCGTCGACGAGCTCGGGGTCGAGGAGCTGCGCCGAAGGATCCTGAGGGAACGGGCCGCCCTCGTGGCCAGCAGCTCCTGGCCCGGCGGCATCCCTGCCGCCGTGGCCGCCGAGGGCGACGAGCCGGCGGGCGGGGACCCGCGGACGCGCCCGACGAGGCCGCAGGGCCCGACGCCGCTCGGGGGTCCGGTCCCCGCTCGCCCCGCCGGCACGCCCTACGAGCGCTGGCGGTCGGCGAACGTGGTCGCGGTCGGGGCGAAGGGGCTCGTCTCGGCCATCGCCCACGCTCGGCTCGGAGACGTCACCGCCGAGCAGTTCCGCGGGCTCGCGTCGGTCGCGTCCGATCTCGAGGTCGACGTGCGGATCACCAACCGGCAGAACCTGGCGCTGCGCGGCCTGGCCGAAGCGCGGCTCCCGGAGCTCTACCGCAGGCTGGCGGAGATCGGCATGGCGGAGCCGGTCGCCGGGCTCGCCCGTGACGTCGTGGCCTGCCCTGGCGCGGACACCTGCAACCTCGCGGTCACCCAGAGCCGGGGGCTCGCGGACGCGATCGGCGCGGCCCTCGAGGACGCCGGGCTCGGCGACGTCGGCGGCGTGCGCATCAACGTCTCGGGCTGCACCAACAGCTGCGGCCATCACCACATCGCCGACATCGGGCTCCACGGGGTGGAGCGGCGGGTCGAGGGGCGCCCTGCCCCGGGCTACCAGCTGCTCCTCGGAGGGCGGGTTGACGGCACCGGGATCCAGTTCGGGCGACGAGCGCTGCGGTTGCCGGCAAAGGCATGCCCCGAGGCGGTGGTGCGGGTGGTCCGGCGTTATTCGGAGGAGCGCGGGGCCGGCGAGGCGTTCGGCGAGTGGCTCGCCCGATCGGGCGGGGCGCAGGCGGTCGGCTCCGAGCTCGCCGAGCTCGACCGATGGCCGACGGCCGAGGCGCGCCCGGACTACTACGTCGACTACCACGAGACCGCTCCCTACCTCGTCACGGTCGGCGCCGGGGAGTGTGCCGGCACCTGAGCGCCGGGCCCCCTCGCCCTAGCGGACCCGCCCCGCGGCGGCCCGGGCTCGGAGCGCGGTCCGCAGCAGCTGGGTCGCGAGCAGCGCGCCGACCCCCTCCCCGGCGCGCAGGCGCAGGTCGAGGAGCGGCTCGAGCCCGAGCTCGTCGAGGACTCGCCGGTGCGCGCGCTCGCGGCTGCGATGCCCGGCGACCAGGTGGGCGGCGGCTGCAGGCTCGAGACGGGCCGCGACGAGCGCGGCGACCCCGGTGGCGAAGCCGTCGAGCACGATCGCCGCGCCGCGCTCGGCGGCTCCGAGCACGACGCCGGCGAGCACGGCGAGCTCCGGGCCGCCCGCGGCGGCGAGCAGCGGGCGAGGGTCGGACGGATCAGCCCGGCGCTCGGCGGCCAGGCGACGGCGAGCGGTCGTGACGACATCGAGCTTTCGGGCGAGGGTTGCGCTGTCGCCGCCCGCGCCGAGCCCGACGACGAGCTCTGGATCGAGGTCGAGGAGCACCGAGGCGAGGAGGGCGGCGACGGTGGTGTTGGCGACGCCGACCTCGCCGAGCGCGACCAGTGGCTCGGGCAGGCGAGCTCCGAGGTCCCGGCCGTAGGCGACGAGCCGCTCGGCGTCCGTTCGGGACATGGCGTCTTCGGAGACGAGGTCGCCTCGGGGCGCGACCGGCCGGCAGAGCCCCGCGCCGTGGATCGGGTCCCCGGCCACCCCGGCGTCGACGACGACCAGCTCGAGGCCGACCGCTCGGGCGAACGCGGCGCCGAGGGACTCGCCGGCGATCGCCGCCTCCAGCACCTCCCGGGTGACGGACGGGTCGAAGGTCGACACGCCCTGGGCGGCGACGGGATGGTCGGCGCCGGCGAGCACGAGCGCCGCGGCGCTGGTCGCGTCGATCCCAAGGGCGAGGAGGCGCTCGACGGCTCTCTCGAGCACCCCGAGCGAGCCCGGAGGGGTGAGGAGGGTGTCCGACTCGTCCCTTGCCTCGACGACAAGGCGTTGGGTGGGGCCTCGGATGGCGGACTTGGGCGGGGGAGGGGGATCGCCGGGCCAGCGCTCGAAGAACAGCAGGTCCTCGAGGGGTGCTCGTCGTCCCCAGGCCGCCCGCTCGAGCCCCGGGTCGGGAGGGCGCTCGTCCGGCCAGCCGATGCAGAGCCAGCCGAGCGTCTCCACGCCGCTCGGAAGCCCGACGAGCGCGGCGAGCTCCCCCGGCTGGAAGAGGGTGACCCACCCGAGGCCGAGGCCCTCGGCGCGTGCGGCAAGCCAGAGGTTCTCGATGGCGCACGCGCAGGACCACAGATCGGCGTCGGGGAAGGTGGCGCGGCCGAGCACGCCCGAGGGCTCGACGCGCCGGTCACAGCAGACGACGATCCCGGCGGGCGCCTCTCGCACCCCGTCGAGCTGGAGATCCCGCATCCGCCGCCCGGCGTCGTCCTCGAGCGCCGCCGCCTGGCGAAGGCGCTCGCGATCGGCCATCGCCGCGGCCCGATCGCGCGTGGCAGCGTCGGTGACGACGATGAACCGCCAGGGCTGGGACAGACCCACGGAAGGTGCCTGGTGCGCCGCGGCGAGCACTCGCCGGAGGAGCGCGGGATCGAGCACGTCGGGCCGGAAGCGTCGGATATCTCGCCGTGCACGGATGATCTCGTAGAGCGCGGCCCGGTCCTCCTCGCGAAAGCGCCACCCGGCGGGCTCGGCACGCCGCTCGGCGGCGGAGGTCCGGTCGCCGACGACGGGCACCGGGCGCGGCCAGGCTCGATCGCCCCCGGCGCTCATCGGCGGGCTCCCTCTGCGGCGATCCCTCTCAGCCGGTCGAGGTCGAGGTTCCGCTCGAGCGCGTCGGCCACTCGGTCGATCTCCGCCTGGCGCCGCTGCTCGAAGCGCTCGACGCTCGCGACGAAGTGCTTCGCGCGCCGGCGCGCCACCTCGGCGAGGAACGACCGCCGGAACGCGTCCGCCTCGAAAAGGCCGTGGAGGCTGGTCGCATAGATCCCGCCGGCCTCGTCGCGCGTGCCCTCCACCTCCACCTCGAGCCCGCCGTCGGCCTCCAGGTGAAACCAGCACCTGCCGGAGCCTCCCGGGTCGACCCGGCCGTGGTGGATCTCGTAGCCGGAGACCGGGGTGCCGGAGACGTCGGTGCCGCGACGCTGGCGGGTGAGCTTCGCCGGCGAGAACGTCGTCGTCGTCGGGAGCAGGCCGAGACCGGCCGTCTCGGCCGTCTCCGACTCCACGCCGTCGACGATGCGGGTGCCCAGCATCTGGTAGCCGGCGCAGATGCCGAGCACGGCGGATCCTCGCTCGTGGGCGCGCGAGATCGCCCGGTGCAGCCCGCGTGCCCGGAGCCAGGCGAGGTCGGCCACGGTGGCCTTGGATCCGGGGAGCACGACGAGATCGGGGCAGCCGAGCGCCGCCGGGTCCGCGACGTAGCGGAGGGCGACGCCCGGCTCGAGCACGAGCGGGTCGAAGTCGGTGAAGTTGGCGAGGTGCGGCAGCGCGAGGACGGCGACCTCGAGCGCGTCCCCTTCGTACGCCGCCGGCTTGCCGGCGACTTGGTGGAAGAGGGCGAGTGAGTCCTCCGCGTCGACGAGGAGGTCGCCGAGGTGGGGGAGCACGCCGAGGCAGGGGAGGTCGCAGCGGCGTTCGAGCTCGCGGATCCCCCCGTCGAGCAGCCGCCCGTCACCTCGGAGCTTGTTCACGACGAAGCCCCGCAACTGCGCGCTCAGCTCCTCGGGGACGAGGGCGACCGTGCCGTAGATCGAGGCGAAGACCCCGCCTCGCTCGATGTCGCCCACCAGGACGGCCGGCATCCCCGCCAGGCGCGCGAGCCGGAGGTTGACGAGGTCGGAGTCGAGGAGGTTGATCTCCGCAGCGCCCCCGGCGCCCTCGGCGACGACGACGTCGTAGCGTGCCCTGAGCCGCTCCAGGGCCTGGAGGACGATCGGCACGAGCGCGTCGTTGCCGCTCAGGTAGTCGCCCGCGAGCACCTCGCCCGCGGGCCGTCCCATCACGACGAGCTGGCTGCGCTGCCCGCCCACCGGCTTCAGCAGGATCGGGTTCATCTCGACCGCCGGAGCCGTCCTGGCGGCGACCGCCTGGTGCGCCTGAGAGCGGGCGATCTCGTGACCGGAGGTCGTGACGAAGGAGTTGAGGGCCATGTTCTGGGCCTTGAACGGGGCGACCGCGACTCCCTCGCGAGAGAGGACCCGGCACAGCCCGGCGACGATGCGGCTCTTGCCGACGTCGCTCCCGGTGCCACAGACCATCAGCGACCCGGTGAGCGTCATGCGGGCCGGACCCGACCGAGGGCCGCCTCGAGCCGCACGAGCTCCGCCGCCCGGGGGACTGCGATGCGGACCGTGTCGTGGAGACCGAAGCTCGCGCAGTCCCGGACCAGCACGCCCTGGCGCGCGAGCGGGTCGCGCAGCCAGGCGGCGCCCGGGACGAGCACCCAGGGCGCGTCCGAGGCGACGACCTGGAATCCCCACCGCCCGAGCACCGCGGCGAGGTCCGAACGCAGCGCCAGGACCTCCCGGGACCAGCTCGGGAGATCGGCACGCTCGAGAAGCTCCGGCAAGACGGCCAGCGCGAGGCCGTTCACCGACCAGTTGGGCTGGCGGGCAGAGAGCCGTTCTGCCAGGTCGGCGTCGGGCGTGAGCACGTAGCCGATGCGAAGGCCGGGGCAGGAGAACAGCTTCGTCAACGAGCCCACGACGATCGCGCCTCGGCTCGCGTCCCCTCGGGTCCAGCGTCCCGTCGCAAGCGGGTAGAACGCCTCGTCCCAGGCGGCGGCGCGCTCGTCCGGCCCGGCGAGGGTGCCGGTCGGGTTGTTCGGGTTCGACCGGACCCGTCCGGTGCCCTCCGAAGGCTCGGCGACGACCGACTCGAGATGGCGGCGCCAGAGCGAGAACTCCGGTTCCACCACGACGGCGCGGGCGAGCGCCTGGGCGACGAGCGCGATCGCCTCGGCGCCCCCGTTGGTGAGAAGGACTCGCTCCGGCTCGATGCCGATCTCGCCGGCGAGCGCCTCGGTCGCCTCGCGCGCGTCGGGGTAGACGCGCACCTCCTCGGCGGCAGCTCGGACAAGGCGGGCGACGTCCGGCGCGACCGGGTTCATCGTCGCGGAGAGGTCGAGGATCTCAGAAGTTGGCACCCGAAGCGCACGGGCAAGCGCGCGGGCGTCCCCGCCGTGGGGCCCCGGTGCCGGGACCGCGACCTCCGGCCGGTCGGTCAAGGTCGGCAGCGTCCGAGCTCGGAGCGACCGGCGGCGCGGGAGCTCGCGGCGAGGGATGCGGCGAGCAGCAGCGCGAAGGCGGCGTCCCCGACCTCCTGCGACAGGCGCACCGCTCGGGAGATGTCGGCGCGCAGGACCGCACGACCGTCGCCGAGCTCCGGGCGGGCGTCGAGGACCCCGCCGTAGGAGTTCGTCCCCCCGAGGCGGACGCCGAGCGCCGCGGCGAACGCGGCCTCGGCGACCCCGGCGTTGGGCGAGGGATGCCCGGGGGCGTCTCGGCGCACGATCCTCCAGACCTCCCGGGCGCGCCGGGGGCGGACGAGCCCGACGAGGAGCGCGGTGAGCCGTGCGGGCAGGTAGTTGGCGAGGTCGTCGAGGCGCGCGCTCGCCCAGCCGAAGCGTTGATAGCGGGGGCTGCGGTAGCCGACGAGGGCGTCGAGGCTGTTCACGGCGCGGTAGGAGAGCGCGCCGGGGGCACCTGCCAGCGCGGCGAAGCACAGGGGCGCGATCAGCGCATCGACGGTGTTCTCCGCGACGGACTCGACCGTCGCCCGGGCGATCTCGCCCTCGTCGAGGTTCGCCACGTCCCGGCCGACGAGGGAACGCACTGCGGCCCGGGCCCCGGGGAGGTCGGCTCGCCCCAGCGCGTCGTCGACTGCCCCCGCCGCCTCGGCGAGCGCGCGGCCGCCGCACGCGAGGTACGAGGCGGCGGCGACCGAGCGCGCACCGAGGCCCGAGAGGGCTCCGATCCCTACCCCGGCGAGGGTGTAGAGCGCGCCGAAGGCGCGCCCGTCTCGGTACAGGAGCCGTTCGACGCGCGCCATGACCACCCCGAACGCCCGAAGGGGATGGGCGCTGCCGGGCGGCTCGCCGAGCAGCCGGTCGGCGGCCGCGCCGAGCGCGGCCGCGGCCAGCCGGGCGCCGGCTCCCCTCGCACGCGGCCGGCTCACGCTCGCGCCGCCGTGAGGAGCCCGGTGATCTCGAAGACGGTTCCCGCTGCGCCGAGCACGTCGCCGGTGTAGCCGCCGAGGCGCCGCCGCGCGAGGACGAGGACGGCGCTCGCCGCCAGCGAGCCGGACCCGACCGAGACGGCGCCGCGCCCTCCTGCGGCCAGCGCGCCGAGGCCGAGCGCGGCGGCGAGGCCCGCCAGGCCCGCTCGCCTCGCCCGCCGCCTCCCGTCCGTCGAGCAGAACGCCGAGACGAGACCCGTCTCGCGGGCATATGGAAGGCAGCCGATCGCCAGGGCCATCACCGAGCGGGAGCCGCACGCCAGCGCGGCGAGCAGCGGGGGCGAGGCGTCGAGCGCGCTCAGCGCCGCGGTCCGACCGAGCAGCGCGAGGCCGAGCGCGGTGGCGCCGAAGGCGCCCAGGTCCGGAGCGGTCATGACGGCCAGCCGGTCTTTCGACAAGACGTGGGCGAACAGCCCGTCGGCGCTGTCCGCGAGCCCGTCGAGGTGCAGCGCACCGGTCAGCGCGACGTCGGCGCCGACGATCAGCCCGGCCGCAGGCAGGGGGGGCCAGCGGCGCCGGACGGAGCGCCAGAGCAGGCCTTCCACGGCGCCGATGGCAGCACCGACCACCGGGAACCAGCCGACGGCCTCCGGCGTGGCCGGCCTCGGAGGGAACACCGGGGTGAGGAAGGCGAACGCCCCTCTCAACGCCGCGCCGGAGCTCATCGTGCCGCGGCGATGCGAGAGTCGGAGGGGTGTCGGAGCTCGAGCAGCCGGCCGGCGACGACGAGGTACGCCTCGCTCGCCGCGAGCGAGGCGGCCGCGTTCGCCCGGCCGAGCACGTCGCGGAAGCGGCGCGCGAGCGCGCTCTCGGGGACGATGCCGGAGCCGACCTCGTTCGAGACGGCGATGACGAGCCCCGGTCGCCGCACTGCCTCGGCGGCGAGCGCCTCGGCGGCCGAGGCGCTGCCTTGCTCGTCGAGGCCTCGTGCGAGAAGGTTCGCCACCCACAGCGTGAGGCAGTCGATGATCACCGTCTCGCCGGCCTGTATCCGGCTGAGCGCGTCACGCACCAGTAGCGGCTCTTCGACCGTCGTCCAGCCGGCAGGCCGGGAGGCTCGATGCCGCTCGATGCGCCGCTCGAACTCCGCGTCGGCCGGTGTCGCGGTGGCGAGGAAGGTGACGGGTTGACCGTGGCGGAGCGCGAGAGCGCACGCGAGCGCCGACTTCCCGCAGCGAGCGCCGCCGAGGAGCAGGACGAGCATCAGAAGTCGATGCCCTTCGCGGCGCGGATCCCGGCGTCGAACGCGTGCTTCACCTTGCGCACCTCGCTCACCGTGTCGGCGAGGTCGATGAGCGGGCCGGACGCGTCCCGGCCCGTGAGGATGACGTTCACATGCGGCGGACGAGCGGCGATCGTGGCGACGACGTCGCGCTCTTCGATCCATCCCCAGTTGATCGGGTAGGTGACCTCGTCGAGGAGCACGAGGTCGAACTCGCCCGAGCCGATCGCCCGCCTCGCGAGGTCCCACGCCCGACGGGCCATCTCGGCGGACCGCTCGAGGTCGGTCGACTCCCAGCTGAACCCGTCCCCCAACGTGTGGCACTGGGCGCCGAGCGAGCTCAAGAGCGTCACCTCCCCGGAGTGCCACCGGCCGGACTTGACGAACTGCACGACGCAGACCGCCCAGCGCCGCGCCAGCGCCCTCAGGGCCGTTCCCATCGCGGCAGTCGTCTTCCCCTTGCCGTCCCCGGTGTTGACGAGCACGAGCGACGGCGCCCGGCGCGTTGCCCTCGCCGGCCCGCTGGCGGGCGGTGCCGTGCTCGGAGTCATCGCGGCGCCTCCAGCCCTCGGCCTGGCGCGCTCGCGCGGCGTGCCTCGCCGCCACGGCAAGGACGTACGGGCGCGACGACCAGGCCGCTTCGGCCCGAAAGGACCTCCACCGAGGCGTTGAAGACGCTGCCGATCGTCGCGTCCCCGAGCACCTCGGCGGGTCGGCCCTCGAGGAGCGCGCGCCCTTGGGACAGCACGATGAGCCGGTCCGCGTACTGTGCCGCGAGGGTGAGGTCGTGGAGCGCGGCGAGGACGGTGAGCCCGTGCTCGCGCCGGAGCTCCTCGGCGAGCTCGAGGACGAGCTGCGCGTGACCGAGGTCGAGCGAGGAGGTCGGCTCGTCCAGCACGACGAGGGGGGTCTGCTGCGCGAGCGAGCGCGCCATCACGGCACGCTGGGCCTCTCCACCGGAGAGCTGGCCGAGCCGGCGCTCGGCGAGCGGTGCAAGCCCGAGGCGCGCCAGCACCGCGGCGGCGACTCGCCGGTCCTGGCGGGTCGGGCTCGAGAGCGAGCGGTGGTGGGCGCTGCGGCCGAGAAGGACGTAGTCCGTCACGGTCATCGCCGGAGGAAGCAAAGGGTGCTGGGGAACGTAGGCCACCATGCGGGCGATCGCCCGAGGTCGCCGGCGCGCCAGCGCGGTGCCGTCGAGGTTGATGGCGCCTCGGTAGCCGACGAGCCCGGCGATGGCGCGCAGCAGCGTCGTCTTGCCGGCGCCGTTCGGGCCGACGAGCCCGACCCAAGAGGCTCGCTCGATCGTCGCGCTGACCTCCCGGAGGACGGGCACAGAGTCGAGCTCGACCGAGAGGCCCTCGATCTCGAGCATCAGCTGAACCGCCTCGACTGGCGCAGCACGACGAGGAAGAACGGGGCGCCGCAGAAGGCGGTGACGACGCCGATCGGGATCTCGCCCGGAGACAGCACCGCGTGGGCGACGAGGTTGGCGAAGACGAGGAAGCCCGCGCCGAACAGGAGCGACAGGGGCAGGACCCTGCGGTAGCTCGGCCCGACGAGGAGCCGGATCGCGTGCGGGACGATGATCCCGACGAAGCCGATCAGCCCGCTCGCCGCGACCGCGGCCGCGGTCCCGAGCGTCGCCGCGGCCACGATGACGCGTCGGACCCGGCCTGCGTCGACACCGACGCTGCGGGCCTCGTCGTCGCCGACGCTGAGCGCGTCCAGCAGGCCTCGACTGGCAAGGATGACGACCCCCGACACGACCACGTAGGGGAGGATGAGCTCGACGTCGCGCCATCCGGCCGTCGACAGGCTTCCGAGGATCCAGGAGTAGACCTCCTGGAGCACAGGGGTGTTGCGCTGCTGGAGGAAGGTCTGCGCCGCGGTGAAGAAGGCGCCGACGGCGACTCCGGCGAGGACAAGGCTCGAGGCGGTCCGCTCGCCCCGGCCGGATCGGCCGAGGGCGAAGGTGGCGGCGACCGCGACGAGCGCGCCGGCGAAGGCCGCGAGCGGCAGCGGGTCGACCGGCCAGCTCTGGGTGCGCGGGAGCTCGATCACGGCCACGGTCGCCCCGAGACCCGCGCCGGAGGCGACGCCGAGCAGGTAAGGGTCGGCGAGCGGGTTGTGGAAGACCCCTTGGTACGCTGCACCGGCCAGCGCGAGCATCGAGCCGACGAGCACGCCGAGGACGATGCTCGGCATGCGCAGCTGCCAGATCACCGCGACGTCGCTCGCCGAGAGGTGCGAGCGCACCCCGAGCAGCGGTATGCGGCTTGCGACCTGTGCGAGGACCGAGCCTGGGGACAGGTCGGCGGGCCCGGTCAGCAGCGACGCCAGCACGGCGACGAGGAGGAACGCGATGCCGAGCACGACGTGCGCGGCTCGAAGGCGCGTCGGGTGGACCTCGTTCCCGGGCCGACCGCCCTCCGAGGAGCGACGAGGCCCCCGCTCTGCCGGCTCGCGAGAGGGCCCTCGAGCGGGCAACGGCAATCCACCGGGGGGAAAGGTCCACTCCATCGCAGTTCTCGTCTCGCCGACAGGGTCTCTCGTCGTCAGCTCGCCGCCGGCGGGAGCCGGCGGTGGTCGAGGACGTCGGCGATCACGGCGACGAATGCCTCGAGGCTGTGGGGTCCCCACTCGGACGCGAGGGAGTCCCTCACCGCCACGACGTGGCCGAGGCGCACCGCACGGAGGTTCGAGAACCCGGGCCTTGCGGCGAAGCTCTTCGCGGTCACGCCGCAACAGATGGTGTCGGCGAGAAACACGTAGTCCGGGTCGGCCGCAAGGACGTACTCGGCCGACAGCTGCGGGTAGCCGGAGCTCGCCTTCAGCGCTCGGTCGGCGATGTCCCGCATGCCGAATCGCGAGAAGAGCGCGCCGATGAAGGTCCTCGACGTCGCGCTGTAGTAGGTCGGGTCGATCTCGACGTAGTACGTGTCGCCTCGCCCATGGCCTCGCGCCGACGCGACGGCAGCCGAGATGGCGCGGTCGATCGTCGCGTTCGCCCGGATGGCGCCCTCGCGATGCCCCGTCGCCAGACCGAGCTCGCTGACCTGCTGCTCGGCCCCTTGGATCGTCGAGACGGCCGGGAGGAGGAGCACGGGGATGCGGAGCGCCTCGAGCTGGGCGACGAGGTGGTTCTCGTCGAACGCGAGCACGACGAGATCGGGGCGCAGCGGCAGGTAGTCCTCGGCGCTCGACTCGTAGCCGGTGAAACTCGTCCTCGGCGCGTTCGGCGGCCACGTCGAGTACTTGTCGACCCCGACCACCTGGTGGCCGGCGCCGATCGCGTAGAGCATCTCGGTCGCGCTGGCCGACAGGCTGAGGATCCTCGTCGGCCTCGCCGGGATGCGGACGCGTCCGTCGGCGCTTTGCACCGTGACGGGGAACCCGTCCCCGCCAGGGCGTCGGCCTGCCGTGGCGGTGCCCGAGGCGCTCGCGGCAGATGCGAGCAGGGCGGCGAGGCAGATGGTCGGCAGGACAACCCGTCTTGCTCGTCTCACGGCGCTCCTCCTCTGGTCGAGGAACCGCGCCCGAGACAGGGATGCCTACCCTGCGACCGCCCGTTACCTCGACGTGCCTGGTCGCCACCGACTGGCCAGGCGACCTGGCTCGTCCTCTGATCGAGCGACCGAGGAACGACAGTTGCGGGACAGCGCCGGGATCTCACCGGACTTCGCTGACCAGCCGGTTGCTGGCGGCAGGCTAGCTCGGCCTTGCGGCCCGGGCAAGGGATCGCCCGAGGAGCGCGTCGCGGCGGCGACGAAGCGCTCGGCGAGCACCGGCACGGCCGAGAGGTGCTGGTGCAGGTAGCTCGCGAACAGATGCCGGTCGACGTAGCCGGCGGTGCCGGAGCCGAGACGACCGGTGAGCACGAGCCCGTTGCCCGGCGGCGTCGCGGACGAGCGATGGAACTCGTGACCGCGCAGCGCGGTGCCGGCGGGCCCGAGGAACGACCCGGTGCTCGTCGTCCCTTGCCGGTAGCCGATGGAGAGCTTCTTGCCCATCTCGACGTGAACCCCTGGGATCACCTTCGCCATCGCGTGACCGTCGATCGACTCGCACAGCCACATGAAGCCGCCGCACTCGGCCCAGGTGACGAGGTCCTTGCCGGCCCGCCGGCGGAGCTCCGCGAGAAGCGGGAGGTTGTCCGAGAGCGCCTCGGCGAAGACCTCGGGGAAGCCGCCGCCCGCGTACAGGCCGCTGCAGCGTTCAGGCAGGCAGCCCGCCTCGAGCGGGTCGAACCAGGCGAGCTCCGCGCCGGCCTGCCGGAAGAGCTCGAGGTTCTCGGGGTAGGTGAAGCTGAAGGCCGGACCTGCGCAGATCGCTATCCGGCACCGACCCGCTTCGCGGGCCGCGGGAAGCTCCGCTACAGGACGGCGCGGTGCCGAGCGGGCGAGCCGGACGACCGAGTCGAGGTCGAAGCTGCGCTGCAGCAGCCTCCCGAGAGTGTCTATAGAGGCCCGGACGGCCTCGGGCCGCTCGGCGACGGGGACCAGCCCGAGGTGGCGTTCTCGCCAGACGAGCCGGTCGTCCTCGAAGAGGACGCCGAGGACCGGCAGCCCGACTGGCTCGAGCGCCTCGCGCAGCAGCAGGGCGTGGCCGTCTCCCCCAACCCGGTTGAGCACGACTCCCGCGAGGCGGACGCGAGGATCGAGCGTCTTGAAGCCGTGGACCACGGCCGCCACTGAACCGCTCATCGCGGCCGCGTCGACCACGAGGAGGACCGGCGCTTCGAGGGCGCGTGCCACGGCCGCGGTCGAGCCGTCGCAGCCGGGAAGCCCCGAGCCGTCGAACAGCCCCATGACGCCTTCCACGACGAGCACCTCGCAGCCCTCACCGGCCCGGGCGGCGATCGGTGCGAGCAGGTCCTCGCCGGAGAGGAACGCGTCGAGGGAGCGGGAGGCACGCCCGGCGGCGAGGCGGTGGTAACCGGGGTCGACGAAGTCCGGGCCGACCTTTGCGGCGCCGACTCGCAGCCCTTGGGAGCGCAGGGCGGCCATGAGGCCCGTGGCGACGGTCGTCTTGCCGACCCCGGAGTGCGTGCCGGCGACGACGAGCCGGGGACCGAGCAGGGGCATCTTGCGATCTTGGCACCTGCGCCCGGCTCGCAGGTCCCCCGCCTGACAGGATGGGGCATGCGGATCGTCTCGCTCCTGCCCTCCGCGACCGAGATCGTCTACCTGCTCGGCCTGTCGGACGCGCTCGTGGGCGTCACGCACGAGTGCGACTGGCCACCGGAGGCGGGCAGCAAGCCTCGAGTGTCGCACTCGATGCTGCCCGTCGGCGCGACGCCTGCGGAGATCGACCGCCTGGTCGGCTCGAGCGCGTCGGGCGGGGCGCCGACACACGTGCTCGACAAGGAGGTGATCCGGGAGCTCTCGCCGGATCTCGTGCTGACCCAGGACCTCTGCGCGGTGTGCGCCGTTCCCGCCGGGCACCTGCGTGCAGCGCTCGACCAGATCGGCATCGACGCCGAGGTGGTGTCGCTCGATCCCTCCTCGCTCGAGGAGGTGCTGCGCGACGTGGTCAGCGTCGGCAGGGCGACGGGGACGCAGAGGCGGGCCGAGGAGATCGCAAGCCGGCTGCGTCGGCGCCTGGCCAGGGTGGAGGCTGCAGTCGCAGGGAGGGGCCGGCCGCGGGTGTTCGCGCTCGAATGGGCAGACCCGCCCTTCAGCGGCGGTCACTGGGTGCCGGAGATGATCGAGCTTGCCGGGGGCCAGGCGCTCGGCTCGGCGCGGGGCCTGCCCTCGAGGCGGATCACTTGGGAGGAGGTCGCCCGCGCGGAGCCGGAGGTGCTCGTCTTCATGCCCTGCGGCTACGACCTCGACGGTGCGCGCTCCCAGGTGCCCGAGCTGCTCGAGCGGCCCGAGCTCGCCGAGGTGGCGTCGGTCTACGCGGCCGGAGCGAACGGCTATTTCTCTCGTCCTGGCCCACGACTCGTCGACGGGGTGGAGGCGCTGGCCTGGGCGCTGCACGAGGACTGCGGGATCACCGCGGCACCGGGCACGTTGGCGAGGGTGCGGTGAGCGCCGACGGCGGTCGCGTACCGGGTCTCGCCCCGGCGGCCCAGCAGGGCGAGAACGCCGCCCGCGGCAAGGCCCCACAGCGGCGAGCCGATCCCCGCCGGCGAGATCCCCGACACGGTCACGGCGAACGCGACGACGGCGGCCTCGCGTCCGGGGCCCGGCCGTGCGAGCGCATCGAGCGCCGAGCCCAGCGCTCCGAGGAGTCCGAGACCCGCGACTGACTCGACGAGGAGCGCCGGCGCTCGGGCGGCCACAGCGGTGACGAGGCCGGCACCGAGGCCGAGGCAGACGTAGACGGCGCCTGCGGCGACTGCGGCGATCCAGCGGCGGGTCGGCTCGCGGTGGGCTGAGGGTCCCGCGCACAGGGCTGCGGTGATGGCGGCGAGGTTCAGCGAGTGCCCCCCGAAGCCCGCCACGGCTGCCGTCGCGCTGCCGGTCGCGGCCAGCAGGGGACCTGGCTCGGGCGTGTAGCCGAAGCTGCGCAGCACGGTCAGCCCGGGCACGTTCTGGGCCGCCATCGTGACGAGGAACAGCGGCAGCGCGATGCCGACAAGGGCAGCCGGGTCGAGCACCGGCGTGGTCCACCGCAGCGCCGGAGGGCCGGCCTGGCGGATGGCAGCGCCGATCGGTGTGGTCGCCGCGACGGCGATCCCGGCGGCGAGCGCGGCGCCCGGCAGGGCGAGCCGGGGCGCGACGCGGTCGAGGACGAGCCAGGACGCGACGACCGGGATCGCGTCGCGCGGGAGGCTGACGGCGGCCTCGACGGGGGAGAGGCAGAGGGGCAGAAGGACGCCGGCGAGCACGGCGCTGCCGATCTCGGGCGGGATCGCGGCCACGAGCCTTCCGAGCCGCCGGCACAGGCCGGTGGCGACGAGGAGCAGCCCGGCGAGCAGGAACGCCCCCACGGCGGCGCGGTAGCCGTAGTGCGCCTTCCCGGCCGCGACGAGAAGGGCCGCGCCCGGGGTGGACCAGACGATGCTGACCGGCATGCGCGTGGTGGCGGAGAGGCCGATGCCGAGCACCCCCATCACGATGCAGAGGGCGAGCAGACCGGAAGCCGCCTCCGGCACGCTCGCCCCGACGGCGCGCAGGCCCGCCAGCACGACGGCGAAGGAGCTCGTGAAGCCGACGAGGGCGGCGACGACCCCGGCAAGCACGGCGTGGCCGTCGCCGGCGAGGCCGGGACGGCGCGAGCCTGTTGGCGATGGACCCCGTACGAGACGTTCCGTCTGCGGAACACTACCGGAGCAGGGCGCGGAGGCAGGCGGGGACCCCGGCACCGCAGGCGGACGGCTTGCTCGACGAGATCGGCTCCAGGGTCCGCGCGCTGCGCGAGGGCCGGGGCCTGACGCTGTCCGCGCTGGCGCGGCGTGCGAAGGTGGGCAAGGCGACGCTGTCCGGGCTCGAGCACGGGACGCGCAACGCGACGCTGGAGACCTGCTACGCGATCGCCGGAGTCCTGGAGGTGCCGATCGCGGCGCTCCTCGGGCCGGTCGGGGAGCGCGAGCCGCAGATCGCAGGCGCGTCGGTCACGGCGCGTCTGCTGGAGGTGTTCGAGGACGCCTCCGCCACGACGGAGCTGTTTCACCTTCGGATCGCGCCAGGCCGGACCCAGCGCTCTCCGGCCCACGGGCCCGGCGTCTGGGAGGTGATCACCGTCTTCCGGGGCACCGCCCTCGTCGGCGACCCCGATGCACCGTCGCAGGTGCTGGCCGGCTCGCACCTTAGGTTCGCGGCCGATCGGGAGCACCTCTACGCGGCCGCCACCTCCGAAGCCGTCGAGGCGTCGCTCGTCATCCGCTCGCCACGGCGACCGGCGGCTGGCCGAGCCGGCACGCCGCCCGAGGACCAACGACGGCGTAGGCCGCATCTGCGAGGAACATGAAAGATTTAGCTTGCAGACGCGGGAAGCAATGAGTAGCGTGCCCGCATGCCGCGCATCTGGCCACGCGCCCGACGGGCCCGCTCGGGGCATCGGTCGACCGTTCGTCGCGGGTGGCGGCGGGTGTTGCCCGTCTCGGTGGGCGCCGAGCTCGCGGCGGGGATGGTGGCGATGGCGGTGCTGGTCGCGACCGGCCCGGCGAGCGCGTCCGCGCCCCCGGCGGGCCGTGCCGTGGCCGCCAGCGGTCCCACCCGGGCGCCGATGAAGCGGGGCGGCGGGCCCGTCGACGTGCTGTACGCGGGGTCGCTCCTCGACCTGATGGAGCAGCAGCTCGGCCCGGCGTTCCACGAGGCCACCGGCTACACGGAGAACGGGGTCGCGGCCGGCTCGCAGGAGCTCGCTAGCGAGATCAAGGGAAGGACGCAGAAGGCGGACGTCTTCATCAGCGCCGCGCCAGCGGTGAACTCGAGCCTCGAGGGCCGGGCGAACGGTGGCTGGGTGTCCTGGTTCGCGACCTTCGCGACCTCGCCGCTGCTCCTCGCCTACAACCCGCACAGTCGCTTCGCGAAGGACCTGCGGACCATGCCGTGGTGGAAGGTCGTGACGATGCACGGCTTCCTCCTCGGCCGGACCGACCCGGCCATCGACCCGAAGGGCGTGCTCGCGCTCGACGCGCTCGAGTCCACGGCCCGGCTCCGTCACCTCCCGGCCCTGTCCGCGCTGGCACGCTCGACTCGTGAGGTCTTCCCCGAGCAGACCCTGGTCGGGCGCCTGCAAGCGGGACAGCTCGACGCGGGGTTCTTCTTCGAGGTCGAGGCCAGGGCGGCGAAGTTGCCCACCGTACCGCTCACGGGGACGAAGCTCGGAGCGCAGTACACCGTCACCGTGCTGAACGGCGCACCGGACCCTGTCGGGGCAGCCGCGTTCGTCGGCTTCATGCTCGGATCCGAGGGGCGGGCGATCCTCGCCCGCAACGGCCTCAGCGTGCCTGACCCGATCCGCGTCGAAGGCGACGCCGCCGGCGTGCCTGCGAGCTTGAGGAGCGTGCTGTCGGGCTCGTGAGGTGGCGCCGGCGACCGGGCGCGCTCCCGTTCCTCGGCGGCCTGCTCGCCTGCTACCTCGCCGTGCCGCTGGCGGCGTTCGCCGTCCGGCTGGCGGCCTCGAGCCGGCGCGGCTTCGGCGAGCCCGGGCTCCTCCCGGCGCTCTACGTCTCCGCCGCGTGCGCGACGATCTCCCTCGCACTGACGAGCGTCCTCGGCATCCCGCTCGCCTACGTCCTCTCCCGCTCGAGGAGCCGGGTGGCGCAGGTCGTCGGCGTCGTCGTGCAGCTGCCCCTGGCGCTGCCGCCCGTGATGGGTGGGATCCTGCTCGTCTACCTCGTCGGTCCCTACACGGCGATCGGCGGGGCCTTCGGCGGCCGGCTGACCGACTCGATGGCCGGCGTCGTGCTGGCCCAGACCTTCGTCTCGGCACCCTTTCTCGTCGTCGCGGCGCGGGCCGCCTTCTCCTCGGTCGAGCCGGCCCTGCTCGACGTCGCGGCGACCCTCGGGCACGGGGAGACGTCGCGCTTCGTCAACGTCGCCCTTCCCGCGGCCGCACCCGGGATCCGGGCAGGCATGCTGCTCGCCTGGCTGAGGGCGTTCGGGGAGTACGGGGCGACCGTGATCCTCGCCTACCACCCCTTCTCCCTGCCCGTCTACACCTTCAACCAGTTCTCCGAGACCGGCCTCGCGGCGACCCAGGCGCCGACGGCCCTCGCCCTCGCCGCAGCAGCCGTCGCCCTGGCCGTGAGCCGGCTGCGTCCCGGCGCGACCTTCCGTGAGCTGCGGCGGCGCAGCGCGCGCGTGGCCGGCGGCGTGTCAGGCGGTGCGCCCGCGACGCTCGCCCCGCCCGCCGCCCCGGCGCCGATCCGTTTCGAGCTCGACCACCGTCAGGGGGAGTTCCACCTCTTAGTGGAGCACCTCAGCGCAAGCGGGCGTCTCGCGGTGCTCGGGCCCTCGGGCTCGGGCAAGTCGACCCTTCTCGGCTGCCTCGCCGGCCTGAGAGGCAACGGGGCCGGAGGGGTCTGGGTCGGGGGCGACTCGCTGGGCGAGCTTGCGCCCGAGCGACGGGGGATCGGCTACCTCGCCCAGGGCTTCTCGCTCTTCCCGCACCTCCGGGTTGACCAGCAGGTGCGCTTCGGGGCGCGCGCGAGGCCGGAGCTCGCGAGGGAGTGGCTCGCCCGCCTCCGGTTGGAGGGCCTCGGGGAGCGCCTGCCCCGCGAGCTGTCGGGCGGGCAGCGCCAGCGGGTCGGGCTCGTCCAGGCGCTCGCCTGCGAGCCTCGGCTGCTGCTGCTCGACGAGCCGTTCTCCGGGCTCGACGTGCCGGTTCGCAGGGAGCTCCAGCGCGAGCTTCGGGAGCTGCAGCGCAGCTCGGCGCTCTCGACGGTGCTCGTCACCCACGACCCGGAGGAGGCGGCGCTGCTCGCCGACGAGGTGGTCGTCCTCGCCGACGGGCGGGCGCTGCAGGCCGGCTCGGTCCGGGAGGTCTACTCGCGGCCCTGTTCGGCGAGGGTCGCGCGTCTGGTCGGCATGGCGAACATCGCCCGAGGCCAGGTGCGCGCCCCCGGGCTCCTCGCGCTGCCCGGAGCGAGCATCCCGGCCAGGACGGGCGACCTCGAGCCCGGGAGCGAGGTGCTCTGGAGCATCCGACCCGAGCACGTTCGCTTCCGGTCGGACGAGCGCCAGGGGTGCCTGCGAGGACGCGTGACCGACCTCGTCGACCTCGGGACCACCGTCGAGCTCAGCGTCGAGGTCGCACCCGGGCTCAGCCTGCTCGCGCGCCTCCTCGACCCGCCCCCGCTCCAGGTGGGCTCGGCCTGCACCCTCGAGCTCCCCGCCGACTCCCTGTCCCTCTGGGCGGCGGGCGGCGCCCCGGTCAGAACCGCTCCGGGAGCTCCACGCCGACGTTCGTCGCCTTGACAACCGCGGTCGCCACCATCCCCGGCTCGAGGCCGAGCTCGTCGGCGGCTTCTCGGGTGATCAGGGCGACAATGCGGTGGGGGCCCGCCTGGATCTCGACTTGTGCCGCGACGGCGTCCTTCACGACCGTGCTGACGATGCCGAGGAAGTGGTTCCTCGCTGAGCGTCCCTGGGGTCGCCAGGCCGCCTCGGACCGGTCGGAGACCCGCACCTCGGAGAGCTCGGCGGCGAGACGCGCGAGGTCCGCCCCGTCGACGTAGCGGCGGCCCCCCTCCCGGGTGACCGATGCGACCCGGCCGGCGTCGACCCAGCGCCGCATGGTGTCGGCGCTCACCCCCATCAGCTCGGCAGCCTGACCGATGCGCAGCTCCGGCATCGGGGGAACCGTAGCCGTGGCGGACGGGGATCGCCGGAGGTTGCGCGCCGGGCTAGCCTTGGGTCCGGCAGGGTCGGCGGCGCGCCGAGGACGTGTTCCGGCGCGGCGGTCCCGAGGCTGCCGACGGGCGCTTGGCTCAGGTGGTTAGAGCGCAGCCTTCACACGGCTGAGGTCACAGGTTCGAGTCCTGTAGCGCCCAC
>JAJYNS010000053.1 GCA_021786195.1 Actinomycetes bacterium | reverse complement strand
CAGACGAAGGACGGCGCGAGCTTCTCGCTCCTCACGATCGGCAACCTGAAGGACAACCCGATCTTCCAGATCCGGGTCCCGCACGTGCTCAGCCTGATCGCCGACCTCAGCTGGAACGGCCAGGTGCTCGGCATCGACCAGGTCCAGGCGTCGGAGGTCGCGAAGTTCGGCCACGGCAGCTACGTCCCGGTGGTCTGGCTGACCTACTGGTCGTTCCGGGCGATGGTCGGAGCAGGCATCCTTCTCGTCCTGCTGGCCGGGTGGGGCGTTGTGCTCGCACGGCGAAGGCGCCTCGCCGTGAGCCCCTGGTTCCGGCGCGCTGCGCTGTGGGGGATGGCGCTTCCCTTCCTCGCCAACGCGACAGGGTGGGTCTTCACCGAGGCCGGTCGCCAGCCCTGGATCGTCTACGGCCTGATGAAGACGGTCCGAGGCGTCTCGCCGGTGACGATGGCCGACGTCGCGGCGACGCTCGGGGCCTTCGTCGTCGTCTACGGCGTGCTCGGCGCGATCGACGCCGTCTTGATGACCCGCTCCGCGCGCAGGAGCCTCGACGAGCCCGTCGAGGGCGAAGGGGCTGAGGGGGCGCTCCCGGATGGCCTCGTCTACTAGCGGGGAGGTTGCGCCGTGGCGCCCTTCGCCAACCTGAACACGACCTGGTTCGCGTTGATCGGCCTGCTGTGGGCCGGCTACCTGTTCCTCGAAGGCTTCGACTTCGGGGTCGCGCTCGTCGCGCCCTTCGTCGCGGCGGACGAGGTCGACCGGCGCATCTGCCTCAACTCGATCGGCCCGGTGTGGGACGGCAACGAGGTCTGGCTGATCGTCGCCGGGGGCGCGACCTTCGCCGCCTTCCCGCTGTGGTACGCGAGGCTGTTCAGCGGCTTCTACCTCGCGCTGTTCCTCGTGCTGCTCGCGCTCATCGTCCGTGGGGTGTCCTTCGAGTTCCGCGGCAAGGACGAGCGGCCCGGCTGGAGGCTGTCGTGGGACGTCGCGAACTTCCTCGGCAGCCTCTTACCGGCGATCGTGTGGGGCGCCGCGTTCACCGACCTCGTCCACGGGGTGCCCCTCTCGGCCGGCGGCAGGTACTACGGGGGCCTGATCGGCCTGCTCCACCCGATCGCAATCGTCGGGGGCCTGGCGAGCCTCGCGGTGTTCGTCCTGCACGGGGCGGTGTTCCTCGCGCTCAAGACCTCCGGCGAGCTCGCCGAGCGGGCTCGGCGGGCCGCCGGCGTCGTCGGAGTCGCCGCCGTCGTGCTCCTCGCCGCCGCAGTTGCCTGGGTCTCGGCGGCCGGCCGCCCGAGGCTCGCCGGCCAGGTGACGGCGGCGCTCCCGCTCGCGCTCGGGATCGCCGCGGTCGCGCTGCTCGCGATCGCGACCGCCGCGGTCGCCGCCGGGCATCCCGGCTGGGCGTTCGCCGGCACCGGCTCCTCGATCCTTCTCGTGATGGGCGCCGTGTTCTCGAGGATGTTCCCGGCAGTGCTTCCGGCGAGCAACCGGGCGAGCAACGCCATCACGATCGCCGCCGCCTCTTCCCAGCACGAGACGCTCGTCGTGATGAGCGTCGTCGCGGCCTGCTTCACCCCGTTCGTCCTCGGCTACCAGGCCTGGACGTACTGGGTCTTCCGCAAGCGGCTCACCCGCCCCGCCGCCTCGCGGGCCTGACCGGCGGCCGTGGGCGAGGAGCACGCGCGCTTCGGACCGGCGCGGCCCTCGCCGCCCGGGGGCGGGCGCCGGGGTCCGGCGGCCAGCTCACCAGCAAGCAGGGGAGGGCCGGTGGACCGGCGCCTCCTGAAGGAGCTCCCCGCCGTCCGCAGGATCGTCGCCGTGGCGGCCGGCCTCGGGATGGTCCAGACCGCGTCGGTCGTCGTCCAGGCGGTCGCCGTCGCCGACCTCCTCGCCTCGGCGATGCCCTCCGGCGCCCGGATCGACCGGCTCGCGGCCCTGGCGTGGCTGGCCGGTGGCGTCTCGATCCGGGCCCTCGCCGTCGCGGCCGGCGAGCTCGTCGCCGGCCTCGGGACCGCCCATGTGAAGGCCGAGCTGCGTGCACGCCTGGCCGCCTCGGTGCTCGCCCGCGCCCCGGACGAGGGCTGGCGGTCGCCGGGCGACGTCGCGGCCCTCGCCGGCCGGGGCCTCGACGCCCTCGACGTCTACGTCGGGCGTTGCCTCCCCGACCTCTTCCTCGCAGTGGCGGCGCCGCTCGTGACGGCGGTCGTCGTCGGGCTCCTGGACTGGGTGTCCGGGGTGGTCGTGCTCGTCGTGCTCGCGCTGTTCCCGTTGTTCGCCGTGCTGGTGGGACGCGCCGCCATGGACAGGGCGGCGGTCCGGTGGCGCCAGGTCGAGCGCCTCGCGCGCCTCGTCACCGACGTGTTCCAGGGGCTGCCCGTGCTGCGCGCCCTCGGGCTCGGAGCCGAGCAGCGGGCCCGCGTCGCCTCGGCGAGCGAGGCGTTGCGGCGAGCGAGCCTTGCGACGCTGGCAAGCGCGTTCCTCTCGGCGCTCGTGCTCGACACGCTGGCGTCGGTCTCGGTCGCGCTCGTGGCCGTCCCGCTCGGCCTGCGCCTCGTCTACGGGTCCATCCCTCTTGCGCCCGCGCTCGCCGTGCTCATCGTCGTGCCCGAGGTCTTCGTCCCCCTCCGCCGGGCGAGCGCGGAGTTCCACGAGAGCACCGAGGGGTTGGCCGCCGGCGCGGAGGCGCTCTCGATCCTGCGCGGGGCGAGCGCACCGGCGGCCGGCGAGCCGCCGGGGGCCTTCGCGCCGGCACCGGCCCGGGTGCCACTCGTGCTCCGCGACGTGACGGTCGCGCTGCCGGGGAGGGCGGAGCCGGTGCTGGCCGGGGCGAGCCTGGAGATCGCCCCGGGGGAGACCGTCGCGCTCGTCGGCCCGAACGGCTCCGGCAAGACGACGGTGGTCTCCCTTCTCGCGGGCTTCCTCGCGCCGTCATCGGGCGCCGTGCTGGCGGGCGGCGGCGACCTCGCGCACCTCGACCTCGCCGCCTGGCGGAGCGGGCTCGCCTATCTTCCCGACCGCCCCTTCCTGGTGGCCGGCAGCCTCGCGGAGAACCTGCGCCTCGCCGCTCCCCGGGCCAGCGACGGCGAGCTGCTCGACGCGCTCGCCGCCGCCGGCGCGCCGGGGCTCGCCGCGTCGTTGCCCGGCGGCCTCGGGACGCTCCTTGGTGACGGTGGCCGGGCGCTGTCGGCGGGCGAGCGCCAGCGAGTCGCCCTCGCTCGCATCCTGCTGCGCCCCGCCTGGCTCTACCTGCTCGACGAGCCGACAGAGCACCTCGATCGCGAGTCCGAGCTCGTCGCGATCGAGGCGTTGCGGAACAGGATGGCGGGGTCCAGTGCGCTGGTGGTCACCCACCGGCCGGCCGCCCTGGCGCTCGCCGACCGGGTCGTGGAGCTGCGAGACGGGAGGATCGCAGCGCTGGGCGAGGACGCCCTGGCCCGTGCCGCCGTCGCCGGGAGGGTCGCATGACCTCGCGCCAGTCGCCCGGAAGCCGGCCGCGGCGAGGGCGCTCGGCCGGGAGCCGGCAGGGCATGCGGCCGTCTCGGGGCGTGACGGCGCGTGCAGGTGCGAGCGGCGCGCTGTCGGTCGGCTCGGGCATCGGGCTGCTCGCGACCTCGGGCTGGCTCATCACCCGGGCCTCCGAGCGCCCGCCCGTCCTCGAGCTCTGCGTCGCGATCGGCCTGGTCCAGGCCTTTGCCCTGGGGCGAGGCGTCTTCCGCTACCTGCAGCGGCTGAGCGTCCACGACGCGTCGCTCGAGATGCTCGGCCGGCTCCGCCTGCGCCTGTTCGACGCGCTCGAGCCGCTCGTGCCCGGCGGGCCGAAGGTCGCGGCGGGGGCTTCGGGCGCGGGTGGCGGCTCGGGCGCCTGGCTGAACGGCTTCGTCGCCGACTCCGACGCCGTCGCCCAGGGTTTCGCCCGTCGGAGCACCGTCGCGGTCCACGTCGGGGCGAGCATCCTGCTCGGCGGGGCCCTCGCCTACGTGCTCGAGCCAGATGCCGGGCTCGTCCTCGTGGCCGGCGCCCTCGTGCTGGTCGCCGCCGCGCTCGCGACGGGCCTGGCGGGGAGGGAGGCGGCCGAACGCGAGGCCGATGCGCGCGCTCGGCTCGCCGGGGCGGTGATGGAGACGGTGCGGGCAGCTCGCGAGCTCTCCACCTACGGCCGAGCCGACCTCCTGGAGCGCCGGCTCGGGGAGGCGGGCCGGTCCGCCGCCGAGGCAGCTCGGCGGCGCTCGGTCGTCCTCGCCGCGGGGCGCGCCTTGGTGACGCTCGTCTCGGGCGGCACCCTCACCGCCGTCGTCCTCACGGGCCTTTGCGCCGAGCAGGCCGGTCGGATCTCGGGCGTGACGCTTTCCGCGCTCGCCTTCGCCGCCCTCGCCGTGCTGGACCACTGCTCGACCCTCCCTTCGGCGCTCGCCGACGCGCACGCGGCCTCGGCGGCGAGGCGGCGGATCAGCGCTCTCGCGCAGGTCGAGCCGCCCGTCGTCGAGCCTGGACCCTCGAGGGCCGCCCGGCTGCCGGGTGGAGGGCCGATCGGCGCGAGGCTGGACCGGGTGGAGGTGGGCTACGGCGAGGAGCCGGAGCCGCTCCTCGGTGGGCTGACGCTCGAGGTCGCGCCGGGACGTCGCGTCGGGCTCGTCGGCCCGAGCGGCTCGGGGAAGACGACGGCGGTCCATGCCCTGCTGCACTTCCTCGAGTGCCGGCGAGGTCAGGCGTCGGTCGGAGGCGTGGACGTGCGCGAGCTGGACCGAGGTGAGATCGCCCGTCACGTCGGCTGGCTCGCCGAGGACGTGCACGTCTTCGCCGCGACCGTGCGGGACAACCTCCGCCTCGGGAGGCGTGACGCAACCGACGCGGACTGCACCCGGGTGCTGGCCAGGGTCGGGCTGTCGAGCTGGCTCGACAGCCTCCCCGAGGGCCTCGGGACGGTGGTCGGATCGGGCGGGCGCCAGCTGAGCGCCGGTGAGCGCCAGCGGCTGGCGATGGCGCGGCTGCTGCTGGTCGGCTGCAGGGTGCTGCTGCTCGACGAGCCGACGGCCCATCTCGAGCGAGCGTCCTCGGACGCCCTGCTCGGCGAGCTGATCGAGGCCGCCGGGGCTCGCTCCGTGCTCGTCGTGAGCCATGAGCCGGGCATCGGGCGCCTGGTCGACGACGTCGTCACGCTGGGCGGCGGTCCGGCACCTTCGGCACCTTCGGGACCTTCGCCCCTTGGCGCTGCTTGACCCCGGCGCGAGCGTGAGGTCACCGTCGTGCCGAGCTCGGAGGTGGGCGCCGTGGCCGGAATCGTTCACCGAGGTACCTCACCGTGCCGCCGGTCGTGACGGGCCCGCGCCGGCTCGTGCTGCTGGCGCGACCCGGAGCGGGCAAGAGCACCCAGGCGGAGCGCCTGGCGGCCCGCCTCGGGGTGGTCCATCTCGCGACCGGGGACGTGCTCCGGCGCGAGGTCGCCTCGGCGACACCACTCGGCAGGGCGGTCGCCGAGGCGCTCGAGCACGGCGAGCTTGCGCCGGACGAGCTCGTGATGTCCGCCATCGTCCCGGACCTCGAGGAGGCGCTCACCCGGGGCGGCGGCTTCGTGCTCGACGGCTTCCCCCGTGACCTCCCCCAGGCTCGGGCGCTCGCCGGTCTCTCCGCCCGTGGTCTCGAGCCACAGCTCGCCCTGGAGATCGACGTGAGCGTGGCCGAGTGCCGCCGCCGGCTGCTCGCCCGTGCGCCGCTCGAGGGGCGCAACGACGACAACGCCGAGACCATCGACCATCGCCTGGCGTCCTATGAGGCGGAGATGGCGCCAGTGATCGACTTCTACCGCGAAGAGGGCATCTTGCGCGTCGTCGACGGCGAGCGCGCGCCGGACGAGGTCACCAAGCTCTTGTTCGGGGAGCTCGGCCTGGACTGAGGCCCGCCGGGCGGGGGCGGCGCGCCCTCAGCCCGCGGCGAGCACGCCGACGGCCGCCGCGATCGCCACGACCGCGGCGATCGAGCCGAGCTTCGCCCCTCGCCAAAGCGACGGGCTCGAGCCGGCCGAGCGCGCCGCGCGCAGCCAGAGGATCCAGGCGAGCGAGCCGGTGACGAAGAAGTTCGGACCGATGTCGAGCCCGACGAGCAACGCGAACGGGTGACCGGACGGTCGGGCGGAAAGGAGCGACGCCGCGGGGAGATTGTTCACGAGGACGGAGGTCACTGCGGCGAAGCCGGCGGTCGCCCAGATGTCGAGGTGGCCCAGCACCTGGGCCGGGCCGCTCCAGGCCCGGCCGGCGGTCCCGAGGGCGACGGCGACGCCGAGCAGGCCGACGAGCACGGGCAGCCCGAGCGCCTCGAGCGCCCGCCTGGGCCGCTCGCGCCCCTGGGCGACCCTCACGCCGACCGCGAGCACGCCGAGGCAGGCGACGGGCAGCGCGGGGGAGCGCAGCAGGAGGACGAGGACGACGGCGGCGGCCACGGCGGCAAGGCCGAGCCCGAGCACCGGGCGGTCGGGCTCGTGGAGGGCGCCGGCGGCCCTGCGCAGCGACGACCGCTCGGCGATCGCCACGACCGCGGCGGTGGCGACGATGGCGACGGCCCAGGCCGGGGCCGTGTGGGCGAGGAAGGCGCCGCCGGGCATGCGGTGGTCGCCGAGGACGATGAGGTTCGTCAGGTTCGACCCCGGCAGCAGGAGTGAGGCGGCGTTGGACAGCAGGATGCAGCCGTAGAGGAGGGGGGCTTCGTCGTCGCCCCGGCGGCGGGCGGAGTGGACGAGGACCGGCGTGAGGAACGCGACCGAGGTGTCGAGGTTGAGGACCGCGGTGACCACGGCGATCATCGCCACGCCCCCGGCGAACAGGCCCCTGCCGCTGCGGGCGATGCCGGCCAGTCGATGCCCTGCCGCGGCGAAGAGGCGGTCCTCCCCGGCGACGAGGCCGATGAGCAGGAGCCCGGCGACGAGCAGGAAGGGCGGCCAGTCCTGCTCTGCCGCCGCCTGGGCGCCCGACGGCGACAGGAGCGCCGCGGTGCCAGCGCCGGCGGCCCCCACGAGCGCGAGCAGCGCCGCAGGGCCGGGCCTGCCGTGCCGGCGGCCTCGGCCGGCCCCGGGCTGCCCGCCGACGTCCGTCTCGAGCTCGAGGTCCACCGCAACTGTCTACCGGAGCCCGGACCCGCTCCCGCCAAGGGGCCCCCAGGGTGGGCGCGGCCTTCCGAGCCGGTCACAATGGCGGGTCGAGATGGCCGCCGACTGGTACCGCCTGAGCCCGGGCCGCCCCGCCGCCTTCGCGCTGCGCGGCATGGTCGCCTCGAGCCAGTGGGCGGCGACACGGGCGGGGCAGCGGGCCTTCGAGCGCGGGGGGAACGCGGTCGACGCCGCGCTCGCCGCCGCGGCCGTGCTGGCCGTGACCGAGCCGATGTCGACCGGCGTCGGGGGCGACCTGTTCGCCCTCGTGCATGGCGGCGGCGAGCAGGTCGGGCTGGACGCGGCGGGGCCCGCGCCGAGGGCCGTCGAGGACCCCTCCCGCATCGCGTTGGAGGGACCGGAGTCGGTCACCGTCCCCGGCGCGGTCGCCGGATGGGCGTCGCTCGCGGGCAGGTTCGGCCGGCTCGGTCTCGACGCGTGCCTCGCCGACGCGATCGAGCTCGCCGAGGGCGGTTTCGCGCTCGGCGGGCACGCGTCCCGGATGTGGCGGGAGGCACCTCGGGTCCCGGACGGCTTCGCGGCGTCGCCGAAGCCCGGCGACAGGGTGCGGATCCCCGAGCTGGCCTCGACGTTGCGGGCCATCGGCCGAGAGGGGCCGGAGGCGTTCTATCTCGGGCCCGTCGCCGAGGCGATCGTGGGGTGCTCCTGGCTGGCCGAGGAGGACCTCGCGGGCTACGCCCCGAGATGGGTGACGCCCCTGGAGGTGCCCTTCGGCGGGCTCCGGGTGCTCGAGCTGCCTCCGCCCACGCAGGGGATCGCGGCCCTCGAGGCGCTCGCGCTGGTTGGCCAGACGGGCACCGGGATGCGAGAGCAGCTCCTGGCGGTGCAGCTCAGCCTGGAGGACGCCTTCGCCCACGTCCGAGACGGCGCCGACGTGGCTTTCCTGCTGTCCGAGGACCGCCTGCGCCGGCGGGCGCTCGAGCGGCCTGCGCCGGTCGGGCACCTCGAGGGCGGGACCGTCTACGTCTGCGCCGTGGACGAGGACCTCACGGCGGTCTCGCTCATCCAGAGCATCTACGGGCACTTCGGCTCGGGTCTCTGCGCCCCGGGAACGGGCGTGGTCCTGAACAACCGGGCCGGCTGCTTCTCGGTGAACGGCCGGGTCGAGCCCGGACGCCGCCCCTACCACACGCTCATCCCCGGGATGCTCACGCGCCCGGACGGGACCTTGATCGGGCCGTTCGGAGTGATGGGAGGGCTCATCCAGGCGCAGGCCCACCTGCAGTTCGTCGTCGCCGCGCTCGAAGAGGGCATGGACCCCCAACGAGCCCTCGACCGGTCGCGCTTCCGGCTCGAGGGCGCTCGCGTGCACCTCGAGCCCGGGCTGTGGGACGCCGGCGGGGTCGTCGCTGAGCTCGGGCTCGAGCCGGTGCAGAGCAGGGAGGTGTCGATCTTTGGCGGCGGCCAGGCGATCTTCGTCCGCGACGGCCACCTCGTCGGCGGCTCGGACTCGAGGAAGGACGGCCACGCCGGCGGGTACTGAGCGCCTCCTAGGGCCTCGGCGGCCTCCAGCGCCAGCCACCGACGTCCGCGGTCTCGGCGAGGACGCGGTTGCGGATCGTCCCGACCCGCTCGATCGAGACCTCGATTACGTCGCCGGGCTGGAGCCAGACCGGAGGCGTGCGGGCCGAGCCCACGCCCCCCGGCGTGCCCGTTGCGATCAGGTCCCCCGGGAGCAACCTCGTGAACGACGAGAAGTACTCGATCGCGCTGCGCACGTCGACGATCATCTGCGAGGTGCGGGCCGACTGCATGACCTCGCCGTTCAGCCGCGTCGTGAGCTGCACGTCGGCCACGTCGACCTCGTCGGCGGTGACGACCTCCGGGCCGACCGGCATCGTGCCGTCGAAGTTCTTCCCTGGCGTCCACTGCGTGCCGGCCCGCTGCCACTCCCGGGCCGAGGCGTCGTTGAGCACCACGAACCCGGCGACGGCCTCGAGGGCCCTGTCCGCAGGGATGTACCTTCCCCCGGCCCCGATGACGATCCCGAGCTCCCCCTCGTAGTCGAACCGCTCGACGAGGGCCGGCCTGACGAGGTCGCCGTAGGGGGGGGCGACGGAGGAGGAGCTGCGCAGGAAGCACTCCGGCCAGCTCGGCGCCTCGCGCCCGCCCTCGAGCGCGTGCTCGAGGTAGTTGATGCCGAGGCAGAGCACCCTCCGGGGTGAGGGGACCGCCGGGCCGAAGTCCGCCTCTTCGACCTCGACCCCGTCCTGGGAGGCCGCCCGGCGTAGCAGGTCGAGCGCGGCGGGTCCTTCCTGCAGCACCTGCTCCAGCGACGCGTAGCGCGGCTCGCCGGTCGCCCGGGCGGCGTCGACGTAGCCGGAACGGCCACGCAGGTGCAGCCGCGGTCCCTCTTCGGTCAGCACTGTCGCGAGTCGCACGGTGCCCCCTCCTTCTCGATGCAGCTTCCTCGTCTGTTGTCTTGTCGTTGCCCTGCGTGCCTCGTGCCGTGATCTGCTGCCCTCTGCCGCCCCCGCACGCTCCCTCAGTGGAGCCGGACTCGGGGGTCGAGCAGGGCATAGCCGATGTCGACGAGCAGGTTGGCCACGACGACGGCGGCAGAGGTGATGATCACGACGCCGATGATCACCGGCAGGTCCTGGTTCGTGATCGCCTGGACGGCCGTGTAGCCGAGGCCGGGCAGGCCGAAGACGACCTCGGTGACCACCGCCCCGCCGAACAGCGTGCCGGTGTCGATCCCGAGCTGGGTGATGACCGGCGCGAGGGCGGCCCGAAGGCCGTGCCGGAAGGTGATGCGCGACTCGCGCAGGCCCTTGGCTCGGGCCGTGCGGATGTAGTCCTCCCCGAGCACGTCGAGCATCGAGGTCCGCGTCAGGCGCGTGTAGGCGGCCGCCGAGACGAGCGCGAGCGTGACCCAGGGGAGGATGAGGTGGTGCATCCAGCCGACCACGCTCTGGCTGGGCGAGGTGTACCCCGAGGCGGGGAACCAGCGCAGCCCGTGCAGGCTGAGCTGGTAGAAGAGCAGCTCCAGCAGGAGCAGGCCGAGCACAAAGGAGGGCATCGAGTAGAAGAACAGCGCCAGCACGGTGAGCGAGCGGTCGAGCACGGAGCGCGGCCGCACCGCGGAGGCGACGCCGGAGAGGACACCGATGACGAACCAGATCACCGCCGCGCCGACCACGAGCGACAGGGTGATCGGGAAGGCCTGGGCGATGATCGTGTTCACGGACTCGCCGTGGTAGTAGTCGTACCCGAGGTTGCCGTGCGCGAGCTGGGCGACGAAGTGCCCGTACTGCACGTACCAGGGCCGATCGAGCAGGAGCCGCTCGGCGATGAGCTTCACGGTCGCAGGTGGCGCCTCGCGCCCGGCGAGCGCTCTCGCGACGAAGGCCGGCCCCGGTCCGACGTAGAAGATCAGGAACACGATCACCGTGACGAAGAACATCACGAGGACGCCGAGGGCGAGCCGGCGGGCGAGGAAGCGGATCATTGCCGCTCGGCGATCAGTCGGCTGGCGCGGGGGTCGAAGGCGTCGCGGATCCCGTCCCCGAGCACGTTGAAAGCGACGGTCGTGATCAGCAGGGCGAGGCTCGGGAACACCACGTACCACCAGGCTTCCTGGTAGTACTGCTGGGAGGTCGCGATCATCGATCCCCAGTCCGCGGTCGGCGGGGGGATCCCGACGCCGAGGTAGGAGAGCGTGGCCTCGGCGACGATGCTGAGGGGGATCAGCAGCGAGGCGTAGACGATGATCGTGGCGACGACGTTCGGCACGACGTCGACGAGCAGGATCCTCCAGGCGGGGGCGCCGAGGGAACGTGCCGCCTCGATGTACTCCTTCTCCCGGATCGCCAGCACCTGGCCGCGCACGATTCGCGCCACGGTGGACCAGGAGAAGATCCCGATCACGGTGATCACGATCCCGACGCCCTGGTGCACGGTGACGGGCCCGAAGTGCAGCGGGGTGATCGAGACCACCGAGGCGAGGGAGATGGCGAACAGCAGGAAGGGGATTGCCAGCATCACGTCGACGAGGCGGGAGAGGACCGTGTCGACGAGCCCCCCGAAGAAGCCGGCGAGCAGCCCGACGATCGCCCCGATCGTGACGGTGACGAGCGTGGCCACCACCCCGACGAGCAGCGAGACCTGCGCGCCGTAGGCGATCCTCACGAGCAGGTCGCGCCCGAGGTCGTCGGTGCCGAGGAGGAACTGCGCCGACGGTGGCTCGGGCAGGCCGTCGGCCGACAGCCCGTTCGGGTACTGAGTGTTCGGCGGGTGACCCGTCAG
>JAJYNS010000052.1 GCA_021786195.1 Actinomycetes bacterium | reverse complement strand
CTCGTCGGCGGGCCGTCGTCGGGCCGATGTGATCGTCGAGGGTGGCCACGACGCCGAGGATGCGGTCGAGCTCGGCGACGAGGCGAAGGCCCGCTCTCGGGGTGAGGCTCGGGTCCGCCTCTCCAAGGCGGACACGGCGGATCTGTCGGCGTATCCTTCTCACCTGACGGGTGCCTTTCCTCTCGGGATCATGGGGCTTTCACAACCACCATTGTCCCAGGTGAGAGGCACCTCGTCACGTCTTTCGGGTCGTGTTTGCCCAGCTGACTCGAGGATCTAGGTCAGAGGGATCTGGGGCGGGACGACCGAGCGGGAGCGGCGCAGGCTCCGATCGGCCGCGGGCCACCCGGCGGCGGCCGGACCGCGAAGCGCCGGATGAGCCCGGCGGCGACGAGCTGTGCTCCATCCGGCCGTTCCCGCCGCTGAACAGCCCACCGACCTCGTGATGGGTCGTTCGCCCCTACTCCGGCGCGCTTGCTCGGCACAAGCCTTGCGCGCAGTTCGCCGTAGTTCGCGCCTCGGGACGAGAGGGAGACGATGCGTCGCAGCGCCGCGCCTCGAGACACGTCGATGCAACGTCGCGCCGGAGCGCGCAGGCACGCCGGTCGGCGCGCTCGCTCGCTCGGACGGGACCTGCTCGCGGCGGCGACGGCCGCGATCGGCGCCGCCTCGCTCGCGGCCACCCGCAGCCTCGTCCCCGCCGCCGGGGAACCGGCGGCGAGCTTCGACACCGCGAGGTGCCCTTGGACGAGCCCCGCGGCAACCCGCCGGTACAGCCCGAGCGAGCTCGCAGGACAGGTCATGTCGAGGATGACGCTCGGGGAGAAGCTCGCCTTCGTCGGCCTCGCCGCCGGCGGAGGCTACGAGAACCGTAACGCCGCGATCGCGCGCCTGTGCATCCCCTCGCTCACGCTCTCCGACGGCCCGAACGGGATCTCGTACGGGATGCACGGCGTCACTCAGCTCCCCGCCTCCCTCGGCATCGCGGCGAGCTTCGACACCGCGCTCGCCTACCGCTACGGACAAGTAGAGGGCCTCGAGGCGCGCGGCAAGGGGATCGACGTCGTCCAGGGACCCGAGCTCAACCTCGACCGGGTGCCGGAGAGCGGGCGTGCCTTCGAGGCCTACGGCGAGGACCCGGACCTCACCGCGGCCCTCGGTGTCGCCGACGTCGAGGGGATCCAGTCCGAGGGCGTGATGTCGGACGCCAAGCACTTCACTGCCTACAACCAGGAGACCGCCCGGCTGCTCGTCGACCAGGTCGTGGCGCCGCGAGCGCTCGAGGAGCTCTACCTCGCGCCGTTCCGAGCGGTCGTCGAACAGGCGCACGGCGCCTCGCTCATGTGCGCCTACGGCGAGCTCGACGGGGTCAACGACTGCTCCTCACCGCTCCTGTACAAGACGCTCTCCTCCTGGGGTTTCGAGGGCTTCGTCCGCTCGGACCTCGGCGCGGTGGGTGCGCCGGCGCCGGCGTTTCGCGCCGGGCTGGCGATGATCAAGCCTGCCGCGGCGACACAGCTGCGCAACGCCCTGGCAGATCGCCAGCTCGGCATCGCCCAGCTGGACGGCGCCGTCCGCCGGGTCCTCGGGGAGATGTTCGCGTTCCACATGATCGGGCGACCTCCGACCGGCCGCGCGGATGCGAACGTGGCGACGGCGGCCGACGCCGAGTTCGCAAGGGAGGCCGCCGAGAGCTCGATCGTGCTGCTGAAGAACTCGCACGGCGTGCTGCCCCTCGACCCGGGCCGGCTCCGGTCCGTCGCCGTGATCGGCGCCGACGCCGGCAGGGCGACCATGAGCGCCGGCTACGGAAGCGCCCGGACGTGGCCGAGCCACCTCGTGACCCCGCTGCTGGGCCTCGCCTCGGCGCTCGGCCGCCACGTCAAGCTCACCTACTCCCCCGGCGGCGACCAGTCGCTCCTGCTCCCCGGGATCCCCGGCCGGGAGCTCTCCGCGCCGCAGGTGCTCCCGAGCGGCCCGGAGCCCCCTTCGCTGACCGGCAAGGACCCCGAGGGAGTCGCCGACCTCGAGTCGCTGCGGTCCCCGAGGGTGACGCTGCAGGCGGCGACCGCGACCCTGCCCCGTGCCGGCAGCGGATGGACGAGCTGGACCGGGACGCTCACCCCTTCGAGAAGCGGCCTGTACACCTTCTCCCTGACGCAGCGGGGCGACACGTGGTTCACGATCGACGGCTCGACCGTCCTGAGAAGCGCCGGCCTGCACGGTCCCGCCCCCTGGTCGGCGAGCATCCCGCTCGTCGCCGGCAGGCGCTACCGCCTCGAGGTCCGCTGGTTCGCGGTGAGCCCCGCGGCCGAGCCCCGGCTCGGGATGGCCTACCAGAGCCCGGGGATCCTCGCGGCGGTGCGCGCCGCGAGGGCCGCGCGGGTCGCCGTGGTCTTCGTCAACGACTTCAACAGCGAGGGAGTCGACCGGCCGAACCTATCGCTCCCAGGCGACCAGAACGCGCTCGTCACGGCCGTCGCGGAGGCGAACCCGCGCACGGTCGTCGTGCTCGAGACCGGCGGCCCTGTCCTCATGCCCTGGCTGCAGAGGGTCGCCGCCGTGCTCGAGGCGTGGTACCCGGGCGAGCAGGGCGGGCGAGCGATCGCGTCGGTGCTCATCGGCCGCTTCGACCCCGCAGGTCACCTGCCGGTCACCTTCCCGGCGAGCGAGGCCGCCGTCCCGGCCCGCACCGCCGCCGCCTATCCCGGGGTCGACTCCGTCGTCCGCTACAGCGAGGGCCTCGACATCGGCTACCGCTACGACCAGGTCCACCACCTCACGCCGCTGTTCCCCTTCGGCTTCGGCCTTTCCTACACGAGCTTCTCGATCTCGCACGTCTCGGCCCGGGCGGGGCGAGGTGCCGAGTCGGTGCAGATGACCGTGCGAGACACCGGTCCGAGGTCGGGGACTGCCGTCGTCCAGGCCTACCTCGGCTACCCGAAGGCGGCAGGCGAGCCACCGCTGCAGCTGCGGGCCTTCTCCGCGGTCTCGCTTCGGGCCGGCGGATCCCGGACCCTCACGCTCAGGCTCACTCGCCGCGCCTTCGAGGCCTACCTCGGAGGGCGCTTCCGGACCCTCCCGGGTCGCTACCAGCTCGAGATCGGCCAGTCCTCGGCGAACCTTCCCCTACGACTGAGCATCGAGGCGCCCGCAACCCCGGGTCGGGCGAGAGGGAGGGCGGCATGAGCATGGCGCTGGTCAACGGCGAGACCTGCGACCTCGGCAGGGCCATGGACCGGAGCCTCCTCTGGTTCCTGCGCGACGATCTCGGGCTGAGCGGCACGAAGCCCGGCTGCGGCGAGGGGGTCTGCGGCGCGTGCACCGTGCTCGTCGACGGGTCGCCGGTCCTCGCCTGCCGGACCCGCCTCGAGCAGGTTGCCGGGCGGGAGGTGGTCACGATCGAGGGCTTGGCCCAAGACGGCCGGCTGCATCCTGTCCAGAGGGCGCTCGCCGAGGAGCGGGCGTCCCAGTGCGGCTACTGCACTCCGGGGATCGCCCTGCGGGCCGCGGCGCTGCTCGCCGGTGACGACGACCCCGACGACGAGGCGATCGCCGCGGCGCTCGAGCCGAGCCTGTGCAGGTGCGGCTGCTACCCCCGGCTGCCCGGAGCCATCCGGCGAGCGGCTGCGCTCGCCCGCTCGCCCGGCACCCCGGCGGGCGGGGACGGCTCTGGCGACGCCTCGGACGGCACGGCGCTCGAGGCGCTCGTCCGGGTCGAGCCGCCCGATCTCCGCCGTCCCGAGCGCCCCTGGGACCTCACGCCGGTGGAGCGCCGGGACTACTTCGAGGTCCTCGGTGACGGTCTCGTCGCCGTATGGGAGCCCGAGCCGGCTTCGGGCGGGACCTCCTCTGCGGGCGACGCCGCCTGGGTCCACGTCGGCGGCTCCGGCAGGGTGCTCGCCTTCAGCGGCAAGGTCGACGTCGGCCAGGACAACACCACGGCGTTCCGGCTCCTCGTCGCCGAAGAGCTCGGCGCGCGCCTGCGTGACGTCGCGGTCGTGCTCGGCGACACGGACCTCTGCCCTTTCGACATAGGGACCTTCGGCAGCCGGTCGATCCCCGACGCCGGCGAGCCGCTTCGTCGTGCCGCTGCCGGGGCACGCCGGGCGCTGTCCGAGATGGCCGCGCAGCGCCTGGGAGTCCCCCCGGGGCGCCTCTTGGTCGCCGACGGCGAGGTGACCGGGGGCCCGAGCGGTGAGCGGCTCCGCTTCGGTGAGCTCGTCGCCGGCGAGCGCCGGGTCGAGCTCGTCCGGGGCGAGCCTGGGCTGGTGCCGCCAGAGCGACGCCGGCTGGTCGGGCACGAGGGCCACTCCCGCTCCCGCCTCGACGTCGTCACCGGGTCCCTCCGGTTCGTCTCGGACCTGCGCCGCCCGGAGATGGGCTACGGAGCGGTGCTCCGGCCGCCCGTTCCCGGCGCGACCCTTGGACGCGTCGACACCGCTGCGGCGCGAGCGCTTTCGGGGGTCACGGTCGTCGAGGACGGCGGATGGGTCGGTGTGGTCGCCACAGACCTCCCCACCGCCCGCAGGGCGCTCGCCGCGGTCGAGGCCGAGTGGGACCTGCCCGCTCCAGGACCCGACGACCTGGAGGCGCACCTCCGCTCGCACACCCGGCCGGCCTCGGGCTGGGAGCGAGCGGTCGAGGAGCAGGTCGGCGACGTCGATGCCGCCCGAGCCGCCGCCCCGGTGCAGACCGCCGCCACCTACACGACCACCTACCTCGCGCACGTGCCGCTCGAGACGAGGGCGGCCCTCGCCGAGTGGGCGACCCGCCCCGACGGCGGGGAGCACCTCACCGTCTGGACGGGGACCCAGGTCCCCTTCGGCGTGCGCAGGAGCCTCGCCGAGGCCTTCGACCTCGACCAGGACGCCGTCCGGGTCGTTGTCCCGCCGACGGGGAGCGGCTTCGGAGGCAAGCACCTCGGCGAGGTCGCGGTCGAGGCGGCCCGGCTCGCCCGCAGCGCGAGGCGGCCCGTGATGGTCCACTGGACCCGCGCCGAGGAGCTCCGCTTCGGCTATCTGCGCCCCATGGCCGTGATCGACGTGCGGGCCGCCCTTGACCCCTCCGGGGAGATCGCGGCCTTCGACCTCCTCGACCTGAACGCCGGCTCCGCAGGCGCGACGTTCCCCTACAAGGCAGCGAGCCGCCGGTTCCGCTCCAGGCCCGCCTCCTCACCGCTCGCGCAAGGCTCCTACCGTGCCCTTGGCGCCCCGGCGAACAATTTCGCCCGAGAGTCCCACATCGACGAGCTCGCCGCCGCCGTCGGAGCCGACCCGCTCGAGTACCGGCGGCGGCTGCTCGAAGACGACCGGCTCGCCGCGGTCCTCGACGCGTGCGTCGAGCGCTTCGGGTGGCGTGGCGGCTCAGGCGTCCCCGCTCGGGGCGCGCCCCGGCTCGGCCAGGGCGTCGCGCTCGCCGTGGAGAAGGGCGGCCGCGTGGCCACCTGCGCCGAGGTGGCCGTCGCAGAAGGCAAAGTGCGCGTGACCAGGGTCGTCACCGCCTACGAGTGCGGGGCCGTCGTCAACCCCGACACCGTCCGCAACCAGGTCGAGGGGGGCACGGTGATGGCACTCGGCGGCGCGTTGTTCGAGCGGGCGGCCATCGACCACGGCCGCCTCGTCGACGCGACCCTCTCCGGCTATCGGGTGCCTCGCCTGTCCGACGCGCCGCCGATCGAGGTCGTCCTCCTCGACCGCCCCGACCTGCCCGGGGCGGGCGCCGGCGAGACCCCGCTCGTCGCCGTCGCGCCCGCCGTCGCGAACGCGATCTTCGACGCGACCGGCGTCCGCCTCCGCTCGCTCCCCCTCGTCCCCGACGGCCGGCTGCCCTGAGCGCGGCCTGGACAGCCGTTCAACGGCGCCGCCTCGCGTCCCGGGCGGAGGCGACGGCCACCTGGCCGAGGCTGATCCCGCCGTCGTTGGGCGGGACACGCGAGTGGAGCAGGACCTGGAACTCCAGCGACTCGAGCCCGGTGACGACCCGCTCGAGAAGCAGACGGTTCTGGAAGACGCCTCCGGAGAGCGCGACGAGCGACAGGCCGGCTCGCGCCCTCAACGCCTCGCAGGCGGCGACGACTGCGCCGGCCAGGCCGTTGTGGAAGCGTGCCGACACGACCGGTGCCTCCACGCCTGCACGCACATCCTCGACGACGGCCCGGACCAGCTCGCCGGCGGCAAGGACGAGCGGCCCGGCCTGCCTGCGCCCGGCGGAGGCCTCGAGGGGGACCGGGTAGGCGTCGGCCAGGCTCGCGTCGGCCAGCTGCTCGAGCTCGACCGCCGCCTGCCCCTCGTAGTTGACGGCGTCCCGAACCCCGACGATCGCGGCGACCGCGTCGAAGAGCCGGCCGGCACTCGAGGTGGTGGGTGAAGCGAGCCCGGAGCGGGCGATCGCGACGACGTCGGCCCAGCGCGCACGGTTGCGCCGGACGACGGCGAGGTCCTCTGGCACCTCGTCGCCCAGCACAGCGTCGAGCCAGGCGGCCGCCATCCGCCAGGGCTCTCTGATCGCTCGCACGCCGCCGGGCAGCGCGACCGTCTCGAGGTGGCCGGCACGCTCGAAGGCGGTGAGGTCGGCGACGAGCAGCTCCCCGCCCCAGGCCGTCCCGTCGGGGCCGTAGCCGAGGCCGTCGAAGGCCACCCCGATCACCGGCCCCGAGTGGCCGTTGTCGGCGAGGCAGGACGCGATGTGCGCATGGTGGTGCTGGACGGCGAGCGTCTCGACGTCCTCGAGCGATAGGGCGTACTTCGTCGAGAGGTACTCCGGATGCAGGTCGTGGGCGACGAGCCCCGGGCGCACCTCGAGCAGGCGGCAGAGGTGCTCGACGCCGTCGGTGAAGGACCTCAGCGTCTCGTAGTTCTCGAGGTCGCCGATGTGCTGGGACAAGAACGCATGCCTGCCTCTCGTCACGCAGAAGGTGTGCTTCAGCTCGGCGCCGCAACCGAGCACGCTGCGCGCTCCGCAGATGCGGAGCGGCACCGGTGCCGGTGCGTGACCCCGGGAGCGGCGGATGACCAGCTCCCTTCCACGGAACGACTGGGTGACCGAGTCGTCGGCACGGACGAGGATCGCCCGGTCGTGGACGACGAAGCCGTCCGCGATCCTCGCGAGGCGAGCCTCGGCGTCCTCGTCCCGATAGGCGATCGGCTCGTCGGACACGTTCCCGCTCGTGAGCACGAAGGGCCGCCCGATCTCCCTCGCGAGAAGGTGGTGGAGCGGCGTGTAGGCGAGCATCAGGCCAAGACGCCGGCTGGTGGGGGCCACCGCGGGTGCCACCTCGGCGCAGGGTCGCCGCTCGAGGAGCACGATCGGCCGGCGCGGACCGGCGAGCAGCACCTCCTCCTCCGGCGTGAGGGTGCAAAGCGCCCTGGCCGAGCCGAGATCGGCCACCATCAGGGCGAAGGGCCGGTCCTCCCGGTGCTTTCGGGCCCGCAGCGCGCCCACCGCCGCCTCGTTCGTCGCGTCCGCGGCGAGGTGGTAGCCGCCCAGCCCCTTGACCGCGAGGATCGCCCCGTCTCGGATCATGCTCGCGGCCCCGCTGACCGCGTCGCCCTCGAGCCGCCGGCCCTCCGCGTCGAGGAGGCGGAGGGTCGGTCCGCAGGCGGGGCAGCACGTCGGCTCGGCGTGATGGCGGCGGTCGGTGGGATCGAGGTACTCGCGGGCGCACTCCTCGCACATCGCGAACGCCGACATCGACGTGTTCGCCCGGTCGTAGGGCACCCGGGCGAGGATGGTGAAGCGTGGCCCGCAGTTCGTGCAGTTGATGAAGGCGTAGCGGTAGCGGCGGTCCGCAGGGTCGAACAGCTCTGCCAGGCAGTCCGAGCAGGTCGCGCTGTCCGGCGCGACCATGGTCGCCGCAGGAGCGGAGGACTCGCTCGGCACGATCCGAAAGCCCGTCTCGCGGCGCAGGGGCACCTGCTCGACCCCGAGACGCTCGACGACGGCGAGGGGCGGCGCGCCCATGGAGAGCGCCTCGAGGAGCTGTTCGAGCGCGGCCGGGTCCCCCTGGGCCTCGATGACGACGCCCTCGGAGTCGTTGCCGACGAAACCGTCCAGCCCGAGACGGGTGGCGAGCGCGTGGGTGAAGGGACGGAAGCCGACACCTTGGACGATGCCCTCCGCCCGGATCCGCCAGCGGAGGGCCGGCGCGCCGCTCAGCGATCCCCCGGGCGGTCGAGCCGCGCGATCGCCTCCTTGGCATGCACGAGCACGAGGTCGCCGGCCTCGACATCGACGAGCACCACGCTCACGACCTCCCGCTCGGCGCCCTGGGTTGCGGACTCCGGCTCGACGAGAGCCAGGCCGCCGGCTCGCAGCTCGACCACCCGAGCCTCGACCGCCGCGTCGGAGCAGGTGATGCACACCTGCTCGCCGCAGGCCGAAGGTGACGGACGCCCGCCTGCCGCCTCATCGCCCGACCGGGCGCCCTCGGGCGGCGGGCCGTGCCATGCAAGGTCGCCCTGCGTCATCTCGCCATCCTCATCGGAGCGTAGACCTTCGCCAGGTTGGAGACGGCCGGGGCGACGCGTCCCGCCGGCCCCTGGCCGAAGAGGGCGAGCAGGTTCCCCGTCAGGCGGGCCATCACCGCGGCGGGGCAGCTCTTCGAGGAGCCGGGGTGCCCAGCTTCCCCCGCCAGGGAGGCAGCCGGGCAGGGCGAGAGCGCAGGGATCCAGGCGGTCGTGCCACTGTCGAAGATGCCGGCGCCGCTCGCCGGGTCGGTCCAGTAGGTCGTGTCCGCCCACGCGGCGCCCGCGGCCTCGCCGACGTCGCTCACGGCCTGGCCGAGCGGGATCGGCGAATGGGCGAGGATCTCGAGATCGGCGGGATGGTCCGCCGGGTCGTACTCGTCGAAGTCGGCGGCGACGACGCCGGGGACCGCCGAGCCGGCCGAGAGCCTTGTGCCCCGGAGGAACCACGACGGGGCGCCCGCCGCGACGACGAGCGGGCGCGGCGCGGCTCCCGGATCGAGATAGCCGGCGTACTGCTCGCCGACCATGCCGACCTCGGACCAGCTCGCCGGCGGCGAGGCCCAGGTGTTGCCCGTCACCTCGAGCGGGTTGCCCTTCCCGTCGAGCGGGTCGGCGGCCGAGTCTCGGTAGTCGACCTCCTCGCGGTCGGGGCCGAGCGGGGACGCCTCGAGCCGGACGTGGCGCAGGATGGCGCTCGCGCCGAAGAAAGCGATGTTGACGCCGCGGGCCTCCGCGGCGTCCGCGGCGTTGCGCTCGGCGAGCGACCAGCACTCGTCGTGGCCGAGCGAGAGCATCGCCCGGTGCCGGAGCAGGATGCCGGGGTGCTGCTGGACCGTCTGGTCGGTCGCGTAGCTCACGTCGAGGCCGTGCTCCTCGACGAGGCGCACCAGCGGGTACTCGCTGCCGAGGAAGTCGCCCGCCCCGTCGCCGTACGCGTAGGGGCGGTCGAAGGAGACGACCCGAGCCCGGGAGCACAGCGGGTACACGCCGGGGGGGCATGTGCCGCGCCCTGCGTAGAAGTCGTAGCCGCCGTAGTCGTTCCACGCCTGCCAGGTGTATACGTCGTTCTTCACGAGGTAGGCGGACCGGCTCTCGAGGTCGGCGACTGTGAGGGGCACGTAGCTTCGCTGGCCGCCCGAGCCGACGAGTTCGAGGAGGTAGTCGCCCTGGACGAAGCGCGCCGTCACCTCGAACCGCAGCGACGGAGCCCAGTTGTCGCAGGCGACCATGTTGGTCGACGCCGCCCGGGTGCACGCCGGCTGCCGGCGGCCCTCGAGGTCTCGAGAGCGCCAGACGAGCCTCGCGCCCTTGCCTTGGTACCAGCCCATCCGGTAGGCGTCGACCCGGAAGCTGCGCGCCCTGGTCGAGACGTAGAGCGTGACCTCCTCCCCCTCGACCGCGTAGGTGCTCGAGGCGAAGCCCGAGATCCCCCCGGCCCGCCCCGGCGCGATCTCCCAGGCGGTCGTCCCCGGGAGCGAGTTCTGCTCGACGACCCAGCGCGCTCTCACGCCGTAGGAGAGGCGGGGCCCGCGGGCAGCGGCCTTCGCGGTCGTCTGCGCTGCCGTGGCTGTCCCGGGCGCAGCTGACAGGCGGGCCCAGGGCGCGGCCAGGGCCACCAGGGCGACCAACACCGGCCGAGCGGCGAGCAGTGCCCCGGGACGACACGTCCTCCTCCGCCGTCGCCCATCGGCCATGTCCTGCGGTCCCATGCGCCCTGCCGTCCCTCCGGCGTGCGACCGCCCAGAAGAGACTACGCGTGGCGCACGGCGGTCTCGAGCGCGCTCGTCGCCCCGGCCCTCACGAGGTACCACACCCCGCCGTTCGCGGCGATCCCCTCCCCCGCCGCACCGGCGGGCCCGGAGTCCCCGACGAAGGTGTAGAGCGGGTAGCCGTTGAAGGTGAGCTGGCGGGACCCGCCCCGCAACCGGATCACCCCGAGCCTCCCCGCGACTCCCGGGCCGGCCCGGGGTCGAGCGCCTCGGGGGACGAGCAGGGGCGGCCACAGCGACAGGCACCCCCCCGTGCAGGTGATCCGTCCCCGGGCCTCCGAGGACAGCAGGTACAGGCTCCGCCGGCTCGCCGTCGCGAGCACCCTCCCGTAGCCGTGGAGCTCGATGGCGACGACCTCTGCCGGGCCCCCTGCCGACGCCGGGCTCGCCGTCGCGAGCGCGAGGCCGAGCGCGAGCCCGCCGGCGACGGCGGCGGCGCCCGCGGACAGGCCGGGAGCCCCCGGCGAACGGGAGAGGCGCCGTGCGACGACGAGCGCGCGACGCCACGCGGCGGGGCCGGACCTGGCCCCACCTGCGGCTGCAAGCGTGCCCCGCCTCGACAGGAGCGTGCAGTGCCCGACGAGCGCCGCGGCGCCGAGGACCTCGACGACGCCGGCGACCGTCCCTGCCGTCGTGCGCACCTCGTGGAAGCCGAACAGGCCGACCACGATGCTGAGCACGTAGCCGCCCAGCGTGGCGAGGAGGAACAGCGCCCCGGCCGCCGACAGCAGCACCGAGGAGACGACGGCGAGGGCGGCGGCCAGCACGAGCGCCGAGACCACCTGGAAGAGGAACAACGGGCCGATCGTCGCCACGGAGCGATAGCCGGTGAGGTAGAGATCGAGGTGGATCGCGCCGGTCGCCGAGAGCAGCCCGACGGCGAGCAGCCGCGCCGCGAGCGGCCAGGGCCAGCCCGAGCGGCTCTCCGCGTGGCCGACCCGAGCGGCGCGGCAACGGCCTGAGCCGGGCTGTCGGTCCACGAGCGGGTATACGGCGGCAGCCCTCCCTGCGGACGAGGCGGCACTCGACGCCGACAGAGCCGACAGAATGGAGACGTGCCGGCCGTCGTGGTCCTCGCCCCTGACCTGCTCGACCAAAGCCGCATCTCGGCGGCCGTCGAGGCGGCCGGGAAGGTGGTCGTCCTCGCCCGCAGTGCCGAGGAGGTCCCCAGGCTCCTCGAGGACGGCGCAGACCTCGTCCTCGCCGACCTCTCCCGCCCCGGGGTCCTCGGGCTGCTCGCGGCGCTCCGAGGATCCCCTTCGGTCGGCTTCGCCCCGCACGTCGACG
>JAJYNS010000081.1 GCA_021786195.1 Actinomycetes bacterium | reverse complement strand
TCGAGCCCGACGGCGGCGACCGTCTGCCCGTCGCGGTCGCCACGCCAGCGCGACGCGACGGTGAGCTCGAGATCCTCGACTCGCGGCGCTTCGGCGGCGCCTACGTGCTCGACGGGGTCTGGTCCGGTCTCGGCATCGCCGAGGCGCTCACCACGACTGCCTCGGGCCGGCGCCTCGAGGCCTCCCTCGTCGAGCGGGTGCTCTTCGCCCTCGTGGCGAACCGCTGCCTCGAGCCGCTCTCCAAGCTGGCAGCCTGCAGCTGGGTCGAGCAACGCGTCGCCATCGGTTCCTGCCCGAGATTCTCAGAAGACGCCTGCTACGCAGCGATGGACTTCTTGTTGGAAGCCCTTCCCGAGATCGCCGAGAAGATCTTCGACCGTACGGCCAACCTGTTGAACCTGTCCTGTGACGTCATCTTCGTCGATACCTCCTCGACCTACTTTTGCCGAGACGTCGCCGATGATCTCGTGGAGCTCGACCAAGCTGAGGGCGAGTCGCAGGCCAAGGTCGAGGTGTCTTCCGGCGCCGCGCCAGAAGAACGCGCCACGCGGCGGTTCTCCAAGCACTCCAAGGACCACAGGCCCGATCTGCCTCAGGTCGTGCTCGGCATGGCCGTGACCGCCGAGGGCGTGCCGATCCGCTGCTGGACCTTCCCCGGCACCACCTCTGACCAGGCGATCATCAAGAAGATCAAGGATGACCTCGGCAGCTGGATGCTGCAGCGCGTCGTGTTCGTTGCGGACTCGGGCTTTAACTCCGCCGACAACCGCTCGTATCTGTCCCAGGGCGGCGGGCACTACATCTTGGCCGAGAAGCTGCGAAGCGCCTCGAAAGAGGCTCGACAGGCGCTCTCTCGCCCCGGGCGCTACCACCAGGTGGCCGACAACTTGGAGGTGAAGGAGGTGCGCGTCGGCGAGGGCGCGCGCGCCCAGCGCTTCGTGGTCTGTCACAACCCCGAGGTCGCCGGTCGCGACCGGCGCGTGCGCGCCAACCTCGTCGCCCACCTCGAGTCGCGCATCGCCGGATCCGACGACTGGACCCGCCAGCGCCGCGACGAGCTCGTCGGCGAGCTTCGCACCACGCCCGCCCTGCACCGCCTCCTGCGCCGCACGCCTGAGGGCAAGCTCCGCGTCGACAAGGCCAAGGTCGCCGACGAAGCCCGCTACGACGGCAAGTTCTTGCTCAGGTCCGACGACGACTCACTCTCGGCCACCGACATGGCGCTTGGCTACAAGCAGCTCTCGGAGGTCGAGCGGGGCTGGCGGGACCTGAAGGGCGCGATCGCCCTTCGTCCCGTCTACCACTGGCGCGAGGACCGCATCCGCGCCCATGTCCAGCTGTGCTGGCTGGCGCTGCTCATGATCCGCACGATCGAGATCGCCTGCAAGGACACCTGGCGCAACATCTCGAACGAGCTCGAGCGGATGCACCTCGTCACCTACGAGATCGACGGCGCCCGGGTCTCCAAGCGGACGGCGACGACGCCGGGCCAGCGTGCGATCCTCGCCGCCCTCGGCATCGCCGAGCCGGCCCAGTTCCAGGACTTCGTGCTTCCCGAGCCCGCCGCGTAGTCCCAGCTCAGCGCCTCGCGTAGTAACACGACCACCCGGTCGCCGCGCGCCCGTTCGCCCAGCTCAACGTCCATTTCTGGGCCTGTCGTGTGTCTCGCATCTTCGGAAGTCGGGTCTGACGGCTATCGGTCGAGCGTGTACGCCGCGGGCATGAGGGCTCGACGGGAGGTGCTGACCGACGAGCACGTCGACGGAGCCCGGGCGGCGACGTCTGACTTCAGCGATGAGTTCCAGGACTTCATCACATTGCACGCCTGGGCCGCGTCGTGGGCACGGCCCGTGCTCGACCGTCGCATGCGCAGCGCCCTCACGCTGGCGCTGCTTGCGGCCCTCCACAACGACCACGAGATTCCCATGCACGTCAAGGCCGCTATCCGGCACGGGCTCACCCCCGAGGAGATCCGGGAGGTCTTCTTCCACACGGCTGTCTACGCGGGCGTACCGGTGGCAAACCACGCCATGGCGACCGCCGACGCGGCGCTTCGGGAGCTGGGCCTTGCGACCGGTCGACAATGACCCGGTGGCCAGCGGACGAGGTCGGCCTGCTGCAACCCGGCGCGCGGCGCGGGGAGATCGTCGAGCTGGTCGACGAGCGATCGTACATGGAGGGAGTGCTCGCGTTCGAGCGGGCGCTGGCGCGTGCCTCGGCGGTGGCAGGCCTCATACCTGCGGAAGCTGCGGCGGCGATCGAGAACGTGTGCGTGGTGGGCTCGATCGACTGGGCGAGTCTGGGGTCGCGCGCCGAGGCGAGCGGCTCGCCGGTCATTCCCGTCATCGAGGATCTGTGTGCGGCGGCCGAACCGATCGCCGCGTCGTTCATCCACTATGGTGCGACCAGCCAGGACGCCTGGGACACCGCGACGGTGCTCGTCGCGCGGCGGGTGCTTGCGTCCTGCATGGAGGCGACCGCCGACGCCGCATCTGGGCTGGCAGGGCTCGCGCGACGCGAGGCGCGGACGCTCATGGTCGGAAGGACGCTCGGCCAACACGCGGGTCCTTACTCCCTGGGCCTCAAGGCCGCAGGATGGTGCCTCGCGCTTGTCGACTCGCACCGCTGCCTCCGTTCCGCACGGGGGCGGCTGGCGGTGCAACTCGGCGGGGCCACCGGTACCCTGGCCGCCTTCGGCGAAATGGGCCCCCGGGTGCGGGGCCACATGGCGGCGGAGCTGGGGCTGTACAACCCCGTGCTGCCCTGGCACACCAACCGTGCCTCGATCGTCGGGCTCGGTTCGGCGCTCGCGCTCGTCGCCAGCGTATGGTCGAAGATCGCGACCGACGTGATCCTTCTCTCACAGACCGAGGTGGGGGAGCTGCGCGAGACCGGAGCGGGGCGGGGGCGGTCCTCGGCGATGCCGCACAAGGCGAACGCGGTGCGTGCGATCGAGGTGCGCGCCGGGGCGCTACGCGCCCCCGGGTTGCTCGCCACGCTGTTCGCGGCGACGGCACAGGAGAACGAGCGGGGCGCAGGGACCTGGCAGGCCGAGTGGGTACCCCTGCGTGACCTCCTGCTCCTCTCGGGAAGCCTCGCGCTGCAAGGGCGCGATCTCTGCGCGGCTCTCGAGGTCGATCGCGACCGGATGCGGCGCAACTTCGCGTTGCTGCGTGGCCTGCCGATGTCCGAGCAACTGGCCAACCGCCTCACTCCTCACGTCGGCCGCATGCAGGCGCAGGAGATTGTTCGGGAGCTCGTCGCGGTGGTCTGCGCAGACGGCACCTCCACGCTCCTCGGCGCAGCGTCGAGAGACCCAAGGGTCAGAGAATGGTGCTCAGAGGAGGAACTCGCGAGCCTGCTTGAGGCGGAGCTCGCTCCCCTCGAGGCCTCTCGGCTCGTGGGCGACGCTCTCGCAGCGTTCGAGGCGAGCGGCATCGACGTCGACCGTGGGTGAGCGAGCGCGGTCGATGCAACCCGCACACGGGAGCTCAGTCGTCGACGCGAACCGGGCGAGGTCGTCGCACGCTCCTGGGAGGATGGCGGGGTGACCACCGCCGGCGCCGCGCACATCTGGGACAGGTGGTACGCAGGCTCACCTTCGCTCTGGGACATTGGTCCGCCGCGGGTCGCGATTTGTCCGCTTGTTTGACGCCAGCTCGCTCGATGCCCCCGCTGTACCGCGGGGCACACGATCCTCGCGGCGCGCGGCTGCCCTCGTGTGCTCGCGGTCGGCCTGCCCTGCCGGGCGATCGAGATCGCTGGTCGCAGGGCCACCGAGCGATGCGTCCAATTCCGCCTCCAGGTGTTCAACGTGCCGCGGCTCTCCGCGCGCGGAGAGACCTTCGACGGCGTTGTCGACAGCGGGACTGTTCCACGTCTTCGACGACGCCGCTCGTGCCCGGTACGTCTCGGCGCCGCACGCGATCCTCCCAGGCGACGGCGAGCGCACCAGCCCGGGCCACGGCGACTGCTGGAAGGCCGAGCCAGCACGACACCACGGCGACCCCGACAACGGCGAGCAAGAGGACCGGGGCGAGCGACTGGGCTGGCTGGTTGGAGCGACAACGCGCCGGCATCGGTTCCAACCATGCGGCGGATGGGCCTATTGCGGTCGATTCTCCGCCTTGGTCCGCTGGACGACGTTTCGCATGCGGACCATGAGTGCTGCCGACGGCACCACCTTTCCTGATCGATAGGTCGACAACCGCGAGGCCGAGGTACCGATCCTCGCGGCGAGCTCGCCGAGTGAGAGCCCCGATTGGGTGACAAGGTCTCGGACCTCGGCTGCAACCGCTTGTTCCTCGCTTTCAGCGGCCCGGGCACGCGCTTCACGGATCGCCTCATGGAACAGCGGAGCGACCCCGTAGGGGAGCTCCAACAGAAGGGCTTCTTCGACCTCGCGGGCGACGACGCCCCAAGGATCAGCGTCGATCGAGTGGATCAGCCGCCGCCAGTCTGGAAGCGTCCCCCGCTCGAGGGCAGCGAGGACTCCCTCGAAAGGCCAGGTCTCGACGGGATCGTCCGGCGATGCGTCGATGTTGCGGAACCGGAGGTCGCTCGCCATCACGTGGTCCTCGCGATCGCGAGAGCAAGGTGCTTGCAAAAGCGCACGACTTCGCTCCACTTTGACCACCTCGCGGCGAGGCCCTTGTAGCTCGAAAGCTGCTTCGTCGTCCGGTAATCCTTTGGACGAGGATCAGAGAGCTGGCGCACGAGCTGTGTGGCGACACCTTCGGCCTCCGGGCGTCGCTGATCGCCGTAGTAGTCGTCCAAGTGCCGAAGCACCGCCGCGGCGTGCTCGACGCCGTAGCGATCAGCGAGCGCCACGACATCGAGGTAGTCCCGTGTCTGGTTCCGACGAACGATGAGGTACCCCTTGATCCGCATGATCTCGTCGGGAGTCGGCACACGGACGCTCCTGCCATCTTCGAGGCCGACCTTGGTGACCTCGAGGGGGCGCTTGCGGATCAGCTGTCGGACACCTGTCTCGATGCCGCCGAGCTCACCAAGGACGAGCTTGCCCGGAGCGACTCGATTGGTGACCCACCCATCGGTGGCCTCGATCGCCTCGAGGACCGCATCGAAGCGCTGATCGAGGTCCGCGACGACATGGTCGTGGTCGGACGACTCCCGATGGTTGGCCCACAACGCCGCGGCGGAGCCGCCGACGCGCACGGCGTCGGGAACGATCTCTTGGAGCCGCGCGGCAGATGCCAGGACCCGTTGGAGGACAGGGCGCTCTAGACCTGGTGCGACGTCGTCGTGCAGGTCGCTGCCGACGGCCTCTGGGCGATGCGTTGGCGCGAACTGCCCACCCTCTGGTCGTCCACGTGGACGTCGAGTGACCATCGCCTAATCATATCTGATAAGTGTCCTGTCGAAAACCCCAGGTCATGCTGTTGATCGGCCCGATTCTGAGCTTTCGATTAGACCTTTGTCTCGGCCTCGAGTATGAGGTTCGTGGCCTTCTCGGCGACGCGTCGTAGCTCACCGATGAGGGCACGTGGGCGCCGATCGTTGCCGATCCACTCCTGTAGAGGTCGGCCTCGCGGGCGCTCAGGCGCCGGTTGACGGTCTTGCCGTTCACTTTCGCTTTCCGCTGCAAGTACGGCCCATGCGCCTGTGGTGGGTCGCCGTGGCAGCGGCAGTTCGCCTTGCCGCAGTAGTTGAAGCGAGGCGCCATGCTGCCCGAACGGATGAAGTCGATCCTCGTCAGCTCCTCGAGCACCTCGCGGTGAACTCCCGCCGGGCGTCCGTCGCGACGTCTGGCCGAGCGGGATGGTGACCTTCGAGGCCCGCTGGCCCGACGCTGCCGACTGTCGGCAGGAGCCTCCTGCCCTTGAAGAAGCGCCTCTCCGATGCGGTGGCAGAAGGGATGATCTCCTCCAGTCCGGCGGCGTCGGTCGCGCGGCCGGAGCGAGATCGGGTCGAGCGGCGGTTCCTCTCCCTCGACGAGCTCGAGAAACCACGGCGGGCGAGCGGGCGGTCCCGAGGATCACCCACGAGCTGGTCGAGCGCTCGGCCATGCACATCGACGAGCGCGTGCTCAGCCTCGACGACTGGTTGTTCTCCGGCCGGCGTAGCGGACCGATGGACCCGGCCGCATGGCAGGGTCGGGCCTGGAGGCCGAGCATCGAGATCGCCCGTTTGGCCGAGCCCAAGCCGACACCACGCGCGCTCGGGCGCACCGTCGTCGCCCTGGCGGGTGGGCGCTATGGCTGAGGGCCGCACGCCGATGGACGCGCATGGAGCCCGTGTCGGCGCCTTTGGCCTCGAGCACCTCGGGGCCCATCGTAGGGAGGAACGAGATGAACTTCTTCCCGTCCCTCCGCCGCTCCGGGCGTGCCGGGAGCCGATACCCGAGGAAGCTGAAGCTGGTGTGCGCTTGGCCGCCCCGGCGCCTGGGGTCCTTGCAATAGACGATCCGCGTCTTGTCCGGAGGCAGCTCCACTCCCGCCTCCCCCATCCGGCCGGTCATCCCGACATCTGGGTCGGCACGCAGCAGATCGTCCGGCGGCAGGCTGCCTGGAACCGGCTCAGGGTGTCCTGCTCTCTCGCTCATGGCGCGATCAGGCTCGAGACGCGCTTGCCGTCAAGGTATGCGTCGCAGTGGGCCATCGGGTGGGCGAGGCCCCCGGGGCAGTCGTGCTCGCACTGAGCGTCGGACTCGTTGCAGTGCCCGCTGTAGTTGCAGCAGAACTTGAGCAGCTTGCATGCGTAGTCCTCGCAGAAGGTGGTCTGGCCCAGCGCGTTGTCCAGACCGGTGAGACCGTCGATCACACCATTCACGAGCGACGCGCTCTGCACCAGCGGCAGCAACGCGCTCAGCGCGGCGCCGCTCGCCGTGTTGGCGAGCCCGATGCCCCCGGCGAAGAGCGACGCGGCGAAGCCGAGCGCGGCCGTCTCCGGCGCGCTGATCACGGCAAGCGGCAGAGCAAGGAGCGAGACGGCGATGCCGACGGCAAAGGAGCAGACGTCCCCGCAGCTGTAGGGTGAGCTGGCGAGCGGGTCGAACGCGGCCCTCGACATGAGCGGTTGCGCGGCGTGCATGGTGCCCGCCTTGCTCGGGCTGTGCCGGGTGCTCGGCCCGGCGGTGGCCGCGGAGGCGGGCGGCGGGGTGACGTCGGCGGTCACGACCAGACCGTTGACAACCGTCGCCACGGTACGCACAGCCCCCTTGGCGTCCAACAGCGCCGCCCAGGCGATCTGCCCGCTGTCGACGAGGCTGTAGATCAGCACAGCCCGGGGCGTCGAGGCAGACCTGCGGGTGAAGGAGGTCGAACCCGACATCACGATCAGCTTGCTCGCTCGCTCGAGCCCGTGGGTGACCATCTCGCCGTCCTGCGAGAACCCCTGGTCGCGCAGGTGGTGCGCTAACGTCGTGAACACGGGGAACTCGTTGGCAAAGCTCTTGCACAGCTTGAGACCCGAGCAATGCTGCACGCACGGGCGACACTGGAGCGTGGAAGAACCGGTGGCGGCATCGCAGACGACGCAACTGCCGCAGCTTGGGCAGGTGACGCCGGTCGCCGCGGCCAACCGCCCGATCCAGGTGCGCAACCCACTCGGAAGGGACAAGCGCGGCAGCGCTGACGCCACGGCGAGACCGACGGCGAGAAGCCGCCGGCGGCTGATCACGCCAGGTGCCTCTGGCTCGAGCCCGGAGTCGGAAGCCAGATCGGGCTCGAGCAGCGCCTGCACACCGGGCGCGCCGAAGACGACCCGCTCGAGCGAGCCGCGTCGGCTGAGCACAACCGCGGCCGGCGTGGTGCTGATGCCGTAGCGGGCGGCGAGCGCTCCGCGGTCGGCGAGGTGGCGTGCCGCGACTCTGGCGGCAGCACGGAACTCGGGGTCTTCGACGATCGGCGAGCCGGTGACGAGCACCAGGCGCGCGCCGACGGCGGCTTCGTCGAATCGCTGCAGCACCGGCAGGAGCGAGCGGCAGGCCGCACAACCCGGCTCGAGGAAGGCGACCACGGTTCGCTCGGCTCCAGCCGCGAGCTCCCGCGGGCCCGGGAAGGCCCGGCGCGGGCCGCCGCGGCGGCGAAGGTGCAGGAAGCTCACGACAGCAGCGAGAAGCACAAGCAACGTGGCGAGCCAGGCGGGCTGATGCCCGAGCGCGCCGAGCGGCAAGCCGGCACCGCCGGCCACGACGAACAGCGAGCCGCCGAACAGCGCCGCATTGCGCACGAGTGGGTGCTGGCTGAGCAGCGCCGCATCGAGGCGGCCAAAGCAACCACACGAGCTTCCGTCGTGGGAAGCCACCCGCCGAGCGACAAGGACCGAGAAGCCGGCCAGCATGCCAGCCATGACGGCAGCCGTCGGCCTGCTCGTGCGGGCTACGAGCAGGCCGGCCGCGACCGCCAGCTCGGCAACGGGCAAGGCGCGGACCACCGGCCGCACGCGCTGGGGCAGCCCGGCATACTCGCTCAGGCGAGGCGCCGCCGAGGGATCGAGCAGCTTGGCGATTCCCGCGAGCGAGAAGGTCGCGGCGAGGACGATGCGCACGAGAAGCAGTGCCTGGGCCATGGTGGCGCCGACGCTAGAGCCGAGGCGGCGCGCCACGCATCGGGAGACCTGCCCATCGCCTGACATCTCGCTCGACCCACCGCGGCCAGCCCGACCCTCGCCACCGGCTCGTCGCCGGCCGCGCGAGCGCGCAGCCCTTGGGCTCACATGGTCCGCTTCAGTGGCGAGGCCTCTCCTCCTCCTGACGAGCCGCGTCGGTCCCGGTCAACTCGGTTGGCAGCAGGCGCCGGCAGATGTCCACCGCCTCGACGAGGCCGAGCCACCCCGAGAAGGGCAGTGGGCCGACACCGTCGTCGGAGACGACGACGCCCGCCAGCAGCGGACCCCTGTCGAGGGTCAGGTGAAGCACCACGCTGGAGCTGGGCACCGGTCGCTTCCTTCGGGTCTGGGACACCGCCCCGGCGGCGCCGCTGACGATTCTCGCGCCGTGCAGGTCGGGCGGCATCGGCAAGCTTCCCCATCATTCACGGCCCTGTGCGGCCGAGCGAGCTAGTGTCGAGCCTCGGTTCGGAGGCGCGGGGTGACTGCACTGTTCGAGCGAGAGAGCGCGTTGGCCGCGATCGACGCGGCCCTCCGGCGCGCGAGCGAGGGCGGGTCGAGCGTGTTGGCGCTCGTCGGCGAGGCCGGGCTCGGCAAGACGACGCTGCTCGCCCGGTGCCTCGAAGGCGGGCGCTCTTTTCGCACGGCGCACGTCGTGTGCTCGGAGATCGAAGGCTCGATCCCTTTTGGCGTGCTTGACCGTTTGCTCGACCGGGCCGGCCTGGCATTCGCTCCACTCAGGGACCACGAGGGGCGCAGGCTGAGCCACCACCCGGGTGACGCCCGCGTTCGACGCTACGAGCAGCTGCTCGACTGGCTTGACAACGGCGTCGAGGGCCCTCTGCTGCTGGCGGTCGACGACCTCCACTGGGCCGACCCCGACTCGATCGAGCTGCTCTGCCTCATGTGCCGGCGGCTCGAGCGCGTGCCCGTCACGGTCGTCGTCACAACGCGCCCCTTCCCTCGCACGGTGATCGAGCAGGCGATGCTGCTCGCGTACGACGGGGTCGCGCAGGTGGAACGGCTCCCGCCGCTCTCGGACCCCGCTGGGGCCGCGCTGCTCGCGCAGCACCTTGGAAAGGCTCCCGGTGACGACCAGCTGCAGGCTGCGAGCCGTGCTGCGGCAGGCAACCCTCTCCTGCTCGTCGAGTGCGCCACGGCGCTGGCACGCGGCGAGGACCTGACCGCCCCCTCGGCCCGCGGTGCGGGCATCTTCCTCCCGCGCTTTGCCGGGGTCGGCGCTGCAGCGCTGCACTGGGCTCGAGCGGCGAGCGTGCTCAGCAGTAGGTTCCGGCCCGTGCTCGTCGCCGAGCTTGCCGGGCAGTCCGAGCGAGAGGCCGCAGCGTCACTGCAACATCTCTGCGAGGCCGGGCTGGTGCGCTCGTCGGGCGACGGGAAGGCGGAGTTCGTGCACCCGCTCGTCCGCCAAGCGCTCTACGAGGACATCTCGCCTCTCGTCCGCCAGGGGCTGCACGCCAGCGCCTTCCGGCTGCTGCGCGAACGGGGTGCCGAGGCAGAGGAGCTGCTCTCCCAAGCCCTGTTCGCGGACCTGAGCGGCGACGCGTCGGCGGCAAGCATGCTCGCGGCGGCAGGAGAGCGGGCGCTCGCCGCCGGTGCCGTGGCCACGGCAGCGCAACACTTGGCACGCGCTGTCGAGATCTCCTCAACCACGGTCCCCCCAGGGCTGCGCCTGCAGCTCTCGCAGGCGTGGCTCGCGACGGGCGACCTCGCCGCGGCAGAGAACGCCATTTGCGAGACGCTCCGCATCGAGGATCTCCCCGTGGCCGAACGGGTACGCGCTCTGCGCCTGCTCGCGCAGGCCCAGCTCGCCTCGGCCAGGGTCGCCGAGGCCAAGCGCACCGCAGCCAGCGCCAGCACGCTCGCGACGGGGCTCGACCGCGACCTCGCTGTCGAGATCCGGCTCGACTCGGCCTACATCGACTGGCTGTTCGAGGGCGTGCAGGAGGCACGACGGGCTATCGCCGGCCTGGCCGACGACGCCAGCGGCGCGGTCGGCGAGGCCGTAAGGGCGGCGGACGCCCATCTCGCCATCATCGGCGGCGACGCCACCGCCGTCGAGCAGGTCGCGGCCTCCGCCTCAGCCGAGATGCCGGCCGTCGGCCAGCCGGTGCGCACTCCGTGGCAGTGGGACATCCTCTTCAGCTGGGCCAACATCACCAAGATCCTCGAGCGCTTCCACGAGAGCGAGCGCTGCTTCGAGCAGCTCGAGGACACCGCGAGATCCCAGGGTGCCGCCGTCACCTTGCAGACCCTCGCCGTCAACCACGCCGACACGCTGTGGCGGATCGGTAAGCTCGACCAAGCCAGGGCGCTCCTGCTGCGGGCGGCTGAGCTCGTCGCCCTGGTGCCGAGCATTGCCCCGTTCAGCTACGTCGGGCTGGCCCACGTCGAGCACGAGCTCGGCGACGACGAGGGGAGCGCTCGCTGGACGGCCAAGGTCGAGGAGCTCCTCGAGTCCTCGATCGAGTCTCCCTATCTGCGCCTCTGGCTACACCTGTTCGAATGCCGGCGCTTTCTTGCCGCAGCTGACGCGCCGCGAGCGGCCCGCGCCGCGGACGCTGCGGCCGAGCTCGCCGAGCGCTACGGCATCCTCGAGCCGTGTGTCGTTCCCTGGCATGCGAGCGCGATCGACGCCTACGTTGCCGCTGGCGAGCTCGAAAGGGCCGAAGCGCTCTCGTTGCGGCTGAGCAAGCTAGGCCAGCGGCTGCCCTGCCGTGCGCCGCGCGCCACGGCGTGTGTCGGACTCGCCACCATCTCCTGGCTGCGCGGGCAGGACGAGGGAGCGTACCGAGGCTTCCAGGAGGCTCTCGAGCATCACCGCGAGCTGCCGATGCCTCTCGCCGAGGCAGAGACCCTCCTCGCCTTTGGCCGCTTCTGCCGTCGCAGTGGTCGCAGGAGAGAGGCACGGGCCCTGCTCGAGCGCGCCCTCGAGC